>NZ_JACCAE010000001.1:2405446-2706127 GCF_013409205.1 Janibacter cremeus
GACCGGCCCGAGTCGCCTTCGTCGGCGCCGGACCGGGTGACGCATCACTGATGACCGTCGCCTCCGTCGAGTTGCTGTCGCAGGCCGACGCCGTCATCACCGACCAGCTGACCAACGAGGAGATCGTCGCCTCGATGACCGGGGAGGGCGTCGAGATCGTCGATGCCAGCCACGGTGAGCACGGCCAGCAGCTCACCCACGCCTCGCGTGCCAAGCTCGTCGTCAAGACGGCCAAGGCGCACAAGGGCGGGCTCGTCGTACGTCTCATGGACGGCGATCCAGCGACCTTCAACGGCCTCGCCGAGGAGGCGTCCGCCCTGGTCAAGGCGGACATCGACTTCGACGTCGTCCCGGGGGTCTCCGCCGTGAGCGCCGTGCCGTCCTACGCCGGTGTCCCGCTGACCAACCGCTCGACCGGCGCCCTCCACGTCGTCAGCGTCTCCGGGTCCAAGCGCCCGGACCTGTCGGCCTCGGTCGATGACGACGTCACGCTCGTGCTGCTCGGGCTGCCCGAGCACCTCGTCCCGGCCTTCGCCAACCTGCTGGCCAACGGCCGTGACGGCGAGACCGCCGTCGCCCTCACCCAGGGCGGGACGACCACCTCGCAGGTCACCCACGGGACCACCCTGGCCGAGGCCGCCGACGCCGTCGTCGGGCTGGAGGTCCCGACCCTGGCGATCGTCGGTCCGACCGTCGCCATGCGCAGCACGCTGTCCTGGTTCGAGACCAAGCCGCTCTACGGCTGGAACGTCCTGATCCCGCGGACGAAGGACCAGGCCGGCCCGACCGCCAAGCAGCTGCTCGGCCACGGCGCCACGAGCGAGGTCGTCCCGACGATCAGCGTCGAGCCGCCCCGCACGCCGCAGGCCGTCGAGCGCGCCGTGCGCGGCCTCGTCACCGGCCGCTACCAGTGGATCGGCTTCACCTCGGTCAACGCCGTCAAGGCGATCCGGGAGAAGTTCGAGGAGTTCGGTCTCGACGCCCGCGCGTTCTCGGGGCTGAAGATCGCTGCGGTCGGTGGCGTCACTGCCGATGCGCTGCGCGACTGGGGGATCGAGCCCGACCTCGTGCCGACCGGGGAGATGTCCGCCCGCGGCCTGCTCGAGGAGTGGCCGCCCTACGACGAGGTTCTCGACCCGATCGACCGTGTTTTCCTGCCTCGAGCCGACATCGCGACCGACACGCTCGTGGCCGGTCTGCAGGAGATGGGCTGGCAGGTCGACGACGTCACCGCGTACCGCACGGTGCGCGCCACGCCGCCTCCGGCGCCGACTCGCGACGCGATCAAGCAGGGGGCCTTCGACGCGGTCGTCTTCACCTCGTCCTCCACGGTGCGCAACCTCGTCGGCATCGCCGGAAAGCCGCACCCGGCCACTGTCATCGCCTGCATCGGGCCGGCCACGGTCAAGACGGCCGAGGAGGCGGGTCTGCGCGTCGACGTCATGGCCCCCGAGGCCACCGGAGCGAGCCTCGTCGAGGCGCTGGCCGACCACGGTCGCAAGCTGGCCGCTGCAGCCATCGAGGCAGGGGAGGAGCCCCAGCGTCCGAGTGCCCGCCGCAAGAAGGCGACGACCCGCCGCAAGAAGGCGAAGGGGTGACTCCCGCGACGTCCGTCCCGACCGGACCGCAGGTGCGTCCGCGGCGACTTCGGGGCAGTGGCCCCCTTCGCCGTCTCGTCGCGGAGACCCGGCTGCACCCGGCTGATCTGGTCCTGCCCGTCTTCGTCCGTGAGGGTATCGACGCGCCGGTGGAGATCTCCTCCATGCCGGGAGCGGTGCAGCACACCATCGACTCGCTGGTCGAGGAGGCTCGCGCCTGCGTCGCCGCCGGCATCGGTGGAGTCATGCTCTTCGGGGTGCCGCAGACCAAGGACGCGCGCGGCTCCGGCGCGGACGACCCCGAGGGGATCCTCAACGTGGCCACCCGGGCCGTCGTCGACGCGGTTGGTGACGAGCTGGTCGTCATGACCGACCTGTGCCTCGACGAGTTCACCGACCACGGCCACTGCGGGGTGCTCACGACCGACCCCGCCGGCCGGACGGTCGTCGACAACGACGCCACCCTGGCGCGGTACGCCGACATGGCGCTCGCGCAGGCGGCCGCAGGGGCCCACGTACTCGGGCTCTCCGGGATGATGGACGGCCAGGTCGCCCGTGTGCGCGCGGCCCTGGACACCGCCGGCCACACCGACACGCTCGTGCTGGCCTACGCCGCGAAGTACACCTCGGCGCTGTACGGCCCCTTCCGCGAGGCCGTGCAGTCATCTCTCACCGGCGACCGGGCGACCTACCAGCAGGACCCGGCCAACGCCGTCGAGGCCCTGCGCGAGGTCGAGCTGGATCTCGCCGAGGGCGCTGACATCATCATGGTCAAGCCGGCCCAGCCGCACCTGGACATCATCGCCGCCACGGCACAGATCTCGACCGTGCCCGTCGCGGCCTACCAGATCTCCGGCGAGTACGCGCAGATCGTCGCCACCGCGGACCGCGGCTGGATCGACCGCGACGCAGCGGTGCTCGAGTCGCTCATCCACATCAGGCGGGCGGGAGCGCAGATGATTCTCACGTACTTCGCACTCGAGGTGGCGGGACGACTGTGAGCGGCCCCAAGTGGCTGGATGCACAGCAGCAGAAGCACTGGCGCGCCTTCCTGCGCGGGACGCGCCTGCTCGACAAGGCGCTCGGCGACGACCTGGCGCCCCACAAGATGCAGCTGACCGAGTACGAGCTGCTGTCGATGCTCTCCGAGTCGCCCGGCCAGCGCACGCGCATGTCCCGCCTTGCCGACGACATCGTGCAGTCACGCTCTCGGGTGACGCACACCGCCGCGCGGCTGGAGAAGCGCGGCTGGGTCGAGCGCTGCCGGGCCACCGACGACGGCCGTGGCGTCGAGCTCGTGCTCACCGACGACGGCCGCAGGATCCTCGACGAGCTCGCCAGCAGGCACGTGGAGTCGGTGCGCGAGCACCTCGTGGACATCCTCACCCCCGAGCAGTTCACCGCGCTGGGTGAGGCGATGGCCGCTGTGCGTGACCGGCTCGCGCCCGAGCACCACGAGATCGGGCTCGACGACTAGGTCGCTCGGGGGCTCACGGTCGCGGGGCGACCTGCGCCCCGAGTTCCCCCGGACCAGCCACCTGTTCTTGTTTGGGAGACTGGGGGCATGACGCAATCGACGACCCGATCTGAGGCCCTGTTCGACCGCGCCCGCGCCGTGACGCCCGGGGGAGTGAACTCCCCGGTGCGCGCCTTCGGCGGGGTCGGTGGGGTTCCCCGGTTCATCGAGCGGGCCGAAGGCCCTTGGCTGACCGACGTCGACGGCAACCGTTACGTCGACCTGATCTGCTCGTGGGGGCCGATGATCCTCGGCCACGCCCACCCGGACGTGCTCGCCGCGGTGACCGACGCTGCGCGTCGTGGTTTCTCCTTCGGCACGCCGAGCGAGGGCGAGGTGGCCCTTGCCGCCGAGGTCGTCGACCGAGTCGAGCCGCTCGAGCAGGTTCGTCTGGTCTCCTCCGGGACCGAGGCGACGATGTCCGCCCTTCGTCTGGCGCGGGGGGTGACCGGCCGCTCGGTCATCGTGAAGTTCGCCGGCTGTTACCACGGCCACGTGGACGCCCTTCTCGCACAGGCCGGCTCGGGCGTTGCGACCTTCGCGCTCCCTGACTCCGCCGGAGTTCCCGCCTCGGCCGCGGGGGAGACGGTCGTGTTGCCGTACAACGACCTCGCCGCCGTCGAGGAGCTCTTCGCCGCGCGTGGCCAGGAGATCGCCGCGGTCATCACCGAGGCCTCGCCCGGCAACATGGGCATCGTCCCGCCCGGGCCCGGATTCACCGAGGGGCTGCGCCGGGTGACCGCCGCCCACGGCGCGCTGCTCATCAGCGACGAGGTCATGACCGGATTCCGGTCCAGCCGTTCGGGGTGGTACGGCCACGAGACCGGTCCCGACGGGGCGCACCCCGGCGGCTACGAAGGGGGAGCGCCCGACCTGTTCACCTTCGGCAAGGTCATGGGCGGTGGCTTCCCGGCTGCGGCCTTCGGTGGGCGCGCCGATCTCATGGCCCGGCTCGCTCCGGAGGGGCCGGTCTACCAGGCCGGGACCCTGTCCGGTAACCCCGTCGCGACGGCTGCCGGGCTCGCGACGCTGCGCGCCTGCACCCCGCAGCTCTACCCGCGGCTGGAGGCGACGGCCACACGTATCGCCGACGCCGCCTCGGCCGCTCTGTCCGCCGAGGGGGTCGCGCACCGCGTGCAGTGGGCCGGCTCGATGTTCTCGGTCTTCTTCCGCGAGGGGCAGGTGCGTTCCTTCGACGACGCCCAGCAGCAGGACACGGCCGCCTACGGCCGCTTCTTCCAGGCGATGCTCGAGGGTGGGGTGCACCTGCCGCCGAGTGCCTTCGAGGCGTGGTTCGTCTCCGGGGCGCACGATGAAGAGGCGCTCGAGACGATTCTGGACGCGTTGCCCGCAGCCGCGAAGGCGGCCTCCGCCTGATCGTTTCGCGGCTGGACGACGTGGCGACTCGGCCCTTGCCGAAGTCCCTTCCTTCTCGTGCGCCGCATGGTGCCGTGCCGGACTTCGGCTTGAGGCGGGCCGACCCGCTCACGTCCTCCGTCCCGGGTTGTCAGGGGCGGGCGATGTAGAGCGCGTACTCGAAGGGACGCCCCTGGCGCTCCACGGGCAGGACGACCTCCTCGGTGGGGGCCAGACCCGCCAGCGTGGCGAGCAGGGCCGGCTCGCGCTGGGCGGCCCAGATCGTCAGGGCGCCCCCCTTCGTCACCTGTGACAGGAGCCGGGACAGCGTGGCGGCGCAGTAGAGGCGCTCGTTGTCCTCGTGCACCAGGAAGCTCGGCCCGTTGTCCACGTCCAGCAGGACGAGGTCCCACGGCCCGGCCGGCTCGTCGTCGCCGGTGACGGCGGAGACCGCGTCCTGCACGTGCAGGGTCACCCGTGGGTGGCGGGCGAGCACACCGAGCGTCGGGGTCAGGCCCAGACGCGCCCACTGGACGAGGTCCTCCTCGAGCTCGACGACGTGCAGGTCGCGCACCCGCCGGTCCTTGAGTGTCTGCCAGGCGGTGAAGCCCAGACCCAGGCCCCCGATGAGGACCCGCGTGGGTGCTGCCACCCTCTCCAGGGAGCGTTGCGCCAGTGCCGTCTCGGTCGAGGTGTCCGCCGAGTCCATCGCGAAGACCCCGGCCACGACCAGCTCGTGGACCACGCTGCCGTCATCGTCGCTGCGCTCGCGCAGGGAGACTTCACCTCGGGGTGTCGTGGCGACGGCGATCGTCTCGGGCGTGTTGTTCATGACCTGCTTCCGGTCGGAGCGGGATTTCTGCGACATGTCTGTTGTCTATTACGTCACGGTAACCGGGTAAAAGTCACATTCCGAACGGCGGGGGCACCAAGGTGTTCCCGGTCACGAGGGGGTACCTTGAGCCCGTGGCTACTACGACTCTCCCTGCGAAGAAGAAGGGTGTGGCGTCGTCCTCCATCGGGCTGAAATTCCTCATGGCGGGCTCCGGCGTCATCTTCCTTCTGTACGTGCTCCTGCACATGTACGGCAACCTCATGGCACTGGGTGGTCAGGAGGCGTTCGACACCTACGCCCACCACCTGCGCACCTTCGGTGAGCCGATGCTCCCCTACGGCGGGATGCTGTGGATCGTGCGGGTCGTGCTGATCGTGTCGATCATCGCGCACGTCTACGCCGGGATGAAGTTGTGGTCCAGGGCCAGTTCGGCGCGCCCGCAGAAGTACGCGGTGAAGAAGAACCTCGGCTCCACCCTCGCCTCCCGCACGATGCGCTGGGGTGGGCTGGCCATCCTGGTCTTCGTCATCTGGCACCTGATCCACTTCACGCTCGTCAAGCCGGCCATCAACAGCTCGGTGGACGCTGCGAAGATCGAGGCATCCCCCTTCGTCATGGTCCAGGCGAGCTTCGAGCTGTGGTGGATGGTCCTGATCTACGCACTGGCCATGATCGCCCTGGGCATGCACCTGTACCACGGCGTCTGGAGCGCCGCCCAGACCATGGGTCTGACGACGACCGCGACCACGCGCAAGCGGGCCAAGACGCTCGGCGCGATCGTGGGGATCGTCATCGTCGTCGGCTTCCTCATCCCGCCGTTCGCGATCCTCTTCAACCTCATCGCCTGATTCTGGAGCACTGACACACATGACCGACACGCTCAGCGAGTTCTTCACCGAGGGTGAACCGATCGCCGACACCCAGGCGCCCAAGGTGCCGATCGACAAGATGTGGACGCAGCGCCAGTTCGACGCCGGCCTCGTCCAGCCGACCAACCGGGGAAAGTTGTCGGTGATCGTCGTCGGCACCGGCCTGGCCGGAGGTGCCGCCGCAGCCACGCTCGGCGAGGCCGGGTACCACGTGAAGTCCTTCTGCTACCAGGACTCCCCGCGCCGCGCCCACTCCATCGCCGCCCAGGGCGGGATCAACGCCGCGAAGAACTACAAGGAGGACGGGGACTCGACCTACCGCCTCTTCTACGACACGGAGAAGGGCGGCGACTACCGCTCGCGCGAGACCAACACGTACCGGCTGGCCGAGGTCAGCGCGAACATCATCGACCAGTGCGTCGCCCAGGGTGTTCCCTTCGCCCGTGAGTACGGGGGCCTGCTGGACAACCGGTCCTTCGGTGGCGTCCAGGTCTCCAGGACGTTCTACGCCCGTGGCCAGACCGGTCAGCAGCTGCTCATCGGTGCCTACCAGGCCCTCGAGCGGCAGATCGCAGCCGGCACCGTCGACGAGTACACCCGCCACGAGATGCTTGAGCTGATCATCGAGGACGGCCGCGCCCGCGGCATCGTCGCGCGTGACCTGGTCACCGGTGAGCTGGAGACGCACATCGCCGACGCGGTCGTGCTGGCCAGCGGCGGCTACGGCAACGTCTTCTACCTCTCGACCAACGCGATGGGCTCCAACGTCACGGCCAGCTGGCGCGCGCACCGCAAGGGTGCCTACATGGCCAACCCCTGCTACACGCAGATCCACCCGACGTGCATCCCGGTTGCCGGCGACTACCAGTCGAAGCTGACCCTGATGTCGGAGTCGCTGCGCAACGACGGTCGCATCTGGGTGCCCAAGCGCGCCGAGGACTGCGACAAGGATCCGCAGGACATCGCCGAGGAGGACCGCGACTACTACCTGGAGCGCAAGTACCCCGCGTTCGGCAACCTCGTGCCCCGCGACATCGCCTCGCGTCAGGCCAAGGTCGTCTGTGACGAGGGGCGTGGCGTCGGACCCAAGGTCGGTGACTTCCGCCGTGGCGTCTACCTCGACTTCGCATCGGCGATCGAACGTCTGGGTGAGGACGCCATCCGGAACAAGTACGGCAACCTCTTCGACATGTACATGCGCATCACCGGCGAGGACCCGTACAAGGGCCCGATGCGCATCTACCCCGCCGTCCACTACGTCATGGGTGGCCTGTGGGTCGACTACGACCTGCAGAGCTCCATCCCCGGGCTCTTCGTGGCCGGCGAGGCGAACTTCTCCGACCACGGCGCCAACCGCCTCGGTGCCTCGGCCCTGATGCAGGGTCTGGCGGACGGCTACTTCGTCCTGCCCAACACCATCCGCGACTACCTGTCCAAGGGCCCGTACCCGCAGGTGGACGAGAACTCCCCGGCGGTGGCCGAGGTCAAGGCGGCCGTCGCCGACCGCACCGAGAAGTTGTTGTCCATCAACGGTGAGCGGACCGTGGACTCCTTCCACAAGGAGCTCGGGCACATCATGTGGGAGTACTGCGGGATGGAGCGCAACGAGGAGGGCCTGTTGAAGGCCATCGACCTCATTCGCAGCCTGCGTGAGGAGTTCTGGCGCAACGTCAAGGTGCCCGGCTCGGCCGACACCCTGAACCAGAGCCTGGAGAAGGCGGGCCGCGTCGCGGACTTCCTCGAGCTCGGCGAGCTCATGTGCATCGACGCGCTCCACCGCAGCGAGTCCTGTGGGTGCCACTTCCGGTCCGAGTCCCAGACCGAGGACGGCGAGGCGCTGCGCGACGACGAGGACTTCGCCTACGTCGCCGCCTGGGAGTTCCAGCCCGACGAGGCTGGCCTTCCCGGCAAACCTGTCCTGCACAAGGAGGACCTCACGTTCGAGGCCATCGAACTCAAGCAGCGGAGCTACAAGTGAGTGGAATGAATCTGACCCTGAAGGTTTGGCGTCAGGAGGGACCCGCTGCGAAGGGTGGCCTCGTGACCTACGAGATGACCGATGTCTCCCCGGACATGTCCTTCCTGGAGATGCTCGACGTCCTCAACGAGCGGCTGGTGGCGGAGAGCGAGGAGCCCATCGCCTTCGACAGCGACTGCCGTGAAGGCATCTGCGGCATGTGCGGACTGATGATCTCCGGTGAGGCGCACGGCCCCGATCACACGACCACGTGCCAGCTGCACATGCGCACGTTCACCGATGGCGAGGTCATCACCGTCGAGCCCTGGCGCGCCAGTGCCTTCCCGATCATCAAGGACCTGGTGGTCGACCGCGGTTCCTTCGACCGGATCATCGAGTCCGGCGGCTACATCTCGGTCAACACCGGTGCCGCCCCGGACGCCCACGCGACTCCGGTTCCGAAGCAGAACGCCGACCGCGCGTTCATGGCAGCCGAGTGCATCGGTTGCGGTGCGTGCGTGGCTGCATGCCCGAACGGCTCGGCCGCCCTCTTCCTCGGTGCGAAGATCACCCACCTCGGTGAGCTCCCGCAGGGTCAGGCGGAGCGGTCTGCGCGCGTGACCTCGATGGTCGACCAGCACGACGCCGAAGGCTTCGGAGGTTGCACCAACATCGGTGAGTGCAGCTTCGCCTGCCCGAAGGAGATCCCGCTGGACGTCATCGGTCAGCTCAACGCCGACATGCGCAACGCGGCCCGCAGCAGCCGCTGAGCGTCACAGACGAAGGGCCCGCACCGATTCGTCGGTGCGGGCCCTTCGCCTTCTGGGCCCGGCGCAGCCAGGCCGACCCGGACCTCGGGGGCAGAGAGCGTGCCCGGGCCCGAGTCCCGGGCCGCAGGGCTCAGCCGAGCCAGCCGACCCGGCTGACCAGCAGCGCGTAGCCGACGAAGGCGACGATGTCGATGACCCAGTGGGCGATGATCATGGGGGCCACACGTCGGACCCTGAGATAGACGGCGCCGAGCAGCAGGCCCATCGCGATGTTCCCGACGAAGCCGCCCAGTCCTTGGTAGAGGTGGTAGCTGCCGCGGACGAGGGCGCTGACGACGACGATGGCCACGGGGGACCAGCCCGCCTCGCGCCACCGGGTGAAGAGGTAGCCGAGCATGATCACTTCCTCCAGAACCGCGTTCTGGCCGGCAGCGAGGACGAGGACGGGGATGGTCCACCACACCGTGGTCAGATCGGCCGCAGCGACCGTGGTGTTCAGGTCCAGGGCGCGGGCGGCGAGGTAGAGGCCCAACCCGGGGATACCGATCAGGGCGGCGAGGCCCAGGCCCTGGCCGAGGTCGCGCAGGGGAGCCCGGCGGTCCAGCCCGATGAGTCGGTACGGGTGGGGGTGCTGGCGGGCCAGCAGGTGCAGGGCCAGGACGACCGGGACCAGGGCCAGACCGATACCGATCAGTTGGTGGGTCAGGTCGAGCCATGGCCGCTCGGGTGTGACCGACTGGTTCATCGCGGTCACCTGGCTGGAGAGGGACTCCTGGGCAGTGAACTTGCGAACGAGTGACAGCAGCGACCAGATGGCCGACGCGCCGAGGGAGACCCCGAGGACGAGCACGGACTCGGTCAGCGCAGTGCGGGGGGCGAGGTGTCCCCGTGGCCCGACGGGCGCAGTGGCTGCTGGCATGTCCCCACTCTAAGGACCCGGTCCCGGACTGCGTCGCACGACCGTGGGCGCGAAGGGGGTCGGCCTGCGGCCCGGTCAGCCCAGGACGATCTGACGCCGGTAGTACCCGAGGAGGGGCTCTCGACGTGCCACCCGGGTGCGGTGGTTGGTGACGAAGTACGGCACGGCGACGACCGCGACGGACAGGACGAGGAAGGCCAGTGCGATCCCGGCCAGGATCAGCGAGGCGGTGAGGAACGTGGTGACGGAGGCGATGCTCATGATCAACCTTTCTACATCTGTTGAAGACGCAAATGAATCTACGCGTGTAGAAAGCCGGCGTCAAGTCGTGTCGGACCGCCCACGCCCGGGCCGGCGCAGCGGGTGTGGGCGGGTACCGTGACCGCAATGAGCGAGAAGGAGACCTCGGTCCTGTCGCCGAGGATGCAGCTGATCCTCGAGGCCGCGACGCGGGTCGTGGCCGCGAGAGGCATGCGCGGGCTGACGCATCGCGCCGTGGACGCCGAGGCGGGACTGCCCCAGGGGAGCACCTCCGGCTACCTGCGCACCCGCATGGCTCTCGTGACCGCCCTGACGGAGTTCATCGCGGCCGGACTCATCGACAACGTCGAGGTCCTGGCCGGCCGGCAGCAGGCGGGCGAGTCCGACGAGGCGCTCATCGAGAGCGCCCTGGACCTCTTCGCCGGCTGGTTGCGTGAGCCCGACGCGTTGATCGCCAAGGCCGAGCTCGCCCACGAGGTGGCCCGTGAGCCCGAGATCGCTGCGGCGATGGAGCCGGCTCGCGAGCGCATCGAGGGGATCGTCGGCCAGATCCTCACCCGCGCCGAGGTCGCTGATGTCCAGACCTCCGCGCAGGCGATCATCGCCGCGATGGAGGGTGTGCTGGGCGCGGCTCTCCAGCGTCCGGAGGCCGAGCGCGAGGAGTTCGTGCGCGGTATCGGTCACCGCATCATCACCGCCTTCATCCCGCAGGACTGATCGGCTCCCACCGGGGTGGTCGACCCCCTTCGCCAGCCACCGTCGGCCCCAGGGGCGGCTGGGGAGAGGCCGCGAGTGCCGGGAACCTAGGATGAGCAACCATGAAGGTTCTCTCCTGCGTCGCCTGGCCGTACGCGAACGGCCCCCGCCACCTCGGTCACGTCGCCGGATTCGGGGTGCCCTCGGACGTCTTCAGCCGGTACATGCGCATGGCGGGCCACGACGTCCTCATGGTCAGCGGGTCGGACGAGCACGGCACCCCCATCCTCGTCCTCGCCGACAAGCAGGGAACCACCGCGCGCGAGCTCGTCGACATGCACCACTCGACGATCTCCCACGAGCTCGCGGACCTGGGCTGCTCCTACGACCTCTACACGCGCACGACGGCACGCAACCACTACCGGGTGGCGCAGCACATGTTCGAGCAGTGCCGGGCCAACGGCTACTTCATCGAGCAGACGCAGCAGGTCGCGATCGACCCGCGCACCGGCCGCACGCTGCCCGACCGCTACATCGAGGGCACCTGCCCGATCTGCGGGTACGACGAGGCCCGTGGCGACCAGTGCGACAACTGCGGCAACCAGCTCGAGCCGAGCGACCTGAAGGAGCCGCACAGCAAGATCGACGGCTCCACTCCGCAGTTCGGCGAGACCGAGCACTTCTTCCTCGATCTGCCCTCCCTGGCCGGTGCCCTGCGCGAGTACCTCGAGGGTCGCGAGGCGACCGGGACGTGGCGGCCCAACGTCATCCGATTCAGCATGAACATCCTCGACGACATCCGTGCGCGGGCGATGACCCGCGACATCGACTGGGGCATCCCGCTGCCCGGCGAGCTCGGGGAGAAGTACCCGACGAAGCGCTTCTACGTATGGTTCGACGCGGTCATCGGCTACCTCTCGGCATCCATCGAGTGGGCCCGTCGCCAGGGCGACCCCGACCTGTGGCGCCAGTGGTGGAACGATCCGCAGGCCCTGTCCTACTACTTCATGGGCAAGGACAACATCACCTTCCACTCCCAGATCTGGCCGGCGGAGCTGCTCGCCTACGCCGGCAAGGGGGAGAAGGGGGGAACCCCCGGTGAGTACGGGGAGCTGAACCTGCCCACCGAGGTGGTCTCGAGCGAGTTCCTCACGATGGAGAGCAGGGCCTTCTCCTCCAGCCGTGGGCACGTGATCCACGTGCGGCACGTGCTCCGGGACTACGGACCGGATGCGCTGCGCTACTACATCTGCGCAGCCGGACCGGAGAGCCACGACGCCGACTTCACCTGGCCGGACTTCGTCCAGCGCAACAACTCCGAGCTCGTCGGAGGCTGGGGCAACCTCGTCAACCGCACGGCGTCGATGGTCGCCAAGAACTTCGGCGAGATCCCGCAGCCGGGGCAGCTCGAGGAGGTCGACGAGGCCGTCCTCGCGCGAGTGCGCGATGCCTTCGACGAGGTGGGTGGCCTGCTCGGTCGGCACCGCCAGAAGGCGGCCCTGGCCGAGACGATGCGCGTCGTCGGTGACGTCAACAAGTACGTCACCGACACCGAGCCCTTCCGTCTGAAGGGCGATGACCAGCGTGAGCGACTCGCGACGGTGCTGCACACGCTGCTCCAGTGCGTCAGCGACTGCAACCTGCTGCTGGCCCCCTTCCTCCCGCACGCGGCCAACCGGGTCGACACCGTGCTCGGTGGTGCCGGTGAGCTCGTGCCGATGCCGAGGGTCGACGCCGTGGAGGACCTCGACGGTGGCCCCGGGTACGAGATCATCACCGGTGACTACGCCGGTTTCCCCGCCTGGGAGAGCACCCCCGTGACCGTCGGGACGACCATCGCCAAGCCGAAGCCGGTCTTCACCAAGCTCGACCCCGACGTCGTCGTCGAGACCGAGCGCGCGGCCATGTCGCAGGACGCCTGATGGGTGGGCGAGGCGTCGTGCCGGCCATGCCGGACCCCCTTCCCATCGCCGTGGTCGACAACCACACCCACTTGGACGTCCGGCGCCGGGACGTGCCGGACGCGATCGCCCCCGATGGTCCGGACGAGCCCACGACCCAGGACGTGGCGGCGGCGCTGGCCGACGCCGCGAGCGTCGGCGTCGACCGGGTCGTCCAGGTCGGTTGTGACCTCGTCAGCGCCCGCTTCACCGTCGAGCAGGTCGATCGACACCCGGGCATGCTCGGCGCGATCGCGTTGCACCCCAACGAGGTCCCCGCGCTCGCCGACGCCGGGCGGCTGCAGGCCGCCTGGGACGAGATCGAGCGGTTGTCCGTGCACCCACGCATCCGCGCGATCGGCGAGAGCGGTCTCGACCACTTCCGCACCGGGCCGGAGGGCCACGCGGTGCAGGAGGAGTCCTTCCGCTGGCACATCGACCTGGCCAAGCGCACCGGCAGGCCACTGCAGATCCACGACCGGGACAGCCACGACGACGTGCTGCGCATCCTGGCGCAGGAGGGTGCCCCCGAGGTGACCGTCCTGCACTGCTTCAGCGGTGACGTCGCGATGGCGCGTGAGTGCATCGAGCGGGGCTACCTGCTCTCCTTCGCCGGCACCGTGACCTTCAAGAGTGCTCGTGACCTGCGCGAGGCGCTCGCGATCACCCCGATGGACCAGGTGCTTGCCGAGACCGACGCGCCCTACCTCACCCCGACCCCCGAGCGGGGCAACGCGAATGCGCCGTATCTGTTGCCGCACACCGTCCGTGGCATGGCGCAGACCCGGGGAGTGGACGTGGCGACCATGTGCGAAGCGGTCTCGGACAACGCCGCGCGAGTGTACGGACCGTGGTGAACGGCACAGGACGCCCTGGCGCACCTTGATTTCCGGGGGTTCTCGGGGGCGCAGGTCGTCCAGCGATCGTGAGCTCCCGAGGGTTCCGTTACCAAAAATTGACCTGAGCGTTTCTTTTCAGGCATTGTGGTGCGCCGTTGGCCGGGAACGGTTCCCCTGAAGCGCTCGCCGACACCGGACCCGCCATTTCCCGGGGGGATCCTGCGCGAGCACACCGGAGCCCGGAAAGAGCTATCAATCGGAGCACAGTGAGTTCACTCGCCATCCGCCGCCTCACCCAGGCCGGCGTCGTCGGAGCCCTGGCGATCGGCGTTTCCGGCGTCGTCGTCATGGACAAGTCCGTGGCCCTGTCCGTCGACGGAGACACCTCGACCGTGCACGCCTTCGGCGGCAGCGTCGGTGACGTCCTGGACAAGCAGGGCATCGACATCAAGAAGCACGATGTCGTCACGCCCTCGGTGGACACCCCCATCGAGAACGACCAGACGATCGTCGTGCGGTACGGCCGCAAGCTGACCCTGACGGTGGACGGCCAGGAGCGCACCTACTGGACCACGGCCACGACCGTCGGCCAGGCGCTGAAGGAACTGGGAATCCGGGGCGGCGAGGACGCGAAGCTGTCCGCCTCGCGCAGCCAGACGATCGGCCGCCAGGGGCTCGAGCTCAAGGTCAACACCCCCAAGGACATCACCTTCGTCGTCGCCGGCAAGAAGTCGACCGAGACCGTCACCGCGGGAACCGTCGAGGACGCGCTGAAGGAGGCGAAGATCAAGTTCGACTCGAACGACAAGATCAAGCCCGGCGCGGACGCACGCCTGCGCGACGACATGAAGATCACGCTCGACCGCATCGAGCGCAAGACCACGACGAAGAAGCAGTCGATTCCCTTCACGACCGAGACCAAGAAGGACTCCTCGCTGACCGAGGGAACCGAGAAGGTCGAGCGCGAGGGCAAGAACGGCAGCGAGTCCGTCACCCTCAAGGTCACCTACAAGAACGGCGATGAGGTCAAGACCAAGGAGACCGGCAGCAAGGTCACCGCGAAGCCGGTCTCGAAGATCGTCGTCGTCGGTACCAAGGCCAAGCCCGCGCCGAAGCCGGAGCCGACCTCCTCGAGCAGCAGCTCCTCCAGCACCTCCTCCTCATCCTCCAGCACCTCCTCCTCATCCTCCAGCAGCTCCCCGTCGAGCTCCTCCAGCAGTTCGCCGTCGAGCTCCTCCAGCAGCAACTCCAGCTCGTCCGGCGCCGGACTGAATCTGGCCCGCGCCGGGATGTGGGACCGGATCGCCCAGTGCGAGTCGACGGGCAACTGGTCGATCAACACCGGCAACGGCTACTACGGCGGCTTGCAGTTCGACAGCGGCACCTGGCTCGGCGCCGGCGGTGGCGACTTCGCCCCGCGTGCCGACCTGGCCTCGCGTGCGGAGCAGATCACCGTCGCCAACCGTGTCTATGCCAGCCGCGGTACGTCGCCCTGGGGCTGCGCGTAAGAGGTCAGCCGCCCCCTTCGCCAGCACCGGACCCCCGGAACCACTCGATGTGGTCCGGGGGTCCGGTGTCATGTGTACGCCGGGCGCCTTCGGCACGCATAGAGTCCATCCCATGACCGACCTCACCACCCCCGGCGAAGGGGGCGCTCGTGGCCTGCTCGGGGCGGGTGCCGTGCGTGAGCTGGCCGACCGGCTCGGGGTGCGCCCGACGAAGAAGTGGGGACAGAACTTCGTCGTCGACGCCAACACCGTGCGCCGCATCGTGCGCGCCGGCCGGGTGACGCAGCAGGACCACGTCGTCGAGATCGGTCCCGGGCTGGGGTCGCTGACGCTGGCGCTGCTCGAGACCGCCGGACGGGTCACGGCGCTCGAGGTCGACCCGGTGCTGGCCGAGGCCCTCCCGGGCACGGTCGCGCAGTTCGCGCCGGATGCCGCCGACCGCCTCGAGGTCGTCCACGCGGACGCGATGCGGGTGAGCGACCTGCCGGGGCCGCCACCGACTGCGCTCGTGGCCAACCTGCCCTACAACGTCTCCGTGCCGGTCGTGCTGCGCTTCCTCGAGCTCTTCCCCTCGATCGAGCGCGTGCTGGTCATGGTCCAGCTCGAGGTGGCGGAGCGACTCGCTGCCGCCCCCGGGAGCAAGGTCTACGGGGTGCCGAGTGTCAAGGCCGAGTGGTGGGCGCAGGTGCGGCTGGCCGGCAAGGTCCCGCGCAGCGTCTTCTGGCCGGTGCCCAACGTCGACTCCGGCCTCGTGGAGCTGGTGCGGCACGCGCCCCCGGAGTGCAGCGCCACCCGCGAGGAGGTCTTCGCCGTGATCGACGCCGCCTTCGCCCAGCGACGCAAGACGCTGCGGGCTGCACTGCGCGGCATCGCCGGCTCCGGCGAGGTCGCGCAGGAGGCCCTCCTGGCCGCCGGGTTCGACCCGCGCACCCGCGGTGAGCAGGTCGACGTCGCCGGGTTCGCCCGGATCGCCACCGAGCTCATGGCTAGGGTGACGGCATGACCTCTCCGCTCGAGTCGCCCATGGCCGTGACCGTGCGCGTTCCGGCGAAGATCAACCTCGAGCTCTTCGTCGGCCCGCGCGGTGAGGACGGCTACCACTCGCTGGCGACGGTCTACCAGGCCGTGGGGATCCACGACGAGGTCACCGCGGCGTACCACAACGAGTGGGGCTGCTCGGTCTCCGGGCGCGATGCCGACCGCGTGCCGACCGACGAGAGCAACCTCGCCCTCAAGGCTGCCCGGACACTCGCGGAGCGCACCGGCGGCCAGGATCCCGTGCACCTGTCGATCCGCAAGGAGATCCCCGTCGCCGGCGGGATGGCCGGTGGGTCGGCCGACGCCGCCGCGGCGCTGCTCGCCTGCGACGCGCTGTGGGAGACCGGGCTGTCCAAGGACGACCTCGACGAGGTGGCTGCCGAGATCGGCAGCGACGTCCCCTTCCTGCTCCACGGTGGCACTGCCGTCGGCTCGGGCCGCGGCGAGGTGATCACGGCCGTGCTGGCGAAGGGGACCTACCACTGGGTCTTCGTCCCGTCGCTCGACACGGGGTTGTCCACTCCCGCCGTATACCGCGCCTTCGACGAGCGGATGGCCGGCATGGCCATCGAGGACCCGACCCCGAGCGCCACGCTGATGAGCGCCCTGCGCGCCGGTGACCCGATGGCGTTGGCGCCGGTGCTGGACAACGACCTGCAACCTGATGCGATCGCCCTTCGCCCTGACATCGGTGAGGTCATCGAGGCCGCGATGGGCTTCGGCGCGCTCGCCGCGATCGTCTCCGGGTCAGGCCCGACCGTCGCCGTCCTCGCCGAGTCGACCGAGGGCGCGATCGACCTCGCCGTCTCGTTGACCGCCTCCGGCGTGGCCGGCGACATCCTGCGCGCGACCGGCCCGGTGGCCGGGGCCCACATCATCCCGACGACACGAGTCTGATGGCCAACCTGATCTCCGTCGAGCGCGCCCGCCTGACGCTCGGCACCGCACACATCCTTGACGACGTCTCGCTCGGCCTCGGTGAGGGCGACCGGGTCGGCATCGTCGGCCGCAACGGTGGCGGCAAGTCCACCCTGCTGTCGGTCCTCGCCGGGGAGCGCGAGGTCGACGACGGGCGGGTGACCTTCGGTGGGCACGTCCGCGTCGGGATGCTCACCCAGGCCGACACGCTCGACCCGCGGGCCACGGTCGCGCAGGTCGTGCTGGGGGAGCGTGCCGAGCACGAGTGGGCCGGCGACGCCCGCATCCGTGACGTCATCACCGGTCTCCTCGGTGGCCTCGGGGCACCGGCCCTGGGTGGGCTCGACGCCCGCGTCGGCCCGATGTCCGGTGGCGAGCGCCGCCGTCTCGCCCTGGCCAAGATCCTCGTCGACGACCCGGAGGTCCTCCTGCTCGACGAGCCGACCAACCACCTCGACGTCGAGGGCGTGGCGTGGCTGGCCGAGCACCTCGTGAGCCGCTGGGCGCGCCCGGATCGGTCGTTGGCGACCATCACCCACGACCGCTGGTTCCTCGACGCCGTCGCCGAGCGCACCTGGGAGGTCGTCGAGGGCCGGGTCGAGCAGTACGACGGCGGCTACGCGGCCTACGTGCTCGCCAAGGCCGAGCGCGAGCGGATCGCCCGCGTCACCGCAGAGCGACGCAACAACCTCCTGCGCAAGGAGCTGGCCTGGCTGCGGCGTGGTCCTCCCGCGCGGACGAGCAAGCCGAAGTTCCGGATCGACGCCGCCAACGCCCTCATCGAGGACGAGCCGCCGCCACGCGACGGGGTCGAGCTCGTCCGATTCGCCACGACGCGCCTGGGCAAGGACGTCATCGACCTGCTCGACGCCTCTCTGGAGTTCGGGGAACGCGAGCTGCTCTCCCGGATCACGTGGCACCTCGGCCCGGGCGAGCGCATCGGGATCGTCGGCGTCAACGGTGCGGGCAAGTCCACGCTCCTGCGCGTCCTCTCCGGGGAGGTCCCGCTGACCTCGGGCAAGCGCAAGCAGGGCCTGACCGTGCGCATCGGCCACCTCACCCAGGAGGTCGGCGAGCTCGAGCGCTTCCTCGACCGCACCGTCATCGAGGCCGTCGAGGACGTGCGCAAGGTGACGATGCTCGGCAACAAGGAGGTCAGCGCCTCCCACCTGGCCAAGCGGCTCGGCTTTTCCGGCGGCCGCCAGCAGACCCGGGTCCGTGAGCTCTCCGGTGGTGAGCGACGCCGGCTGCAGATCCTGCGTCTGCTCATGGACGAGCCCAACGTCCTGCTCCTGGACGAGCCGACGAACGACCTCGACATCGAGACCCTGACCCAGCTCGAGGACGTCCTCGACGGCTGGGCCGGCACCCTGCTCGTCGTCAGCCACGACCGCTACCTTCTGGAGCGACTCTCCGACCGCCAGGTGGCCCTCCTGGGAGACGGGCGCATCCGAGACCTGCCCGGGGGAGTGGAGCAGTACCTCCGGCTGCGCTCGCAGATGCCTGTGGCGACCACGACGAAGGGGGAAGCAGCAACCCCTTCGTCCGCGCCGGCGGAGCCGGAGATCGACCCCGCCGCACAGCGCGAGGCACGCAAGACGATGGCGCGCGTGGAGAAGCAGTTGACCAAGCTGAGCGAGCGCGAGGAGAAGCTGCACCACGCGATGGCCGACGCGGTGCACGACCACGAGAGGCTGGCCGACCTCAACGTCACGCTCGGGGATCTGTCCCAGGAGAAGGAGATGCTCGAGCTGGAGTGGCTGGAGGCTGCCGAGCTCGTCGGCTGAGTCAGTCCTCGAAGGGGGCGAGCAGTCGCCGCAGGGCGCCGGTGAGGGCGAGACGCTCGTCCTGCGGCATCGAGGCGAGCAGCTCGCGCTCGCGCATGAGCAGGTCGGCCATCGCAGCATCGACGCGCGCCTGGCCGTCATCGGTCAGCTGCACGATGACCCCGCGTCGGTCGGTCGGGGAGGGCAGGCGAGCGACCCAGCCCTTCGTCGCGAGGCGGTCGATGCGGTTGGTCATCGTCCCGGAGGTCACGAGTGTCTCCTGCACGAGGCGACCGGGAGAGAGCTGGTACGGGTCGCCGGCGCGACGCAGCGCGGAGAGGACGTCGAACTCCCAGCCCTCGAGCGAGTGCTGCGCGAAGGCGCTCATCCGGTCGAGGTCGAGCAGGCGCGCCAGCCGGGAGACGCGTGAGAAGACGTGCAGCGGTTCGGTGTCGAGATCGGGACGCTCGCGACGCCAGGCCTGGACGATGGCGTCGACGTCGTCGGCGGGGTCGTGGCGGCTGGTCATCCCCAAACTGTACCCGCCATCGTGAATCTTGATATCAAAGTACATGGGCGCTCAGCCGCCGGGGACGAGGTGTCGACGGCTAGGCTCGCGGGCACCAGCAACGAGGAGGCGGCATGGCAGTGACGTGGGACCCCAGTCGGTACGGGCAGTTCTCGAGCGAGCGGACCCGTCCATTTGCGGACCTGATGGCCCAGGTGGGCGCCGAGGACCCCCGGCTCGTCATCGACCTCGGCTGCGGACACGGGCCGACGACGCTCTCCCTCGCGCAGCGCTGGCCCGACGCCCGGGTCGTGGGTGTCGACAACAGCGCCGAGATGCTCGCGTCCGCCCGTGAGCTCGACACCGAGGGCCGCGTCGAGTGGATCGAGGCCGACCTGGCCGAGTGGGACATCACCAGTACCGGGGCCGCGCCTGACGTCATCGTGACCAACGCTGCACTGCAATGGGTCCCGCGTCACCTGCCGCTGATCGAGGGGTGGCTCGACGTACTCGCGCCCGGTGGCTGGTTCGCGATGCAGGTGCCGGGCAACTTCGACGCCCCGACGCACGCGCTCATGCGCGAGACGGCTGTCGCGCACGCGCGCAGCGGCGAGCTCGAGGCGGCGAGTACCCGGTACGGCGCCGGTGACCCGACGACCTACCTGCAGATCATCAGCGCGCACGGTCTGGCCGTCGACGCGTGGGAGACGACCTACACGCACGTCCTCGATCCGGACGGCAAGAGCGACAACCCGGTCCTCGACTGGGTGACGGGTACGGGCCTGAAGCCGATGCTCGACGTCCTCGACGAGGGCGAGGAGCGGGACGAGTTCATCGCCACCTACGCCGAGAAGGTCCACAAGGCCTACCCGCGCACCCCAGCGGGGGTGCTGCTGCCCTTCCGTCGGGTCTTCGCGGTGGGCCGCAAGTCGTGAGCGGCCTGGGTTGATGTATTCCGGCGCGCTCCGACCCGCAGGATCACCTCGACTCGTTGTCGGGTCGGCTGCGGAGCCGGGGCGGTTCCTCGAGGCCGGCGAGTCCGTTCCACGCGAGGTTGACCACGTGTGCGGCGACCTCCTCCTTGGCCGGCGTGCGCGTCTCGAGCCACCACTGACCGGTCAGCGACATCATCCCGACGAGCATCTGCGCGTACATGGGTGCATGGGTCGGCTCGATCGAGCGGCGCACGAAGGCCTCCGTCAGGATGTGCGAGACCTGGCCGGCGACGTCCGACAGCAGTGACGCGTACGTGCCGGTCGGTGCGGTGCCGGAGACATCTCGCACGAGGATGCGGAAGCCGTCGGGGGAGGCCTCGATGTAGTCCAGGAGGGCGAGCGCGGCCCGCTCCAGCGTCTCGCGGTCGGTGCCGCCCTCGGTCAGGGTCGCGGTGACTGCCTCGGTCAGGGCCCGCAGCTCACGGTCGACGACGACGGCGTAGAGGCCCTCCTTGCCGCCGAAGTGCTCGTACACGACCGGCTTGGACACCTCTGCTGCAGCCGCCACCTCCTCGACGGAGATGCCGTCCACCCCCTTCGCCGCGAAGGCTCGACGACCCACGGCCACGAGCTGCTCGCGACGGGCCGCACCGGTCATGCGCGCTCGCCGTGGGCGCTCGACGTCCTCGTGATCAGTCATGCATCCATTGTCCGTGATGGGCGCAGCACACGCGTGGACTACCCTGTCCCGTGCCGCCGATGGGCGGCGTTCCCCGGTTGGTCTGTCGGCAGGGCCCGCCTGACTTTGAATCAGGATTAGCGACGTAGGTTCGACTCCTACCCGGGGAGCAGATCCGAGGACGGGTGTGGCCCGTCGCTGCAGT
The DNA here is from genome assembly GCF_013409205.1 of Janibacter cremeus. Classification (NCBI taxonomy): domain Bacteria; kingdom Bacillati; phylum Actinomycetota; class Actinomycetes; order Micrococcales; family Intrasporangiaceae; genus Janibacter; species Janibacter cremeus. The sequence continues at coordinate 2,426,560 of NZ_JACCAE010000001.1, forward strand.
CAGTGGGTGAGGAACACCTTGATCACGACGATGACCGCAGCCAACAAGGCGATGACGACGGAGAACACCAGTGTGCCGCCGGAGGGCTTGTTGCCCTGAAATCGCTCCACAACAAAGACGATCAGCGCGATGCGGATCAGGATCACGACCTCAGCGAGCAGCTGCACATTGCGAGGATCCGTCCAATGGAGACCCGCGGTGGCAAGGATGGCGCAGGGCAGCGCAGCGGAGGTGACGATCGGCATGGCATCCGGCAGCAGGGTCAGGCGCTCGGATCGGGTCAGTTCCCTGCCCGCGTGTACGTTCTGCACGAGAGCGTGCGCGAAGATGTGCGCGATATAGGTCGAGAGCGCAACACCCGCGACGATCGCTATTCCCCAGTAGGTGCGTGAAAGAGTGACGGGCACCAAGGCGGCCAGCACAAGAATGTTGCCGTAGACGTAGGCACTGATCCGACTCGCCGCAGATTCCGGCGTCCGGGGCGTGCCGCGGACGTGGGTCAGGTACACGGGTGGGCCGCGATCCTGCAGATTCGTGCGCGACGACGGGCCATGGGCGGATCCTATCGAGAAGGGCCACCAGCTTGCTTCCTCTGCGAGGCGGGCATTGTCGACTGATTGACACCGACAAGTCACGGCGCCCAATGGTGCGGTGAGCGCACCGCAGACCGTCGTCCTCGTTGAGGGCAACAGTGACCGTGCGGCCCTGAACGCCCTCGCCCGGCGCCTCGGCCGGGACCTGCCGAGCGAGGGCATCGAGGTCGTCGCGATGGGTGGAATCGGCAATGTCCGAACGTTTGCGACGAGGTACGGACCACGCGGACTCGATGTCCGCCTCGCCGGTCTCTACGAAATCCGCGAGAAGCAGCAGCTGCGGACAGGGCTCGCAGCCGCCGGGGTCACCAGCGAGCGTGTCAACCGGTGGGCGCCACCCAGGCGCCGGAGCGCATCACGTCCGCGACCTCGAGGTCGTCATCCAGCACGACCAGGTCAGCACGGCCCCCGCGGCGGACCTCCCCGACGTCGGTCAGGCCCAGCGCGGCAGCCGGAGCGCGGGTGGCGGCATCCACGGCATCGGCAAGGTCGAACCCGCTGGCCACGCTGTGCCGCACTGCTCCCGCCATGGTCAGTGTGGATCCGGCGATCGCTCCCGTGGGAGTACGAGCGACGCCGTCGAGGACTTGCACGTGGATCGGCCCGAGGCGGTAGTCGCCGTCCTCGGCGGCGGCGCCGCCCATCGCATCCGTGACGAGCATGATCCGACCGGATGCGGCGGTCCGCGCCAGCCGCAGCATGGCCGGGTGCACGTGCACGCCGTCGGAGATCAGCTCCACCCACACCCGTTCGTCCTCCAGGAGAGCGGCGATCGGTCCGGGGTGCCGGTGGTGCAGGGGGCGGATCTGGTTGAAGAGGTGCGTGGCGACGGTGGCTCCGGCGTCGATCGCCTCGCGCGCCTGCTCCCACGTCGCGTTGCTGTGTCCCAGCCCGACGACGACACCGGCATCGACGAATCGCCGCGCCGCGGCGATGGCCCCGTCGAGCTCGGGCGCGAGCGTGACCATCCGCACCGTGCCGTCACCTGCGGTCAGCAGCCGATCGACGTCCTCGGCCGAAGGCGGCCGCAACAGCGTCGGATCGTGGGCGCCGCAGTAGTCACCGGACAACCACGGACCCTCGAGGTGGATGCCGGAGAGGAGCCCGTCCGTGACGAGCTCCCCGAGGGCTCGCACCGAACGATCCAGCTCGTCGATCCCGTCGGTCACCAGGCTGGCAACGAGGCTCGTCGTACCGTGCCGAAGGTGGGCCGCTGCGACCTGCTGTGCCTGGGCAGGGTCCCCCTCGGTGAATGACGCGCCGCCACCACCGTGACAGTGCACGTCGACGAATCCGGGGACGAGCGTCCCTGACAGGTGGCGGTCGGCAGGGGAGGGAGGGGTCCCTTCGCCCACGTCGGTGATGCGGTCGCCATCGACGCGTACCCATGCTGTGGCAGAGGCCTGACCCGGCGTGATGAGGCTGTCTGCGGTGAGGATCACCTCCTCATCCTCCCTGCAGACCTCCCGTGACGCACCACCTGCCCGGAGGTGGATAGAGTGGCGGAGCGGCCCAGACGTCCAGCCGCCCACCCGACCTTCCGGAGAACATCGCGTGAACGACGTCCGCCCCGACGCAGTCATCATCCTCGCCGCGGGCGAGGGAACCCGGATGAAGTCGACCCTCCCGAAGGTCCTCCATCCCATTGGCGGGGCGCCGCTCCTGGGTCATGCGATGCGCGCGGCCTCGGGCGCCGGGGCCGCCGAGACCGTGGTCGTCATCCGCCACCAGCGCGACCGGGTCGCCGCCTTCGTCGAGGAGTTCGCCTCCCGGGACGGCCAGTCGTGCACGCTCGCCGATCAGGACGAGGTCAAGGGCACCGGCCGCGCGGTCGAGTGCGGCCTGGCCGTCCTGCCCGCTGACATCACCGGCACCGTCGTCGTCACCATGGGCGACGTGCCGCTGCTGTCCGCCGAGACCATCAGCGACCTGACCCGGGCCCACGTCGAGGCCGCTGCCGCCGTCACGGTCGTCACCTCGGTCCTGGCGGACGCCAAGGCCTACGGCCGGATCGTGCGCGACGCAGACGGCGCCGTCGAGCGGATCGTCGAGTTCAAGGACGCGACGCAGGACGAGCGGGCGATCACCGAGATCAACTCGGGGATCTACGCCTTCGACGCCGCGGTCCTGCGCCGCGAGCTGGCCAACCTGACCAGCGACAACGCCCAGGGTGAGAAGTACCTCACCGACGTCCTCCAGCTCGCTCGCGCCGCGGGCGGCACCGTCTCCGCCCACGTCCTGACCGACCTCGACCAGACCGAGGGCGTCAACGACCGCGTCCAGCTGGCCACCTTGGGCAAAGAGCTCAACCGCCGCACCTGTGAGCGCCACATGCGCGCCGGCGTGACCATCGTCGACCCGGCCACCACGTGGATCGACGTCGACGTGAGCATCGGCCAGGACACGCGTGTCCTACCCGGCAGCCAGCTGCTGGGTGCCACGTCGATCGGCGCCGAGGCCACCATCGGCCCGGACGTCACCCTCACCGACTGCGAGGTCGGGGCCGGTGCCGAGGTCAAGCGCGCCGAGGGCAACCTCGCCGTCATCGGTGCCGGCGCCACCGTCGGCCCCTACTCCTACCTGCGCCCCGGCACCGTCCTGGGGGCGAAGGGGAAGATCGGCGGCTTCGTCGAGACGAAGAACACGACGATCCGCGCGGGTGCGAAGGTTCCCCACCTGACCTACGCGGGTGACGTCGAGATCAAGGAGGGCGCCAACATCGGCGCCGGCACGATCTTCGCCAACTACGACGGCGTCAACAAGCACCGCACGGTCGTCGGCCGACACTCCTTCGTCGGGTCCAACTCCGTTCTCGTCGCACCGGTCGAGATCGCCGACGGTGCCTACGTCGCCGCCGGCTCCGCCATCACCGACACGGTCGGCGCCGGTCAGCTCGGTGTGGCCCGTGGGCGTCAGCGCAACATCGACGGGTGGGTCGCCAAGCAGTGGCCCGACACCCCCACCGCGGCCGCTGCACAGGCCGCAGCCCAGCCCCCTTCGCCCGAACCCACCCCCGACAGCAGCGAGGACCTCCCGTGACCGGCATCCACAAGACCCCGGAGAAGAACCTCATGGTCTTCACCGGACGAACCCACCCGGCACTGGCGGACGCCGTCGCCGCGGAGCTCGACATCGATCTGGTGCCCACCAGCGCCTACGACTTCGCCAACGGCGAGATCTACGTCCGGTACGAGGAGTCGGTGCGCGGGTGTGACGCCTTCGTGCTGCAGAGCCACTCCACGCCCATCAACGAGGCGATCATGGAGCAGCTGCTCATGGTCGACGCCCTCAAGCGCGCCAGCGCCAAGCGGGTCACTGCGGTCATGCCCTTCTACGGGTATGCCCGCCAGGACAAGAAGCACCGGGGTCGCGAGCCGATCTCCGCGCGCCTGATGGCGGACATGTTCAAGACAGCAGGCGCCGATCGGTTGATCTCCGTCGACCTGCACACCGACCAGATCCAGGGCTTCTTCGACGGGCCGGTCGACCACCTCATGGCCCGTCCGATCCTGGCCAGGTACGTCCAGGAGAAGTACGGCGACCGCAAGCTCGCCGTCGTCTCTCCGGATGCCGGTCGCATCAAGGTCGCCGAGCAGTGGGCGCGCAAGCTGGGTGGTGTGCCGTTGGCCTTCATCCACAAGACCCGGGACATCGACCGCCCCAACGAGAGCGTTGCCAACCGCGTCGTCGGTGAGGTCGAGGGTCGCTGGTGCGTGCTCGTCGACGACATGATCGACACCGCAGGCACGATCACCAAGGCAGCCGACGCGCTCATGGCCGACGGTGCCGCGGGTGTCATCATCGCCGCTACCCACGCGATCTTCTCCGGCCCGGCCGTCGAGCGGATGGAGGCCTGCGCGGCCGAGGAGATCATCGTCACAGACACCCTCCCGCTGACGCAGGAGCGGCGGTTCGAGGGCCTGACCGAGCTCTCGATCGCCCCGCTCGTCTCCCGTGCCATCCGTGAGGTCTTCGAGGACGGATCCGTCACCAGCCTCTTCACCTGATCGCTCGGGGGCTCACGGTCGCTGGGCGACCTGCGCCCCCGAGTCCCCCCGAAGCGCCCGCGGGGCGAGGGAGCGGACGGCGCGGTGGGGTCGGGACGACTCAGGCCTCCGCCCGGACCGTCACGACCAGGCGCCAATCACGACTGAGGAGTCCGGGCGGTGCGCCAAGTCCCGGCGCCATCGCGCTGGCTGCGGACCTTGCAAGAGCCTGCTCAGCCGTCGCGCCGGGAGCGATAGGCCGCGGCGGCGAGCCGGTTGCCGCAGCCGCCCTCGCAGTATCGCCGTGACCGGTTGCGGGAGAGGTCGACCAGCACGCGCTCGCAGTCGTCGGCAGCGCAGACCCGCAGGCGGGACAGCTCGCCGGCGCGGATGATGTCGACGAAGGCCATCGCCGCCTCCACCTGCATGCGTTGTGCGAGCGTCGCATCCGCGTGCGTGGCGTGGATGTGCCAGCCGAAGTCGCCGTGCTCGACCAGCTGGGGGAGGGCACGGCCGGTGCGCAGCAGCTCGTTGACCAGCTCCACCGTCGCGTTGACGTCATCGGCCGCGAGCCAGACCGCATGGAGACGGCGACGCAGCGAGCGGACCTGGGTCACCTCGGAATCGTCCCCGTCATGGCGGCCGGTCCAGCCCCAGACGTCGTAGAAGGCACGTACGTCCTGTGTCGTCGTCAGGGTGTCGTCGGGCTCCAGAGCTGTGTTGACCAGAGCGGCCGCGGTGCGGAGCGCGACGTCAGTGTCATGAGCAAAGATCATGTTGACTCCTGATGCACCGAAGGTCTAGCGTCATGGGCAACAGGCTACTTCACCCATGACTCAAGGACCGTCCGTGCCATCCACCCCGTCCGTCTCGAGGCAGATGCCCTTCGTCGTGGGGCTGGGCATCGCGCTCCTGTCCGCAGTCTCCTTCGGTTCGTCCGGCACCTTCGGTACGTCACTCATGGCGGAGGGCTGGAGCCCCGGAGCGGTCGTGACCCTGCGGATCGTCGGGGCCGCGCTCCTGATGGCCGTCCCGACAGTCATCTCGATGCGCGGGCGGTGGTATCTCTTCCGCGGCAACCTCATCTCGGTCCTCGCGTACGGCTTCGTGGCCGTCGCGGCCTGCCAATTCGCGTACTTCATGGCGGTCGACCACCTCTCCGTCGGGGTCGCACTCCTGCTGGAGTACCTCGCACCCGTGCTCATCGTCGGGTGGATGTGGGCGCATCACGGTCGCCGGCCGAGCCGCCTGACGCTCGCGGGAGTCGGGGCCGCGATCGTCGGTCTCGTGCTCGTCCTCGACGTGGCCTCCGGCGCCGAGGTCGACCTCGTCGGCGTCCTGTGGGGCCTGCTTGCTGCAGTCGGTCTTGTCGTCTTCTTCCTCGTCGCGGCACACGAGGGAGCGCAGCCACTGCCGCCCATCGCCCTGGCCGGGGGCGGTCTGGCCGTGGGTGCGGCGAGCCTCGTCGGCGCTACGGCCGTCGGGCTGCTCCCCTGGGCGTCCAGCGCGGCGGACGTCACCCTCGCCGGGTGGGCCCTGCCGTGGTGGGTCGCGGTCGTCGAGCTGGCTCTCGTGGCCGGTGCCATCGCCTATGCCACGGGTATCGCGGCCACTCGCATCCTCGGCTCGACGGTGGCCTCCTTCGTCGGCCTGAGTGAGGTGCTCATCGCCGTCGGATTCGCGTGGGTGCTCGTCGGTGAGGCGATGGGGGTCGCCCAGATGCTCGGCGGGGTGGCGATCCTCGCCGGCGTCGTCATGGTCAAGCTGGGTGACGCCGAGAGGGCGACCCGGACCCTGCCCGCCGAGGACGTCGACATCGCCGTGCAGGCTGTGCCGAGCTCCGACGACGGGGAGTCCCGTGCCGGCGTCGGGACGGGTTTGGCTGACTCTGCTCGGGTCCACTAGGATCAACGGGTTGCCTCGGCGAGGGACGCTGCACGGTCGCAGCAGTCCGTGATCGACGCGGTGCCGCCCCGTGGGTCCGCCCGCGCGTCGACATCCGTCCGCGCCGCGTCCCGCGTCGAGGCCATCGCTTCACGAGACACGCCCGCTCCCTGCGCGGGCATTCGCCCCCACAAGGAGTTCCACCATGGCCCCCAAGCACGACGAGATCCGTCTCGCCACCGACAAGCGCACCGAGTTCGGCAAGGGTGCGGCCCGCAAGCTGCGTCGCGCAGACAAGGTCCCGGCCGTCCTCTACGGCTTCGGCGAGGCCCCCGCGCACCTCGCGCTGCCCTTCCACGACACCTTCCAGGCGCTGAAGAACCCCAACGCCCTGCTGACGATCGCCGTCGAGGGCGAGGACGACCAGCTCGCCCTGGCCAAGGACATCCAGCGCGACCCGATCAAGCCGATCATCGAGCACGTCGACCTCGTCATCGTCAAGAAGGGCCAGAAGGTCGTCGTCGAGGTCCCGGTGCACCTGGAGGGCGAGGCCGCCCCGGAGACCGTCGTCACCGTCGACGCCCAGACCCTCGAGATCGAGGCCGACCCGATGAGCCTGCCGGACAACCTCGTCGTCTCGGTCGAGGGTGCCGAGATGGGCACCCTCATCCACGCGAGCGACGTCACCATGCCCGCAGGCGTGACCCTCGTCTCCGACCCGGAGACCCTGGTCGTCAACATCACCCAGCAGATCACCGCGGAGGCGCTCGAGGCCGAGCTCGCCGAGGCCGAGGAGGAGGCCGGCGTCGAGCACGACGAGCCCGAGACCGACGCCCCGGCCGTCGAGGCCCCGGCCGAGGGTGGCGAGGAGTCCTCCGACAAGGAGTGACCCACCCAGCCGTCACGAAGGCGCTGTCCTTGGGTCCCACGTTCTGCGTGGGCGGAGGTTGCGCAGCAACCGTCTCGAAGGGGCGGGACCCCACACCAGGGGTCCCGCCCCTTCGTCATTGCCTAGAGTGATCCCGTGAGTGACGAGACGTGGCTGGTGGTGGGCCTGGGCAACCCGGGACCGAAGTACGCGGGCAACCGCCACAACGTGGGAGCCATGGTCGTCGAGCTGTTGGCGCAGCGGGCCGGGGCTCGCCTGCGGGCGCACAAGGCCGGTGCCAGCGCGGAGTCCCTGCGTCTGGGACCGATGCCCGGCACCCGCACGGTCATCGGCATCCCGCACTCGTACATGAACCTCTCCGGCGGTGCGACCAAGGGCCTGGCGACCTTCTTCTCCATCCCTCCGGAGCGCACGATCGTCATCCACGACGAGCTGGACATCCCCTTCGGCCAGGTGCGCCTCAAGCAGGGTGGGGGCGAAGGGGGCCACAACGGTCTGCGGTCGATCACCGCCTCCTTCGGCACGAAGGACTACGTACGGGTGCGCGTCGGGATCGACCGGCCGCCGGGTCGGATGGACGCGGCTGCATACGTGCTCAAGGACTTCTCGTCCGCCGAGCGCAAGGAACTGCCGTTCCTGCTCGACGACGCCGCCGATGCGGTGGAACTCGTCGTGGAGAAAGGCTTGACGGACGCACAACAAGTCGTGCACGCCCCGAGGTGAGTGATCCGGAGGTCTACCGTCTCGCTCCCAGCAGAGCACGAGGAGGGTGGTCCGTCACGGGTGGGCACCTGCATGCGGCAGAATCGACCCCAGCATGCCTTCCTCCCTCGCCCCGCTGAAGAGCGCGATCGCCGGTCTGCCCGGCCTCGCGGACATCCCCCGACACCGCGCCACCACCGATCAGCTCGACATCGTCGCGCCGACGGGGCTGCGGGCGCCCACGGTCGCCACGATCGGTGGTGCCGTCCCCGGTGACGCGCCGCAGCTGATCATCACCTCGACCGCGCGTGAGGCCGACGACCTGTCGACCGCGCTCGGCGAGCTCGTCGACCCCGACCTCATCGCGACCTTCCCCAGCTGGGAGACCCTGCCGCACGAGCGCCTCAGCCCGCGCAGCGACACCGTCGGCCGCCGTCTGGCCGTGCTGCGCCGCCTGTCCCACCCGCAGGAGCAGGGTGCGGGCCACGGTCCGCTCGGCTACGTCATCGCCTCCGTGCGCGCGGTCCTCCAGCCGATCGCCAAGGGGCTCGGCGACCTCGAGCCGGTGACCCTGCGCGTCGGGGACGAACGGCCACTGACCGAGATCGCGCAGGCCCTGACCGACGCCGCCTACGTGCGCACCGACCTCGTCGACCGCCGGGGGGAGTTCGCCGTGCGCGGCGGGATCCTCGACGTCTTCCCGCCGACCGAGGAGCACCCGATTCGGGTGGAGTTCTTCGGCGACACGGTCGACGAGATCCGCTGGTTCAAGGTCGCCGACCAGCGCAGCCTCGACGTGACCGAGGTCCTCTGGGCCCCGCCGTGCCGCGAGGTCCTGCTCACCGACTCCGTCCGCGAGCGGGCTGCGGCGCTCGCGCAGGACCTGCCCGGCGTCGCCGACATGCTCCACAAGGTCGCCGAGGGCATCGCCGTCGAGGGCATGGAGTCCCTGGCACCCGCACTCGTCGACGGCATGGAGTCGATCCTCGACGTGCTGCCGAAGGAGGCCTTGGTCCTCGTCCTCGACCACGAGAAGGTCCGGGCCCGTGCCCACGACCTCGTCTCGACGAGCGAGGAGTTCCTCCAGGCCAGTTGGGCCAACGCCGCCGCCGGCAACGTCGTGCCGATCGACCTCGAGGGCGTCCTGGGCACCGCCTCCCACTGGACGCTCGCGCAGGCCAGCGAGCACACGCTCGAGCTCGGCCTGCCGTGGTGGAGCATCACCCCCTTCGCCGTGGACGAGGAGTTGGACGCGCTCGCGGCGGAGATGGACGACCGCGTCGCCCACGACCACGTCGCGCTGCGGGTCCCGGCGGCCGAGCCGCCGAAGTTCCGCGGCAACACCGAGGCCGCGGTCGCCCAGCTCGCCGAGTGGACCACCGCGGGCTGGCGAGTGCTCGTTGCCACCGACGGCGCCGGACTCGTCACCCGCGTCGCCGAGGTGCTGCGCGGCGCCGACGTCCCCACCCGGGTCGTCGACGAGGGCGACCCGGTCGAGCCCACAGAGCTCTCCCAGGGAGTCGTCACCGTCACCCGCGCGAGCCTGGGCACCGGCTTCGTCGCCGCCGACGACCGGCTCGCGGTCCTCACCGAGGCCGACCTCCTGGGCTCGAGCGGCGCCGGCGCCAGCACGCGCGACATGCGCCGGATGCCCTCGCGCCGGCGCAAGCAGGTCGACCCGCTCCAGCTGCGCCCGGGGGACCACGTCGTCCACGAGCAGCACGGCGTCGGGTCCTTCGTCGAGATGATCCAGCGGACCATCGGCGGCGCCACTCGCGAGTACCTCGTCATCGAGTACGCGCCCTCCCGCCGTGGGCACCCCGGCGACCGGCTCTTCGTCCCGTCCGACCAGCTCGATCAGGTCACCCGCTACGTCGGCGGCGACGCGCCGGCGTTGAACAAGATGGGCGGCAGTGACTGGCAGAAGACGAAGTCGAAGGCCAAGCGGCACGTCCGCCAGATCGCGGGTGAGCTGATCCGCCTGTACAGCGCCCGGATGGCCACGCCGGGGCACCCCTTCGGACCGGACACCCCGTGGCAGCGCGAGCTCGAGGACGCCTTCGCGCACATCGAGACGCCGGACCAGCTGAGCACCATCGACGAGGTCAAGGCCGACATGGAGAAGTCCTTCCCCATGGACCGGCTGATCTGTGGTGACGTCGGCTACGGCAAGACCGAGATCGCCGTCCGGGCGGCCTTCAAAGCCATCCAGGACGGCAAGCAGGTCGCCGCGCTCGTGCCGACGACGCTGCTGGTCCAACAGCACCTCAACACCTTCTCCGAGCGGTACGCCGGCTACCCCGTGACGGTCAGGGCACTCAGCCGCTTCCAGACCGACACGGAGGCCAAGGCGGTCCTGGCGGGCCTTGCGGACGGGTCCGTCGATCTCGTCATCGGTACCCACCGCATCCTGGGCAACGAGGTGAAGTTCAAGGACCTCGGGATGGTCATCATCGACGAGGAGCAGCGCTTCGGTGTCGAGCACAAGGAACAGCTGAAGGCCCTGCGTACCAACGTCGACGTCCTGGCCATGTCCGCGACGCCGATCCCGCGCACCCTCGAGATGGCGGTCACCGGCATCCGGGAGATGTCCACCCTCGCCACGCCGCCGGAGGAGCGCCATCCCGTCCTCACCTTCGTCGGTGGTTACGAGGAGAAGCAGGTCTCCGCGGCCATCCACCGCGAGCTGATGCGCGAGGGCCAGGTGTTCTTCGTGCACAACAACGTCAGCACGATCGAGCGCACCGCCGCCCGCATCCGCGAGCTCGTCCCCGACGCCCGGGTCGAGACCGCCCACGGCAAGATGGGCGAGCACCGGCTGGAGCAGGTCGTCCTGGACTTCTGGGAGCGGAGGTTCGACGTGCTGGTGTGCACGACGATCGTCGAGACGGGCCTGGACATCTCCAACGCCAACACCCTCATCCTCGACCGGGCGGACAAGTTCGGCCTGAGCCAGCTGCACCAGCTGCGCGGCCGGGTCGGGCGTGGCCGTGAGCGTGCCTACGCCTACTTCCTCTACCCGCCGGAGAAGCCGCTGACCGAGACCGCACACGACCGGCTGACCACGATCGCGAGCAACACCGACCTCGGCTCCGGCATGCAGGTCGCGATGAAGGACCTCGAGATCCGCGGTGCCGGCAACCTGCTCGGCGGTGAGCAGTCCGGACACATCGCCGGGGTCGGTTTCGACCTGTACGTGCGGATGGTCGGTGAGGCCGTCGCCGACTTCAAGGGCGAAGGGGAGGCCGCGCCGGCCGAGGTCAAGATCGAGCTGCCCGTGGACGCCCACCTGCCGCACGAGTACGTGCCGGGGGAGCGGTTGCGCCTCGAGGCCTACAAGAAGCTCGCCTCCGCGGAGACCGAGGAGGACCTCACCGAGATCGTGGAGGAACTCACCGACCGCTACGGCGAGCCGCCGGAGCCGGTGCGCAACCTCGTCGCCGTCGCGCGGCTGCGCATCGTCGTGCGCACCGCCGGCCTGACCGACGTCGTGGTGCAGGGCAAGAACGTGCGCTTCGCTCCGGCAGAGCTCAAGGAGAGCCAGCAGCTGCGCCTGGCCAGGCTGTACCCGAAGTCGAGCTACAAGGAAGGTACCCGGACGGTGCTCGTCCCGAAGCCGATGACCGCGCGGATCGGGGGCAGCCCCCTCCGCGACACCGAGGTGCTGCAGTGGGCCACCGACCTGGTCGATCAGGTCATGCTCGACAATGTCATCGTGGACACTGGGGCGAACACGCCCCGCGACACCTCGCGCTCCCGTTGAGGACGTGATGAAAGGACAGCCCGTGCCCGGCAGCAGACAACGACGTTCCGCCTCGATCGCAGCACTCGTTCTCGGCGGTGCCCTGACCCTCGGAGCCTGTGGCGCCGACGAGGGCCAGGAGAAGGACAGTGGCTCGACCGCGACCGCCGCGATCGTCGAGGGCCACGAGATCACCGTCGGTCAGGCCCAGCAGAGCAGCCGCGAGGTGGGGGAGGTCGTCGCCGCTCAGGCCGAGTCAGGTGGGCAGCCGCCGCAGGAGGTGGGCCCCGACCAGTTGATCGGCAGCCTGATCCAGGTGCCGACGCTGATCGCCTTCGGTCAGGAGCACGGCATCGACGTCCCGTCCGGGGCGACGATCGAGAAGCAGCTCGGCGAGGCCGTCCACGCGCCGTCCGAGACGACGGTGGATTTCTTCCGGGCCAACGCCGTGTACTCGCAGCTGGATCAGAAGCAGCAGCAGGAGGTTGCCCAGCAGGTCCGGGATCTCGACGTCACGATCAGCCCGCGCTACCGCCCGGACAGCCAGAGCCCCAGCTGGCTGAAGCCCCCGACAACGACCCCGGAGATGCCCTGACGGTGCCGTCCCTGATCCTGCTGGCCACGAGTCCGCGGGTCCCGGCGGGACTGCTCAGTCGGGACGCGTGGCGCGCCCTCGACGCCGCCGACCTCGTCCTGGCGGCGGACGTCGAGGAGGACCTTCCGCTGGCTCTTGCCGACGACGGGGTCGCGGTCACGCCGATCGGCCACGAGCGGGCGACCGAGCGGGCCCGCATGCTCGTGGAGTCCGCTTGGACTCAGGAGACGATCTGGATCGGCTCGCCCGACGGGGACCCCGGGCTCAGCGACGCGATCGCCACCGAGGTCTCCCGGCTCGACGACGGGCCCGAGGTCGAGGTCCTCGTGGGGTCGTGGGACGTCGAGGGGGGCCGCCTCCTCGACGCCGTCGCGGTCATGGACCGGCTGCGCGCGCCCGGAGGGTGCGCCTGGGTGGCGGCGCAGGACCACGCGAGCTTGGCCCCCTTCGTCCTGGAGGAAGCGCAGGAGGTCCACGAGGCCATCGGGGCGGTCATCGCCGACCCCGACGACCCGAGCGTGCGCGAGGAGCTGACCGACGAGCTCGGTGACCTGCTCTTCCAGGTGCTCTTCCACGCCCGGGTCGCTGCCGACCACGCGCAGGAGCCCTTCGACGTCGACGACGTGGCTGCCGCACTCGTCGACAAGCTCGTGCGTCGCAACCCGCACGTCTTCGGGGACGCGACCGCCGAGACCCTCGAGGAGATCGAGGCGCAGTGGCAGGCGATCAAGGCGCAGGAGAAGGCGGCTCGCACAGACGGCCCGGCGGCGTGACCGGTCGGCTCGCGATGGCCCACACTGACTAGGCTCGCCCGAGCAAAGCCCAACCAGTTCCTGAATGCGGGGGTTCATGATGAAGGTCGTCGTTGTCGGTGATATCAGCCTGGGTGGGCAGTACCACTTGGGGGACGAGGCCATGACAGAGGCTGCGATCGCCCAGCTGAAGCGGCACGGGGCCGACGTAACTCTGATCGCCGGAGACCCCGAGCTGTCGGCCGAGTACTACCAGGTGCGCACCATCCGCAGGCTGGGCTTCCGCCAGGTGGCCAGGCCCAGGAAGCTGAGGATGCTGTCCGAGCTCGATTCCGCACTCTCCGGGGAGGCCGACGTCCCGAAGTCGATGGCACCGGCAGTGGATGCGGTGCGCGTGGCGGACGCAGTGGTCATAGCCGGCGGCGGGAACCTCAACTCGAATGGCGAGCACCACCTGTTCGAGCGTCTGGCGTTGAAGCGAATGGCAGAGTTCTTCGGCGTTCCCCTCTTCCTGTCCAGCCAGACCGTCGGGCCGAAGTTGTCGACGCGTGACAAGGAGGTCGTGAAGGAGATCGCCAGGTACGCGACGGTGGTCGGCGTTCGGGAACAGTCGTCCGCCCGCTTGATGAAGGACCTCGTCAGGAACCCCAAGAAGATCGTGCTCACGTTCGACGATGCGGTCCTCGTCCCACACATGGCCGGGTCGAGCGTGCCGACGGTGGACCTCGACCTACCGGACCGCTACGTCGTGGGCAGCTTCACCTACCACGTGGGGACCACCGAGCTGACGGGCAAGGACTACTACCGCACGATCGCCTCGGCGCTGGACCAGATCGTGTCCACCTGTGATGTCGACATCGTCCTGCTCCCGCACATGGGCCACCTCGGCGTCGGCGAGACGAAGGGCCGGGACTGCGCGGGCCATGCCCGGATCGCGGGGTTCATGACGAGCCCACGGGTGCACCAGCTCCCGGTGCTCTCCGCCGCCCAGACCGTGTCGGTGACGGCCGGAGCGGACTTCACGGTGTCCACGCGGTACCACCCGGTCGTGTTCGGTCCGGCGGTCGGGACTCCGGCCATCGGCCTCGTGACGAGCCACTACACGATGACTCGTATGCACGGTGTCCTGGAGAACTTCGGACTGGGCACGTTCGCCGTCCCGTTCGAGGGGTGGGACCTCTTCGGCCCCAAGATCATCGAGGCCCTGGCCGCGGACCGTGAGGAGCTGACGGGCCATCTGGCGGACGTCGGTACCGCAGCCGTGCGCTACCAAACCGCGTGGTGGGACGGGATCGCCGACAGGATCCGTCGTTCCGGAGGGGTGATGAAGGACGACCTGCCGACTCTCCCGACGTACGACTGGGGGACGCGAGCGGATCGGGAGTCCTTTTCGGCCTTCAAGGGCGTCCACGACGCACTCAACAGGACCAGACAGCGCCTGTCCCTCGACGCCGCGGAGCAAGCACGGGAAGTGGAGGACCTGACACAGCAGATCGGGGCGCTGGCGCAGGAGAGCCGACGGCTGAAGCAGAACCTGGCGGCCAGAGCCAAGGAGACGGCGACGTCGCGCGAGTCCCTGCAGCAGCAGATCGATGAGCTCCGCGAGAGGCAACGACCGCCGGGGGCTGCCCTCAGGGATGGCGTGCGACGCCGGGTTCGCCGATGGAAGCGCGAGAAGGCAGTCCGGACCCGTGGCGGGTGACGATGCCCGTCACCACCAGGACTGATGGGAACCATGGACCCGCGGATCAGCTGCGTTGGCCGACCGGGACGATGCTCCCGTTCGCTCTGGTGTGACGTGAACGCGCGGGTGGGTCGCTCATCCGGGCCCTCCGGGTGAGCGGATATCCTCGGGGGAACAGTCATCACGCACCAAGGAGCCGGTAGTGGCCAGCATTGACGCAGTAGGCGCGCGCGAGATCCTCGACTCCCGCGGCAACCCGACGGTCGAGGTCGAGGTGGCCCTCGACGACGGCACCATCGCCCGTGCTGCAGTCCCCAGCGGCGCGTCCACCGGCGCCTTCGAGGCCGTCGAGCGTCGTGATGGCGACACGAAGCGGTACCTGGGCAAGGGCGTTGAGGATGCCGTGCGGGCCGTCGAGGACGACCTGATGCCACGTGTCATCGGCTTCGAAGCCAGCGAGCAGCGCCTCATCGATGCCGAGATGATCGCCGCCGACGGCACTGACAACAAGGGTTCGATCGGCGCCAACGCCATCCTCGGCGTCTCCCTCGCCGTCGCGAAGGCGGCTGCGGAGTCCGCCGGCCTGCCGCTCTTCCGCTACGTCGGCGGACCGAACGCCCACGTCCTGCCCGTGCCGATGATGAACATCCTCAACGGTGGCTCCCATGCCGACTCCAATGTCGACATCCAGGAGTTCATGATCGCCCCGATCGGCGCCCCCTCGTTCCGCGAGGCGCTGCGCTGGGGCACCGAGGTCTACCACGCGCTCAAGGCCGTCCTGAAGGACAAGGGCCTGTCGACCGGTCTCGGGGACGAGGGTGGCTTCGCGCCGGACCTCGGCAGCAACCGAGAGGCTCTCGACCTGATCATCGACGCGGTCAAGAAGGCCGGCTACACGCCCGGCAAGGAAATCGCGCTCGCACTCGACGTGGCGGCCAGCGAGTTCTTCGCGGACGGCGCCTACACCTTCGAGGGAGAGCAGCGCACGGCGACGCAGATGGCCGACTACTACGGCGAACTCGTCGACGCCTACCCACTGGTGTCCATCGAGGATCCGCTCAACGAGGACGACTGGGCCGGGTGGCAGGAGCTGACCGCCCACCTCGGCGACCGCGTCCAGCTGGTCGGGGACGACCTCTTCGTCACCAACCCCGAGCGGTTGCAGCGCGGCATCACCGAGTCCTCCGCGAACGCCCTGCTCGTCAAGGTCAACCAGATCGGCTCGCTCACCGAGACGATGGACGCGGTCGACCTGGCCCACCGCAACGGATTCCGCTCGATGATGAGCCACCGCTCCGGCGAGACCGAGGACGTGACGATCGCTGACCTGGCCGTCGCCACCAACTGCGGTCAGATCAAGACCGGTGCCCCCGCCCGCTCTGAGCGCGTCGCGAAGTACAACCAGTTGCTGCGCATCGAGGAGGAGCTCGACGACGCAGCCATCTACGCAGGCGTGGGTGCCTTCCCGCGCTTCACGGGCTGACCCGCTGATGATGGCCGGGACTCCACGGCGCCGCTCTGCACGCGTCGGCGTGCAGAGCGCGACGAGGCGACCCCCGGCGCGCAACCGTCCGCGCCGGTACACCGCCCGTGGACCCATCGGTGGCTCCGGAGCCACGCCCACTCCCCGCAAGCCCCGCGGCGGGCCCGTGATGACCACTCGCCGATGGGTGGTCCTCGGGTCGTTGATGACCTTGCTGGCCCTCATGCTCGTGCCCACCGGCAAGTCCTGGTACGACCAGCAGCAACGTCTCGACGAGCTGCACTCGCAGGTCACGGCGCAGGAGGCTCACCTCGACGAGCTGAAGCGTGAGCGTGATCTGTGGCAGACGGACGCCTACGTCGAGGCCCAGGCCCGCAAGCGGCTGAAGTTCGTGCGCCCGGGCGAGCGGACCTACACCGTGGTCGACCCCGAGGCGCCGATCGCGGACGTCGACCCCGAGACCGGGACGGTCCAATCGTCCAACACCCAGCCCTGGTACGAGAAGATGGCCGACTCGGCGAGCACGGCCGACAGGGCGGAGGACGACAAGTGACGACCGACGAGCAGGGTAACGACCTGTCCCGGGTCACCTCCGAGGATCTGGCCACCATCCATCAGCAGCTCGGGCGACCGGCACGCAGTGCTGTCGACATCGCCCACCGGTGCCCGTGTGGGGGGCCCACCGTCGTCCGCACGGCTCCGCGCCTCCCCGGCGGGACCCCCTTCCCCACGAGCTTCTATGCCACGTGCCCGCGGTTGACCGGGGCGGTCTCGACGCTCGAGTCCAGTGGGCTCATGGCGCAGATGTCGCAGCGTCTGGTCGAGGACGAGGACCTGGCCGCGCGCTACCGCGCCGCCCACGAGGACTACCTGGCACGTCGGGCCGAG
The DNA here is from genome assembly GCF_013409205.1 of Janibacter cremeus. NCBI lineage: Bacteria > Bacillati > Actinomycetota > Actinomycetes > Micrococcales > Intrasporangiaceae > Janibacter > Janibacter cremeus. Next base: position 2,443,758 of record NZ_JACCAE010000001.1, read on the forward strand.
CTCGGTGATGTGCCCGAGATCGAAGGGACCTCCGCCGGTGGCATGCCCACGCGGGTGAAGTGTCTCCATGTTCTCGTGGCACACTCTTTGGCTGCCGGTCCCGGGGTCAACCCCCTCGGAGACGAGGCACTTGACCTGCTGCCCGAGTGGTGGCGCGCCGGCCCGTGCATCAGCACGGACGAAGGGAGCGACTGATGAGAGTCGCAGCAATCGACTGTGGGACCAACTCGATCCGCCTGCTGATCGCCGACCACGACACGGGGCGCAATGTCCTGACCGACGTGGCCCGTCGGGTCGAGGTGGTCCGCCTCGGGCAGGGGGTCGACACCACGGGCCGTCTGGATGACGAGGCACTGAGCCGTACCCTCGACATGTGCCGCGAGTACGCGGAGCAGTGCCGCCACGAGCAGGTTCCTGCGGGCAACGTGCGCTTCGTAGCGACGTCGGCAACGCGCGACGCGAGCAACTCCGAGGACTTCGTGCAGGGCGTGCGGGCGGCCTTCGGCGAGCTCGACGTGACGCCCGAGGTCATCGTCGGTGCGGAGGAGGCGCGGCTGGGCTTCATCGGCGCGACGGGTGCCCTGGCCGACGAGGGCTTCGAGGGGCCCTACCTCGTCGTCGATATCGGCGGTGGCTCCACCGAAGTCGTGCGCGGGACCCGCGACGTCGTCGCCGGCACCTCCCTGGACATCGGCAGCGTGCGCCTGACCGAGCGCCACCACCGCACCGACCCGCCGACGCAGGAAGTCATCGACGCCGCCCGCTTCGACATCGCGGAGGCACTGGATACCGCGGAGGCCGAGGTCGGGCTCGGTGGTGTCAACACCGTCATCGGACTGGCCGGCTCGGTCACCACCGTCACCGCGCAGGCCCTCGGTCTGACCTCCTACGACCCGTCGGCCATCCACCTGGCCGACCTGACGGTCGAGCAGTACATGGAGGCCTGTGAGCGCCTCATCCTCAGCACCCGGGCCGAGCGGGCCGCGCAGCCCTTCATGCACCCCGGTCGCGTCGACGTCATCGGCGCCGGGGCGCTCATCTGGTACGAGCTCATCGAGCGGGCTCGTGGCGCCAACGGCCCCGACCTGGTCGTCACGACCTCCGAGCGGGACATCCTCGACGGCATCGCCCTGTCGATCGTCGCACCGGACGAGCCGGAAGCCGAGGACGAGCAGTCGACTGGCTAGTGCCGCATCAAGATGCGATGGGTAGGTAGTCGGGGCGTCGGATCGTGGGGCCGGTGGCGAAGTTGGTCTTGGGCAGCGCCTGCTTGTTCTTCCATCTCAGGTAGCCACCGATGGCGGCCTCTTGGGTGGCGTGTTCGGGGTAGTCGCTGCCATCGAGGGTGAAGTACCGCAGGGCGGCGAACTCGGACTCGATCCAGTTCAGCCAGGAGGCGTTGGAGGGAGTGAAGACCAGTTCCACGTCGTGGGCCGCGCACCAGGTGAGGACCTCGGTCTTCTTGTGTGGGGAGAAGTTGTCGCAGATGACGTACAACGTCCCGGCGCAGCGACGACGTAGCTGGCGCAGGAAGTCGAGGAACTCTTGCCAGCGTTTGCGGTCGCGGAAGCGGTAGATCATCTTCCCGGTGGCCAGGTCCAGCGCGCCGAACATGTGCCGTACCCCGCCGTAGCGGTGGTAGGTCGCGCGTAGCCGGGACGGGCGCCGAGTGGGGAAACAGCCCCGGCCGGGCCGGGGCTGGAGGTTCAGCGGCCCGAACTCATCGACACACACCACGTGCGCGTCGGCCGGTGGGTCGTCGTACAGCGCCAGTACCCGAGCTTTCTTGTCCGTGAAGTCCGGGTCCTTCGAGCCCTTCCACGTCTTGCTCGCCTGCCAGCTGATCCCGCCGTCCTTGAGGATCTGGCGCACGGTCTCGGTACTGATCGCGTCCACGACTTTCTGCTGGAGCAGGTGCTCGACCAGCTTGGTCAGGCTCCAGCAGGTGAAGGGAAGTCCCAGGTCCTGTGGGTGGCAGCGGGCGATCCGGCAGATCTGCTCGCGGGTGGCCTCATCGATCCTCTTCGGCCGCCCGCTGCTCACTTTTGGGTTCAACGCCGCGAACCCCCGCTCGTTGAAATCGTGGATCACGCGGCGCACGTACCCCTCGGTGGTCGCGAACATCACCGCGATGTCCGGCACCGACTGGCCCTGGGCCGAGGCCATCACGATCGTCGCCCGCCGCAACCGCACCGCGTTCTTCGACGTCCTCGTCGTCCGCGCCAGCCGCTGCCCCTCCTGATCGGACAGCTCCCGTACGAACACTTCCGGCTTCCTCGCCATCGGATCGATCACCTCCACCACCGGTCTCGAGACCGAGCGCTGGCAGAGCAAGAGCGACACGGTTACCGACCCGACTCAACTTGGCGGGGCACGAGGCTGCTGGCACCCCGTCGGACCCATTGTGCGCAACCGCTCAGGCTCTTGCATCCCGGGCGCAGTCCGCGGTGCCGAGATCTTGGGAGGACCGTGGTGCGGGCGGTGGGATTCGAACCCACACGTTCGACAGGAATTTTAAGTTCCCCGGCTCGCCAGTTGGCCTACGCCCGCTTGCGGTTGCGACTGCGATACGTCGGAGTATGAGCATGGCAGTTGGGACAGAGTAGCTCCAGGTTCTCGAGCAGATTGTTGCCGGGGTTCCCATCCCGGTGTTCGAGCTCGAGCGGGACGGGCTGGCCCAGCCACTCGGTCCCGCCGCACCTGTTGCACCTCCAGTCGAAGACCCCTTCGCGGATCAGCCGGACCTCCAGGCGGTAGGAGCTTGTCGGGCAGCGATTGGATAGTAGTCGTCCAGAGATCGTGCTGGACCCATCTCGAGTCCCTTGTTCCAGGCTTGGCCGCGGAAGTGAGTGGTGTCGAGCGCAGCCTCTTCGATGGCTCGGCGGACCGTGCTGTAATTTCCGCCCGCCACCCGCAGCCCCAGACGTCGGATCACCTGTGCCAAGGAGGTCGATGCCGATACGGCGGCCTCGAGTCCCGCCGGGGGTACTGCGAGATAACACCTTGAACATTCTTGGTGACTTCCCCCACATCTGCCTCTCCTCGGGAGTAGGGTCAGCCCCGCTGACAGACGGGTTCCCCTTCCGGCACCGGGCGCAACGGCGCACTCACCGTCAGCGAGAGAACAGAAAGGCTCACCATGTCCACACGCACGTGGCGTATTGCCGCGGCCACCCTCACGGCTTCAGCCATGACGATCAGTGCCTGCACCACATCCTCGACGGGTGGCGACGGTGATTCAGGTGGTGACGGCGACTCGGGTGGTCCCCTGACGATCGGCACCACTGACAAGGTCGTCTCCCTGGACCCCGCGGGTGCCTACGACAACGGCTCCTCGGGCGTGATGCAGCAGGTGTACCCCTTCCTGATGAACTCTGCACCCGGTGAGGCCGTTCCCGAGCCGGACATCGCCGCCTCTGCCGAGTTCACCTCGCCGAAGGAATTCACCGTCAAGCTCAAGGAGGGGTTGACCTTCGCCAATGGTAACGAGCTGACCTCCTCCGACGTGAAGTTCACCTTCGATCGACAGACCAAGATCGCCGATCCCGAGGGCCCGTCCTCGCTGCTGGGCAACCTGGACAAGACGACCGCACCCGACGACCAGACCGTCGTCTTCCACCTGAAGAGCGGCAACGACCAGACTTGGCCGGGGGTGCTCACATCCGTGGTGGCGCCCATCGTTGACGAGGACGTCTTCTCGCCGACCGAGGTCATGTCGGACAACGACATCGTGGACGGCAACCCCTTCGCAGGGCCTTACCAGATCGACAGCTACGACAAGAACAGCCTCGTGTCGTACAAGGCCTTCGACGATTACGACGGCATCCTGCCGGCGGCGAAGACCAACACCGTCAACGTCAAGTACTACGCCGACGCAAACAACCTCAAGTTGGACATCGGCAACGGCAACATCGACATGGCCTACCGCACACTCGGCCCCACGGACATCGAGGACCTGTCGAAGAACGACGACGTGAAGATCCACAAGGGTCCCGGCGGCGAGCTGCGGTACATGGTCTACAACTTCAACACCATGCCGTTCGGCGCGAAGACGAAGGACGCGGACCCGGAGAAGGCTCTGGCCGTGCGACAGGCCATGGCCGACTCGCTCGACCGCGAGGCACTCTCCAAGCAGGTCTACAAGGGCACTTTCGAGCCGGTCTACTCGTTCGTGCCGGAAGGTTTCGAGGGGCAGACCCAGCCGCTGAAGAAGATGTACGGGGACGGTGACGGTGGCCCGGACGCAGAGCGCGCCGCCGAGCGCCTGAAGGACGCCGGGGTCGAGACCCCGGTGACGATCCACCTTCAGTACAACACCGACCACTACGGCTCGTCCTCCGGTGAGGAGTACGCGATGATCAAGTCGCAGCTGGAGGGGACCGACCTGTTCAAGGTGGATCTGCAGTCGACCGAGTGGGTCCAGTACGGGAAGGACCGGACCAACGACGAGTACCCCGTGTACCAGCTGGGCTGGTACCCCGACTACTCGGACGCGGACAACTTCCTCACGCCGTTCTTCCTCAACCCGGGCAGCTTCCTCGCCCAGCACTTCAACGACGAGGAGATCAACGAGCTCATCAAGGAGCAGCGTTCGGAGCCGGACGAGGACAAGCGCAACGAGTTGCTCGGTGAGCTGCAGACCAAGGTCGCGGAGAAGCTGCCGACGCTGCCCTTCCTCCAGGGCGCGCAGGTCGCGGTGGCGGGCAAGGACGTCAAGGGCATCATCCTCGACCCGTCCTTCAAGCTGCACATGTCCACCATCGAGAAGTAGGACACGACCTCTTCCGGGTGGCGGCACAACAGGGCCGCCACCCGAAGAGGCGTCTTCTCCCTTCAGCATGTCCCGGGGCATTTGAGCGCCGTCCCCCTCCAGCACACCGAAACAGGCAGGTATGACGTCAGCATCCAACGAGGCCGAGGCCCGGGGTGAACCCTCGCCACCGACCGGCGGGACCAAGGCCAAGAAGTCCGGCATCGGTCTCGGCAAGTACATCGTGATCCGCGCCCTGCTGATCATCCCGACGGTCTTCATCCTCGTCACGACCGTGTTCATCCTGATGCGGCTGACCGGCGACCCGGTCACCGCCTCGGTCGGAGGACGGCTCCCTCCGGAGCAGCTGGCGGAGCGCATTTCAGCGGCCGGGTACGACCGACCGCTGATCGTCCAGTATTTCGAGTACCTCGGCAACATCCTGCAGGGTGACTTCGGCACGACGATCAGTGACAACATCCAGGTCACCGAGCTGCTGGCGCGGTACGGCACGGCGACGCTTGAGCTGGTCTTCTACGCACTGATCGTGGCCTTCGTCCTCGGCATCCCGCTGGGGATGCTCGCCGCCTACCGTCGGGACCACGGCACGGATGCGACCCTGCGCGTGCTGGCGATCCTGGGCTACGCCACCCCGGTCTTCTTCGCCGGCCTGCTGCTCAAGCTCGTCTTCTCGGTGTGGCTGGACTGGCTGCCCGTCTCCGGACGAGTCACCTCCGGCAACCAGTTGATCCTGCAGGGCGTGAGCGCCCCCACCCACATCTACCTCATCGACGCGCTCCGGCTCGGCAACATCGACATCGTCATCGACGTGCTCACCCACGCGGTCCTGCCGGCGATCGCGTTGGGTCTGCTCGTCGGCGGCGTCTTCCTTCGGCTGGTCCGCACCAACATGATCGGCACCCTGGGACAGGACTACATCGAGTCCGGTCGCTCGCGGGGCGTCAGCGAGCGGCGACTGGTCACCAAGCACGCCTACCGCCCGGCGTTGGTCCCGATCATCACCGTCATGGGCATGCAGATCGCGCTCATGCTGGGCGGGGCGATCCTGACCGAGACGACCTTCGGCTGGAAGGGGCTGGGCTTCAAGCTGGCCGAGTACCTGCAGGCCCGTGACTTCGTGGCCGTCCAGGGCATCGTCGTCATGCTCGCCGTCATCGTCGCCGTGACGAACTTCATCGTCGACGTCGTCGCCGCGCTGGTCGACCCGAGAGTGAGGTACTGATCGTGAGCGCACCCATCACCGCGCCCTCGCGTCCCCCGCTGCTGTGGCGCCTGCCCATCCTGTCCCATCTGAAGAAGAGCGTCGGCCTGCAGCGGGGCATGCTCATCGCCGGCCTCGTCATGAGCTTCGTGACCCTCGTCTGCGCCATCTTCGCGCCGTTGATCGCGCCCTACGGCTTCTCCCAGATGAAGGCGGACGGCCGTGCCTTCGGCGCCCAGCAGCCGCCCTCGGCCGAGCACCCCTGGGGTACGACCGTCGGCGGATACGACGTGCTCTCCCGGACCATCTGGGGGGCCCAGACAGCCGTCGAGGTGATCATCATCGCGGTGATCCTCTCGCTCTTCATCGGGGTGGCACTGGGGCTGATCTCCGGGTACATCGGCGGCTGGGTCGACCGCGTGCTCGTCGTCGTCGCCGACGCGATCTATGCACTCCCGGCGCTACTGCTGGCCATCGTTCTGGCGATCACGATCAGCCAGGGCCAGTCCAGTCGTTGGGGAGGTATCTTCGCAGCGGCAGGCTCGATCACGGTCGTGTTCATCCCGCAGTACTTCCGGGTGATCCGCGCCGAGACGACTCGCTTGAAGGGTGAGGCCTTCGTCGATGCGGCGAGGGTCATCGGGACCCCGGCTCCGCGGGTGATGTTCCGTCACATCTACCGCAACGCCACCCGGACGCTTCCGCTGATCTTCACGCTGAACTCCTCGGAGGCGATCCTCACGCTCGCCGGCCTGGGCTTCCTCGGCTTCGGCATCGAGCCCACTGCTGCCTCCGAGTGGGGATACGACCTGAACAAGGCACTGTCCGACACCACGAGTGGAATCTGGTGGACCGGTGTCTTCCCCGGTCTGGCCATCGTCTGGACCGTCCTGGGGGTGACCCTCGTCGGCGAGAGCATGAACGATCTGAACGACCCGCGTCTGCGTGGCCGCCGACGCGCCAAGATCCGCAAGAAGTCCGAGCCCTCCGAGAAGGTCACCGCATGAGCGCCACGTCACCTGCAAGCACCGGCACTGATGAGTCGGTGCTGAGCATCCAGGACCTGCAGGTCACCTTCGCGACCGACCAGGGGCCGGTCGAGGCGGTCAAGGACGTCAACCTCGAGGTGGCCCCCGGCGAGGTGCTGGCGATCGTCGGCGAGTCGGGCTCGGGCAAGACGGTGACGGCGCGCACGGTGCTCGGGCTTCTCGCCGAGACGGCCAGCAGCGAGGGCGCGGTCCTCGTGGGCCGGCACGACGTGCTGAGCATCTCCCAGCCCGAGATGCGACGACTGCGTGGCACCGATGTCGCGATGATCTTCCAGGAGCCGTCGACGGCGCTGAACCCCGTGTACAAGATCGGTTGGCAGATCATCGAGGGACTGCGGGCACACGACCGCAAGCTGAGCAAGCAGGAGGCGCGCGATCGGACGATCAAGGCCCTGACGGACGTCGGTATCCCCGACGCCGAGAGCCGCATCGACTACTACCCGCACCAGTTCTCCGGCGGGCAGAAGCAGCGCATCATGATCGCCATGGCCCTGGCCCTCAACCCCGGCCTGATCATCGCCGACGAGCCGACGACCGCGCTGGACGTCACCGTGCAGGCGGAGATCCTCGAGCTGCTGCGAGATCTGCGGGACCGATTCGGCTCCTCCATCGTCCTGATCACCCACAACATGGGTGTGGTGGCCGACCTCGCCGACCGTGTTGCCGTCATGTACCAAGGCGAGCTGGTCGAGGAGGCACCTGCGGCCGAGCTCTTCGCCCACCCCCGGGAGGACTACACCAAGAAGCTGCTGGCAGCGGTCCCGCACCTGGGCCGCTCCTCCGTGTCGGCGTCCCTGACCAAGGACGAGCTGGCTGCGCAGCTGCGCGAGCCGGTCGTGGTGCGGGCCAAGGATCTGGTGATCGAGTACCCGGGACGACTGGGGCAGAAGGCGTTCCGTGCTGTCGACGGTGTCTCCTTCGAGATCCACCAGGGTGAGGTGCTCGGACTGGTCGGCGAGTCCGGGTCCGGCAAGACGACCATCGGTCGTGCCATCGCCGGGCTGAACCGGATCTCCCGGGGGTCGCTGAGCGTCCTCGACCACGAGATGCTCAACTTCCGTGAACGGGCCTTCATGCCGTTGCGGGAGCAGATCGGCTTCGTCTTCCAGGACCCGGCGGCCTCGTTCAACCCGCACCTGACGGTGGGGGAGTGTGTCGCCGAGCCCCTCGCGGTGCACCGAAGTGACCAGAAGTCCTCGCAGCGGCGCGCGCGGGTGGAGGAGCTGTTGGAGGCGGTCCAGCTGCCCCGTGCGCACGCCGACCGGTACCCGCACGAGTTGTCGGGTGGACAGCGACAGCGCGCCAGCCTGGCCAGGGCGCTGGCCCTGGACCCCCGACTGCTCGTCGCCGACGAACCGACCAGTGCGCTCGACGTTTCCGTGCAGGCGGCGGTGCTCGAGCTGTTCAAGGAACTGCAGGACCGGTTCGGATTCGCCTGCCTCTTCATCAGCCACGACCTCGCGGTCGTCGACATACTCGCCCACCGCATCGGCGTGCTCTACCGCGGTGAGCTCGTCGAGCAGGGCATCGGGACACAGGTCCTGCAGGATCCGCAGGATCCCTACACCCAGCGGTTGATCGCCTCGTTGCCGGTGCCGGATCCGCAGGAGCAGGCAATCCGCCGGGAGAAGCACCGTCAGCTCCTCGAGCAGGAGGGCGGTTCGAACGCCTGAGGTCAGTCCTCGATCATCCCGACCGGCGTCTTCTTCTCCGCCTGGAAGACGTCCTCGGTGCGCCCACGCGCCCAGTAGCCGGAGATCGAGATCGAGCCACGGGGCACCTCGCGCTGCTTGAGGACCCGGCGCACGGCCTTGATCGACTCGCGCTCTCCGTGCGCGAAGACCTGCACCGCGCCCTCGGAGACGTCGGTCGGCCATGGTGCCGCGTCGATGGCGCGGGCGAGGAAGTCGGCGTCGCCGGTGTCGGGGTTGACCAGCCACGAGACCTCGACACCTTCCGGGGCGGTGATGTCGAGTGCGTCAGCGCCTGCCTCGACCTCCAGCAGGACGACTCCCTTCGCCGACGAAGGGAGGGACTCCAGGGCGGCGGCGATGGCCGGCATCGCCGAGAGGTCGCCGGCCATCAGGTGCCAGTCCACGTCCGGTCGGGGGGAGTACGCCCCGCCCGGTCCCCGGACGACCGCTGAGTCGCCCGGCTGCGCGGTCATCGCCCACGGACCGGCGTAGCCGGTGTCGCCGTGGGTGACGAAGTCGAGGGTCAGGCGGCGGGCAGCACGGTCGATCGCACGGACGGTGTAGGTGCGGGTGACCGGCTGCTGGGCGGCGGGCAGGCTCTCGCGCAGGGCGGCGAGATCGTAGGGGGGCTCGAGTCCGAGCGCCGGGTCGACGAAGATCAGCTTGACGTAGGCGTCGGTGTGCTCAGCGGCACCGAAGTCGGCGAGGGAGTCGCCGGTGAGGACGACCCGCACGAGGTGCGGTCCGAGCTGCTGCGTCGAGTCGACGGTCAGGACGTGCTGGGGGCGGGGCTTGCGTGCGGGAGCGGCCATGTGGATCTCCGATCTCTGACGGGTCCTCGTCGCCGTCGACGACGAAGTTGACTCTGAAGTCAGGTTAGCCTTGCCTGACCAGCGATCCGAATCGGGGTCGGTGCGCGTCCGGGGCCGGGGTCGGTGTCCTCGTGCCGGCGATCCGTGCCACGATGCTGGACATGCAGATCGCAGACCACATCACCGACCTGATCGGCGACACTCCGCTCGTCAGGCTCTCGTCCGTCGTCCCCGAAGGCTCCGGCCTCGTGGCCGCCAAGATCGAGTACCTCAATCCCGGCGGCAGCGTGAAGGACCGCATCGCTCGCAAGCTGATCGACGCGGCGGAGGCCTCCGGTGAGCTGCGAGCAGGCGGCACCATCGTGGAGCCGACCTCCGGGAACACCGGGGTGGGTCTGGCGTTGGTCGCGCAGGAGCGTGGCTACCGCTGCATCTTCGTCTGCCCCGACAAGGTCGGCAAGGACAAGATCGACGTGCTGCGCGCCTACGGTGCGCAGGTGCAGATCGTCCCGAGCTCGGTGGCGCCCGACCACCCCGACAGCTACTACTCCGTGAGCGACCGCCTCACCCAGGAGATCGACGGGGCCTGGAAGCCGAACCAGTTCTTCAACCTCGACGGCCCGCAGGCCCACTACGAGAGCACCGGCCCCGAGATCTGGGCCCAGACCGAGGGCGAAATCACCCACCTCGTCGCGGGCATCGGTACCGGTGGCACGATCACCGGTACCGGTCGCTACCTCAAGGAGATCTCCGAGGGCCGGGTCACCATCATCGGCGCCGACCCCGAGGGCTCGGTCTACTCCGGCGGAACCGGACGGCCCTACCTCGTCGAGGGCGTCGGCGAGGACATGTGGCCCGGCGCCTACGACCCGTCGGTGCCGGACGAGGTCATCGCCGTCACCGACGACGAGTCATTCGCGATGACGCGTCGACTCGCGCGCGAGGAGGGCCTGCTCGTCGGCGGTTCGAGCGGAATGGCCGTCGTGGCGGCCCTGCGGGTCGCCGAGCGTGAGCCGGACGCCAAGATCGTCGTCCTCCTGCCCGACGGTGGCCGCGGCTACCTCGGCAAGATCTTCGACGACGAGTGGATGGCCTCCTATGGCTTCCTCCCCGGCGACGACGCCACCGAGAGCAGCGTCGGTGACGTGCTGCGGGGCAAGGGTGGCGAGCTGCCGGCCCTGGTCCACACGCACCCCAACGAGACGATCCGGGAGGCGATCGACATCCTGCGTGAGTACGGCGTCTCCCAGATGCCGGTCGTCGGCGCAGAGCCGCCCGTCGTCATCGGCGAGGTCGCCGGTGCCGTCACCGAGCGTGACCTGCTCACCGCCGTCTTCGAGGGGCACGCCTCCCTCGCCGACCCGGTGAGCAAGCACATGGGTGCCACGCTGCCGCAGATCGGCGCCAACGAGCCGGTCTCCGCGGCGACCCAGGCGCTGGAGCACTCCGACGCGCTGCTCGTCGTCGAGGGCGGCAACCCGGCCGGCGTCATCACCCGGCACGACCTGCTGGGGCACCTGTCCCACCGAGCGAAGGGCTGACCATGGGCGAGCAGAAGAGCGCTGCGGATGCGCGCGCGAGCCAGGGGTTCTCCACCCGGGCGATCCACGCCGGCTACGAGCCGGACCCGCTGACGGGCGCGGTCAACGTCCCGATCTATGCCAGCTCCACCTTCGCCCAGGACGGCGTCGGAGGCATGCGGGGCGGCTTCGAGTACGCCCGCACGGGAAACCCGACCCGGCAGGTGCTCGAGGCCAACGCAGCCTCGATCGAGGGCGGCTCCTACGGTCGGGCCTTCGCCTCCGGGATGGCAGCGACGGACGCGATGCTGCGCGCTGCCCTTCGCCCCGGTGACCATCTGGTCATCCCGGACGACGCCTACGGTGGGACCTTTCGTCTCATCGACAAGGTCTTCACCCACTGGGGGATCGAGTACACGCCGGCGCCCGTCGTCGATGTCGACGCGATCCGCGCGGCCATCCGGCCCAACACCAAGCTGGTGTGGCTGGAGACGCCGACCAACCCACTGCTGAACGTCGGTGACATCGCGGCCATTGCCGACGTCGCCCACGTCGCCGGCGCCAAGCTCGTCGTCGACAACACCTTCGCCAGCCCCTACCTGCAGCAGCCGCTCGCCCTCGGCGCGGACGTCGTGCTGCACTCGAGCACGAAGTACCTCGGTGGGCACAGCGACGTCGTCGGCGGCCTCCTGGTCACCGACGACGAGCAGCTGGACGCAGACATCGCCTTCCTGCAGAACGGCTCAGGCGGTGTCCCCGGCCCCTTCGACGCGTACCTGACGATGCGTGGCATCAAGACGCTCGGGGTGCGCATGGAGCGGCACTGCGACAACGCCGAAGCGGTCGTGGACCGGCTCTCCAGCCGCCCCGAGATCAGCTCGGTCCTCTACCCGGGCCTGCCCGGGCACCCCGGGTACGCGGCGGCGACGAAGCAGATGAGTCGCTTCGGCGGGATGCTCTCCGTGCGCATGGCCGGAGGCGTCGAGGCCGCCAAGCAGCTGTGCTCGCGCGTGGAGGTCTTCACCCTCGCCGAGTCGCTCGGCGGCATCGAGTCGCTCATCGAGCACCCCGGTGCGATGACCCACGCCTCCACCGCTGGGTCGATGCTCGAGGTTCCCGACGACCTCGTGCGCCTGTCCGTCGGTATCGAGGACGCCGGCGACCTGCTCGCCGACCTCGAGCAGGCCCTCGACGGCCTGCGCGCCTGACCCTGTGGACGGTCCCTGCGCTGCCGCGGCCGCGGCACCGTAGGCTGTTCCCGACAGACACTGCGGCCGCCGGTCGCGCAGAGTCCCCAGGAGGGCCCACCCATGAGCAACCCGCTTCTCAACCGGGTCAGCAATGACGCGCAGCGCGGCTACGCGGGCTTCCGCGAGTCCGGTGTGCGCAGTCAGCAGGGCGCCGGTCAGCAGGGCTACGCGCCCCAGCAGCCGGGCCAGTACGGCCAACCGGGTCTCGGCCGGCCGCAGCCCGGCTTCGGCGAGCCCGGGGCGGGCCCCGGGCTCGGGGGCGACGGTGGTGGCGGCCGCGCCATCACGATCGACGACGTGATCACGCGCACCGGTGCCCTCTTTGCGGTGCTCGTGGCCGTGGCCGCCGTCGCGTGGACCGCCTCGGCCATGTCTCCCGCCGTCGGCGGGGTGCTCTTCATGGTCGGCCTGGTGGGCACCCTCGGCCTGGGCCTGTACATCGGCTTCCGGCGCAAGCCGGTCAGCGCGACCCTGGCGATGGTCTACGCGGTCGTCGAGGGTGTCTTCGTCGGCGCGATCAGCCAGACCTACCACGCGATGTTCGATGCCACCGGTGGCAGCATCTTCGAGTCGATCGTCACGCAGGCGATCCTGGCGACCCTGTGCGTCTTCGGGTCGATGCTGCTGCTGTACAAGACCGGCGTGATCAAGGTGACCGACAAGTTCCGCTCGATCGTCTCGATGATGGTCATGGGCTACTTCGTCTTCTCGCTGATCAATCTGGGCTACATGCTCTTCTTCGGTGGCTCGCCGTTCGGCTTCGGTGGCACCGGCTGGATGGGCATCGGCATCTCGCTCTTCGCGATCGGCCTGGCTGCCGTGATGCTCACGCTCGACTTCGACAACATCGACAAGGCGATCAACGCCGGCCTCCCGTCCACCTTCGCCTGGACCCTGGCCATTGGCCTGCTCATCACCCTGGTGTGGCTGTACCTGGAGATCCTGCGTCTGCTGGGTCGCCTGCGCTCCGACTGACACCTCGTGCTCCCGCAGGACGTCGAGAGCGAGCTCGGCCGCGCGGTCCGCAGGTGGCGTCAGCTGCCGCTGGACCGGGCGGCGGACGCGCTCCCGGGGGTGCATGCCTTCCTCGCGGAGGTGGCGGGGGAGGAGTTGCCCGACCTCGGACCGGCCGTGGTCATGGACCAGCTGCGCGTCGTGGCCTTCGATGCCTGCGCGAGCGAAGGGGGCGGTGCCGGGCTCGCGGAGCGGCTCGCCTCCCTTCGCCTCGGCTGGAGCGCACCGCCTGCTGACCGGGAGGCGGTGCGGTACACGCCGTGACGCAGGCCCGTCCCACGGAGCCGCGGATGGGCGATGTACCGTACCGGGAATCCTCCCTGTTCAAAGGCACATCACTCATGAGCAATGCGCACGCGCGGATGTCGTCCACCCGCAGCTCCACCCTCCGCCTCCTCCTGGCCGCCACGATCTCCCCCGTCCTGGTCGTCGGCCCGATGGCCGTCCCGGACGCCAGTGGTGACGACACCGGGCAGATCACCACGTCGATGGAGACACTGGCGGTCGACGGCATCGATGACACGGCCGTCGCCGACACGGCCGACGTCGAGTACAACACCCCGGTGACTCAGCAGAAGTCCCGGCTCAGCACCGCCCGCTCCGGGCAGGGTCATGAGCCGGTCGAGCCCGACGACGACGACCTGGTCGCCATGACGGGCAAGCAGGACACCAAGGGCTTCTCCGCGCTCGGGCTGACGTGGGAGAGCGAGCAGGAGCCGGTCACGGTGTGGGTGCGCACGAAGACCGCGCCGCAGACGTGGTCCGACTGGGAGTACGTGCCCTCGGGCGATGACCACGCGCCCGACCCCGGCTCAGGGGAGGCGAGTGACGGGACCCGGGCAGGCACGGACCCGTTGATCGTCCCCGAGTCGGAGGGCGTGCAGGTGCGCGTCGAGGCGGAGGACGGCACTGCGCCGCGGGGGATGAAGGTCAACCTCATCGACCCGGCGCCCGCCGGTCAGGACGCACAGGTCCAGCAGAAGGCGCTCCCCGCGAGCGGCAACGGGGCCCGGCCGAAGGTCATCACGCGTGCCCAGTGGGGAGCGGACGAGTCCCTCCGCCGGGAGGAGCCGGAGTACGAGACCGTCCGCGGCGGGTTCGTCCACCACACGGCCGGCACGAACAACTACACCCGCAGCGAGGTCGCCGCACAGATCCGCGCGATCTACACGTATCACGTGCAGGGTCGTGGCTGGAACGACATCGGCTACAACTTCCTCGTCGACAAGTTCGGACGCGTCTTCGAGGGACGCTACGGCGGGGTCGGCAAGCCGGTCGTCGGCGCCCACACCCTCGGGTACAACTCGCAGTCCTTCGGGATGAGCGTGATCGGCAACCACCAGAACATCAGGGCGAACGCCGCGGTGCGGGACTCGCTCGCCGAGGTGTTCGCGTGGAAGCTTGCTCGCAACGGGGTGGACGCCGCCTCGATGGTCAGACTCCACGATGAGCCGTTCCACGCGATCAGCGGACACCGCGACGGCTTCAACACGCTCTGCCCGGGGGACGCGCTCTACGCCCAGCTGTCGGGGATCCGGCAGGATGCCCATGACCGCCAGCTCAAGCTGGACCCACCGCCGTTCCCGGATGTGACTCCGGCGACGACCGACTTCACCAGGGCCATCGCCTGGCTCAAGGACGAGGGGATCACGACGGGGTACGCCGACGGGACCTTCGGCCCGAAGCACAACATCTCGCGTGAGGCCATGGCGGCGTTCCTCTACCGGGCGGCGGGCAGGCCCGCCGTGAAGAGTGCGCCCGACTTCACGGATGTCGACTCGTCGAGCAAGTTCGCCAAGGAGATCGCCTGGCTGCAGGATGAGCGGATCACCACGGGCTTTGCCGACGGCACGTTCGGTCCCACGAAGAGGATCACCCGGGAGGCGATGGCGGCCTTCATGACGAGGTTCCTCCTCGAGGGGAGGGTGCCCGACGCCACCGCCCCCTACGAGTTCAGTGACGTCGCCGGGACCCAGTTCGAGGACCACATCGCCTGGATCGCGGATCAGGGCCTGACCACGGGCCACGCCGACGGGACGTTCCGCCCGAAGAGCAAGATCACCCGCGAGGCGATGGCGGCGTTCCTGTACCGCTCGCGGGGTCTGATGGCTCGCTGAGCGAAACTGCCCCGTCCGTCCGGCCTTCCCCGTCACCGTGGTCGAGGAGGGGCCTGGCCCTAGAGGTCGGTGACCTCGTGGCCGCCCCGTCGTCGCAGCATCGCCCACGGGCCACGGGGGCCGGCGCGCTTGCCGCTGACCTCCGCAGGGCCGACCTCGGTGCCGGGGGAGGAGGCGGCTCGCTCGGCGGCGTCGTCGAGGGCGCCGATGCCCTCACCACGGCTCGGCTCGGGCGCGGTGTCGCCCAGCGCGTTCTCCGGCCAGGCGTCGACCTCGGCGGCAACGGTCGGCAGCAGCGCCGACGCGACGCGCGCGTAGCCGGCGGCCGAGGGGTGGAAGCGGTCCTGGCTGAACATCACCGCCGGGCTCGCCTCGAACTCTTTCCCGAGCAGGTCGGCCAGGGAAACCGTGCGGGCGCCGGCCTCGACGGCTGCCACTGTCTGGGCGGCAGCGAGCTCCCGGCTCCACTGGCGCAGCAGCTTGTTCAGCGGGAAGGGCACCGGCTCGACCGTGCCCAGATCCGGGCAGGTGCCGACCACGACGGGGATGTCGAGGGTGCGCAGGTAGCGCACCGTCCGCTGCAGGTGCTGGACCGACACCGACCGGTCGATGCGGTGGGTGACGTCGTTGGCGCCGATGAGGACGACGGCGACGTCAGCCTGGTCGATGCGGGCCAGGCCTCGGGAGAGCTGGGCGCTCAGATCCGAGGACTGCGCCCCGACGACCGCCTCGTTGGTCAACTCCACCGGGCGCCCCATGATCGCCGCGAGCCCGGTCGACAGGATCGCGCCGATCGTGTGGTAGCGGCTGTCTGCGCCCATCCCAGCGGCGCTGGAGTCGCCGAGGACGAGCAACCGCACGGGCTCCCCGGGTGCCGCGCCGTAGACCCCGTCGTCGTCGGGGGCGCCGTCGAAGGGGTTGCCGACGACCCGACGGGTGATCTTGGCCTCGGCCTGGATCAGCCCGTAGCCGAGTCCCGCCGCCGCGGCCCCGGCGACGGCAGTACCCGCCGCGCCGATGAGTGCCCGTCCGGCGATCCTGCCCAGCACTGCCATGGCTCTCCTCGTCGTCACGGTTGTCCCGTGGCCAACCTTGTCATCCCCACGTGACATTGCCAACGAAAGGCGGAGGAGAAGCCTGCATCTGGCATCCTTCGGTGCAGACAGACCCGCTGCCGGACCCGAGGACGACATGACCGAGTACCCACACCTCTTCGCCCCGCTCGACCTGGGCTTCACCACCCTGCGCAACCGCACGATCATGGGGTCGATGCACACCGGGCTGGAGGACAAGGCGAAGGACTTCGAGCGGCTCGCGGCCTTCTACGCAGAGCGGGCGAAGGGCGGCGCCGGGCTGATCATCACCGGTGGCTTCGCCCCGAACGTCGAGGGGACGCTCTACCCCTTCGCCTCGAAGATGACCACCAGCCACGAGGCGCGACGCCACCGGCAGGTCACCGACGCCGTCCACCGTGAGGGCGGGACGATCGCTCTGCAGCTCCTGCACGCCGGTCGGTACAGCTACCACCCCTGGTCCGTCTCGGCGTCCCGGACGAAGGCACCGATCAACCCCTTCACCGCGCGGGCCCTCAGCGAGAAGGGGGTCCGTCGCCAGATCCGTGCCTTCGCCCGGGCAGCCGAGTTGGCCCGAGAGGCCGGCTACGACGGCGTCGAGGTCATGGGCTCCGAGGGCTACTTCATCAACCAGTTCCTCGCGCCCCGGACCAATCAGCGCACCGACGGGTGGGGCGGGACATCCGCGAACCGGCGACGCGTCGCCACCGAGATCGTGCGCGCGGTGCGGGCCGCGGTCGGCGAGGACTTCATCCTCGTCTACCGCCTGTCGATCCTCGACCTCGTCGAGGGCGGCCAGACCTGGGAGGAGATCCAGGCGCTGGCCACCGAGATCGAGGCCGCCGGCGCGACGATCATCTCCACGGGTATCGGCTGGCACGAGGCGCGCGTGCCCACCATCGTCACCTCGGTGCCACGCATGGCCTTCACCGAGGTCGCCGAGCGGCTGCGCCCGCACGTGGACGTCCCCGTCGTCACGAGCAACCGCATCAACATGCCCGACCAGGCCGAGCAGGCGCTCGCCGCGGGGCAGGCCGACCTGGTGCAGATGGCGCGTCCATGGCTGGCCGACCCACAGTGGGGCACCAAGGCGCTTCAGGGTCGTGGCGAGGAGATCAACACCTGCATCGCCTGCAACCAGGCATGCCTCGACCACACCTTCCAGCGCAAGGTGGCCTCCTGCCTGGTCAACCCGCGCGCCGGCCACGAGACCGAGCTGGTGCTCTCCCCGACGGCCCGGCGCAAGCGCGTCGCCGTCGTCGGTGGCGGCCCCGCCGGGCTGTCCGCGGCGACCGCCGCCGCCGAGCGTGGGCACGAGGTCGAGCTCTTCGAGGCGGGGGAGGAGATCGGCGGGCAGTTCGCGCTCGCGATGCGCATCCCCGGCAAGGAGGAGTTCGCCGAGACGATCCGCTACTTCAAGGGTGAGCTCGAGCGTCGCGGCGTCACCGTCCACCTGGGCCGCCGGGCGGATGTGGGAGACCTCGAGGGCTTCGACGAGGTCGTCGTCGCTACCGGTGTCACGCCACGCATCCCGCAGATCGAGGGGATCGACCACCCGATGGTCGTGTCCTACCCCCAGGCCGTCCTGGGCACCCGCGAGGTGGGGGAGCGGGTCGCGGTCATCGGGGCCGGTGGCATCGGTGTCGACGTCACCGAGCTGCTGACGACGATCGAGTCGCCGACGCTGGACATCAAGGAGTGGCAGGACGAGTGGGGCGTGGACCCCTCGTCCGCCCAGCGGGGCGGGCTGAAGGAGCCCCACCCCCAGGCTTCGCCGCGCACCGTCCACCTCGTCCAGCGCAAGGAGAGCAAGATCGGCGCGGGCCTGGGCAAGACCACCGGCTGGGTGCACCGCATGGCGATCCGGGCAAAGGGCGTCCACCAGATCACCGGCGCCTCGTACGAGCGCATCGACGACGAGGGCCTGCACCTGACCGTCGACGGCAAGCCGAAGACCCTCGCGGTCGACACCGTCGTCGTGTGCACCGGACAGGAGTCCGTGCGCGACCTCGTCGAGCCACTGCGGGCGAAGGGGGTCGACGCGCACGTCATCGGTGGCGCCGACGTCGCCGCCGAGTTGGACGCGAAGCGGGCGATCCGCCAAGGAACCGAGCTGGCCGCGGCTCTCTGACTTCACGCGGCAGTGCCACACTGGAGTGTCATGAGCGTGCCGTCACACGGGGACCGGGTCGAGAAGCAGATCCGGGAGGCGACCGAGCGCGGGGAGTTCGACAATCTCCCCGGCGCCGGTCAGCCCCTGCGTGGCCTGGCGGACCGCGACCCCGACTGGTGGGTGAAGAAGATGATGGCCCGTGAGGGCCTGGATGCCGCCGACGCGCTCCCGCCGGTGATGCAACTGCGCCGTGAGGTGGCCGGCTACCCGGAGTCCCTCGTGGACGAGGCCCGCGAGGACAACGTCCGCGAGCTGTTACGGGACTTCAACGCGCGGGTGCTCGACGAGCGTCGACGACCGGTGTTCGGTAGGCACTCCCCGCCGGTCGTTGCGACCGTGGACGTCGAGGAGATGGTCGCCCGGTGGCGAGAGCTGCGTGTGCAGGGGGTCGAGCAGGACGTCACGGATGGGGTGACCGCGCCGACCGAGCCGGTCACACCCCCTTCGCGCCGGTCGTGGTGGCGGCGCCTGCTGCGCCGCTGACCGCTATGCCGGCGGGGCGATGTCCTGCTGGGCGGGCAACTCGTCCTGACGCAGGATCCCGACCTGGCAGGTCAGGCCGTTGGGTCCGTGGTTGCAGTAGCCGCCCGGATTGCGGTGGAGGTACTGCTGCTGGTAGTCCTCGGCGTACCAGAACTGTCCCACCTCGCTCGCAGGGCGCATCTCGGTGCTGACCGGCGGCAGGTCGTGCCGCGCCAGCTCCTGCCCGAAGGCCGCCGCCGTCGCCTCGACCGCCTCGCGCTGCGCCTGATTCGTCCAGTAGATCGCCGAGCGGTACTGGGTGCCGACGTCGTTGCCCTGCCGGTTGGGCGTCGTGGGGTCATGGTTCTCCCAGAAGGCCTTGAGCAGCAGCTCCGGACTGGTGCGCTCCGGGTCGTAGGCGATCAGGACGCTTTCGGTGTGTCCGGTCTGCCCGCTGCACGTCTCCGCATAGGTCGGGTGGGTGGTGAACCCGCCCATGTACCCGACCGCCGTCGTGACGACTCCCGGGGTCTGCCAGAAGATCCGCTCGGCTCCCCAGAAGCAGCCCATCGCGACGTACAGGACCTCGGTGCCCTCCGGCCACGGGCCCTCGAGCGGAGTGTCGAGGACGAGGTGGCGCTCCGGCACGGTGAAGGCCCGCTCGGTGCGACCGGGCAGCGCCGTCTCGGCGGTGGGCATGGGTGGCAGCTGGCGACCGAACATGTCCCCATTCTCTCAGGTGGCGCAAGGCCCGGGCCCGGCCGGGGGAGCCGAGCACGACGAAGGGGAGGGACCGGCTCGGCGGCGGTCCCTCCCCTTCGTCAGGTGGCTCAGGAAGACGAGTAGGGCTTCGCCTTGAGGATCTTGACCTCGATCGTCTTGCCGGTGGGTGCGAGGTAGGAGTGGGTCCCGCCGACCTTCTGGCCGTTGATGGCCTTTCCCATCGGGGACTGCTCCGAGTACACGTCGAGCTGGTCGTCGCCGTCAGCGATCTCGCGGGAGCCCAGGAGGAAGGTCTCCTCCTCACCGAAGAGCTCGACGGTCACGACCATGCCCGGCTCGACGACACCGTCGTCCGGCGGCGCCTCGCCCACCGACGCGTTCTGCAGGATCTGGGTCAGCTGGCGGATGCGGGCCTCCATCTTGCCCTGCTCCTCCTTGGCCGCGTGGTATCCGCCGTTCTCCTTGAGGTCGCCTTCTTCCCGGGCGGCCTCGATGCGCTTGGCGATCTCCACACGACCGGGACCGGAGAGCTCGCGCAGCTCGGTCTGCAGTCGGTCGAAGGCCTCCTGGGTCAGGTAGGTCGCGTTGGACGCGGTCTGGGTCACGGGATACTCCTTGCCTTGGGCCGCAGCGACGCTGGTTGCACATCCTGCGGGTGGTCACCGTGGCGCACCATCGAGGTGAGCGATGATGCACAAAGGTCTGGACCCAATCGGCCCAGACCCACGGTTGCGTGTGACACCAGTCTAACGCCAAAACCGCCGGATGCAGGTATCAATCAACAGCCGAGCACTGCTTGACGGTCGCGGTGACGGCCTGCGTCGTGGTGCGCACGGCTGCCCTGACGCGGGTCGTGCGCTCCTGGCTCGCCGGGACCTCGTGCTGGGCCGTGCCGACCCGTCCGTAGCTGGCGTCCATGGCGGTGATCGTGCACGAGACGGTCGTGCCCGGCTCCCGGGTCAGGTCGAAGACCATCGTGATCTCACGTTCGCCCGTGTGCTCGAATCCGACATCGGTCGCGGTCACTGCGTCCTGCGTGCTCGAGACGGCGAACCACACCGTCAGCGCGACGGCCACGGCGACGAGGGCGGTGCCGATCACCCACCACCGTCGACTGCCGCGATCGGGGTCGGCCTCCGCCGCGGCCTCCTCGCGCTCGGGATCCCAGTGGTGGGGTTCCTGCGCGTCGGTGCTCATGCTTCTCCTGCGGGGCGAAGGGGGCCGGTCGCCGGTCGTGTGGAGGGCGCCGGGTGCTCGGTGAGACAATGCCTCCATTGTCCGTGACACCAGACCGCGACGGCACACCGGCCCGCGCGGCAGACACCTGTCCGGGAGGACACCACCTGTGGAAGCACTCAGGCTCATGGCCGTGCACGCCCACCCCGACGACGAGTCGAGCAAGGGGGCGGCGACGACGGCCAAGTACGTCCGCGAGGGCGCGGAGGTCCTCGTCGTCACGTGTACCGGCGGCGAACGCGGCGACGTCCTCAACCCCAAGCTCAAGGACGACCCGCACATCCTGCGCGACATCTCCCAGGTGCGTCGTGACGAGATGGAGGCGGCTCGTCGGGCGCTCGGCGTCGAGCAGTCCTGGCTGGGCTTCGTCGACTCGGGCCTGCCCGAGGGGGACCCACTGCCGCCGTTGCCGCGTGGCTGCTTCTACCAGGAGCCGTTGGACGTCGCGACGGAGGCGCTTGTGCGCGAGATCCGCCGCTTCCGCCCGCACGTGGTCACCACGTACGACGAGAACGGCGGCTATCCCCACCCGGACCACGTGATGACCCACCGGGTCTCCGTCGCGGCCTTCGAGGCGGCCGGTGACCCGGACCGTTTCCCGCATGCCGGTCGGCCCTGGCAGCCGCTGAAGCTCTACTACAACGGCGGTTTCACCCGCGCGCGCTTCGAGGCCTTCCACGAGGCGCTGCTCGCCCAGGGGAAGGAGTCCCCCTTCGTCGACTGGCTCGAACGCGCCGGGAAGCGTCCACAGCGGAAGGTGACCACGCGGGTGCATGCCGCGGACTACTTCGACCTGCGCGACGACGCCCTGCGCGCGCACGCGACGCAGGTCGACCCGGACGGGTTCTTCTTCGCCGTGCCCAACTCCCTGCAGGCGGAGATCTGGCCGACCGAGGAGTACGAGCTGGCGATGAGCCACGTCGAGACCGATGACGACGAGGACGACCTCTTCGCGGGCATCCCGAGCTCGCTGGCCGAGGCCGACGCGCTGGCCGGACGGACCGACCTGGACCTGGTGCGCGACGACCGTGTCGCCCCCACCGTGAAAGAGTGGTCATGAGCGCGCCGAGCACCGAGGTGGGGCCGGGCTTCCTGGCCTTCGTCGCGTTCTTCTTCCTCGCCGTCGCGCTGTGGCTGCTGATGCGCAGCATGTTCACGCGGATGCGGCGGATGAACCTCGCCGAGCGGGCACAGGAGCAGCGCGAGCAGGAGGAGGGCCGGGACGAAGCGGATCCGGGGCGGGCGGACGCGCAGTCCACCGAGCGGCCGGAGCCGGAGCACGACTCAGGTCTGGGCGATGGGTCCGAAGAGGGCGAGCGTCGCGGCGACGAAGTGTGAGATGAAGGCCAGCACGGTCAGGGCGTGGAAGATCTCGTGGAATCCGAACCATCGCGGTGACGGATTGGGCCGCTTGATCCCGTAGACGATCGCGCCGGCGGTGTACAGGGCTCCACCGGCGATCACGAAGGCGAGGATCGTCCATCCGCCGTGGGTCAGCAGGGGCTTGATGTAGAACACCGCGACGAAACCGAGCGCCACGTAGACGGGCACGTACAACCAACGGGGCGCGTCGACCCAGAACACCCGGAAGACCACGCCCAGGATCGCGCCGGTCCAGACGGTGGCGAGCAACGTGATCGCCTGCTCACGAGGGAGCATCAGCGCGAAGGGGGTGTAGCTGCCGGCGATGATCAGGAAGATGTTCGCGTGGTCCCACCGGCGCAGCGCCCCCGCCATGCGGGCGCCCCAGTGGCCGCGGTGGTAGATCGCCGACGTCGCGAAGAGCAGCCCGGCGGTGAAGGTGAAGACCATGGCCGCGAGCCGACCACCCTGGGTGGGCGCCGTCGAGGTGAGGACGAGTCCGCCGATGAGCGCCAGCGGCGCCATGACCAGGTGGAGCCAGCCGCGCAGGTGGGGTTTGACCGCTTCGACGAAGGCGTGGGCGTGCTCACCGACGTCGGTGGCCAACTCCTTGATCTCGCTGCGAGGCGACTCGATGGTGCGGGGGGACTTCATCGGTCCACGGTAACTTACGCCAGCGTAGGTTCGCCATGGTCGAGACAGGGGTCCCGTGTGGGCTCGGACACCGACGGCGACGGTAGGTTGTCTGCGTCGACATCGCGCCAAGGAAGGACAGCGAGTGCGCAACCCGCTCTACAGCGCCTACGAGCGACGCCTCGTCCGGCAGCTCAACCGTGAGGCCGTGCCGCGACACGTGGGGATGATCGTCGATGGCAACCGCCGGTTCGCCAAGGCGCGAGGACGCAATGCCGACGACGGGCACCGGGCCGGCGCGGCCAACATCGCCGGCTTCCTGGAGTGGTGCGAGGACGCCGGCGTCGAGGTCGTCACGCTCTGGCTGCTCTCGACGGACAACCTGACCCGCACCCCCGACGAGCTCGACCACCTGCTGCGGATCATCGAGGGTCTCGTCGCGGACCTGGCCTCGGCGGGCCGGTGGCAGTTGCACCCGGCCGGGGCACTGGAGCTGCTTCCCGTGCAGACGGCAGGGGCGCTGCGCCGGGCCGAGGAGGAGACGGCAGCGGTCGACGGGCTCGTCGTCAACGTCGCGGTCGGCTACGGGGGCCGGCAGGAGATCTCCGACGCGGTGCGCTCCCTGCTGCGCGCCCGGGCCGAGGAGGGGGCCACCCTCGCCGAGGTCGCCACGGAGCTGACGGCCGAGGACATCGGCGACCACCTCTACACCAAGGGCCAGCCCGATCCCGACCTCGTCATCCGCACGTCGGGGGAGCAGCGGCTCTCCGGCTTCCTGCTGTGGCAGTCCGCGCACAGCGAGTACTACTTCTGCGAGGCCTACTGGCCCGAGTTCCGTCGGGTCGACTTCCTGCGCGCCCTGCGCTCCTACGCCGACCGACACCGGCGCTTCGGGGGCTGACTCTCCCTTCGCGCCTGCTCGGGCACGTGCGCAGGGGCCGGTGGGGCCTGAGTGACAGGCGCGGCGGATGGGGTTGCCGGGACGTGAACTGTTCGCGGCATCGACGGACACGCCGTGGCGCATCCGCAGGGTGCTGCGGTTCGGTCCTAGCGTGAGGCATGACGGGTCGCACCCCGCGGCCCTGACGGGAAGGCCGACATGGGGCTGCTGCTGCGCAGGAGAAGCCGATCGCGGCCCCTGCCCATGCCTCGGGTCCCCTCCCGGCACCAGCACCGAGAGTAGGCGCGCACGCGCCTTCCGGGCGCGGCGCCGACGAGGAGAGAAGACGTGGACGACCTGATGAGCCAGACCGTCACCCCCTCAGGCACGCAGCCCGACGGAGCGCCTGACCCCGTGCCCCTTCCGCCCCATGACGAGGGGCGCCGCACCTACGTCATCGACACCTCGGTCCTGCTCTCCGACCCGCGGGCGGTGCTGCGCTTCAAGGAGCACGAGGTGGTGCTGCCGGTCGTCGTCGTGACCGAGCTCGAGGGCAAGCGGCACCACCCGGAGCTCGGCTACTTCGCACGCACCGCGTTGCGCCTCCTCGACGACCTGCGGGTCAAGGCCGGACGCCTCGACGCGCCGGTCGACGTCGGTGGCGACGGCGGGACCCTGCGCGTCGAGCTCAACCACACCGACCCCGGCTCGCTGCCATCGGGGTTCCAGCTCGGGGACAACGACACCCGCATCCTCGCGGTGGCCAAGAACCTCTCCCTCGAGGGCGCCGAGGTGACGATCGTCTCCAAGGACCTGCCGATGCGGGTCAAGGCCTCCGCCGTGGGGCTGGACGCGCAGGAGTACCGCCACGAGCAGACCCGGGCCGACTCCGGCTGGACCGGGATGGCCGAGCTGGAGCTGAGCGGTGGGGAGGTCGACCACCTCTACGAGACCGGGCGGGTGGAGAACCTCGCCGCCGCGGAGATGCCCTGCCACACGGGCTTGAAGATCATCTCCGAGCGCGGCAACGCCTTGGGTCGCGTGGGCGCGGACAAGCAGGTGCGGCTGGTGCGCGGCGACCGGGACGCCTTCGGCCTGCACGGCCGCTCCGCCGAGCAGCGGATCGCCCTCGATCTCCTGCTCGACCCCGACGTCGGCATCGTCAGCCTCGGCGGGCGGGCCGGCACGGGCAAGAGCGCGCTGGCGATGTGCGCGGGTCTCGAGGCGGTCATGGAGCGGCGCCAGCATCGCAAGGTGGTCGTCTTCCGGCCGCTGTACGCCGTCGGCGGTCAGGAGCTGGGCTACCTGCCCGGCAGCGAGCAGGAGAAGATGGGGCCGTGGGCGCAGGCCGTCCACGACACGCTCGGCGCCCTGGTGTCGAAGGAGGTCGTGGAGGAGATCATCGACCGCGACATGCTGGAGGTCCTGCCGCTGACCCACATCCGCGGCCGCAGCCTCCACGACGCCTTCGTCATCGTCGACGAGGCGCAGAGCCTGGAGCGCAATGTCCTGCTCACCGTGATGTCCCGCATCGGGCAGAACTCCAAGGTCGTGCTCACCCACGACGTGGCCCAGCGCGACAACCTGCGCGTCGGCCGCCACGACGGGGTCGCGGCGGTCATCGAGACGCTCAAGGGGCACCCGCTCTTCTCCCACGTCACCCTCACCCGCAGTGAGCGCAGCCCGATCGCGGCCCTGGTGACGGACCTGCTCGAGGGCAGTGACGTGTGATCTGCGCCTCATGCCGAAGGGGGCGCCCGCCGACGGTGGGCCGCCCCCTTCGTGCGTGTCGACCCAGGGGTTGGCAGTAGGGCGGAGGTCAACTAAGGTCTCGACTCGGTAACAGCGGGGTTGCGCCACCGGGCCGGCCCTGCCTCAACAGCCACTCCTGCGGAGTGGCTGTCGTCATGGAAGGAGCTGGTGACGTGGGCTCGCAGAGCTACACGCCACGGCACGGCGCACGGCATGCGGCGCCATCGCGCCCCAATCCCGCAGCAGCGGCCATCCGAGCCGCCGCCCGCCGACCCGTCATCAGTGGCGCGGTCGCGGTGGCGATGCTGGGTTCAGTCGGCGCCACGCTCGCCATCGGTGACCCGGCGGACGCCGAGGGCATCACGGCAGCCGCGCTGGTCGCTCCCCAGCAGAGCGACGCCGGTGGGGGTCAGGGCGGGGTGGCAGGGTCGGCCGACACGACCGACCAGGACACCGCTCGACTCGCAGAGAGCCGTCGCTCGACCAACGTCTCCCGAAGCGCGTCCCGTGAGGAGGCCCGCCGTCAGGCCGAGAAGCAGAAGAAGGCCAAGGAGGCGAAGGCCGAGAAGGAGGCACGGAAGAAGGAGGCTGCGCGGGAGAAGAGGGAGGCCGCCAAACCCGTCAGCGAGCGTGACTTCACCTCCGCCCAGATCGCCGGGATCCAGGCAGACCCCAAGCCCTACGCCATCGAGCTGATGCGAGGGTACGGCTGGGACGACGGTCAGTGGGGCTGCCTCGAGCAGCTGTGGATCGGCGAGAGCGACTGGGACTGGAACGCGACCAACTCATCCTCCGGTGCCTACGGCATCCCGCAGGCCCTGCCCGCGGAGAAGATGGCCACCCACGGCAGCGACTGGAAGACCAACCCGATCACCCAGATCGACTGGGGCCTGAACTACATCAAGCTCAGCTACGGCAGCCCCTGCGGCGCCCTGAACTTCTGGAACAACCAGAGCCCGCACTGGTACTGATCGCGCACGACGAAGCCCCGGGTCCGGCTCAGAGCTTGCGCAGCCGGATCCTGCGGACCTGATGGTCCGCCCCCTTCGTCAGCACGAGGGTCGCCCGACCCCGCGTCGGCAGGACGTTGTCCACGAGGTTGGGCTCGTTGATCGTCTCGAAGATGTGCAGTGCGCGGGCCTCGGCCTGCTCGTCGGTGAGGTCGGCGTAGCGGTGGAAGTAGGATTGGGGGTCGGCGAAGGAAGTCTGTCGTAGGCGCAGGAAGCGGTTGACGTACCACTGACGGATGTCGCCCACGTTGGCGTCGACGTAGACCGAGAAGTCGAAGAAGTCGCTGACGGCCAGACCGGAGCGTCCGTCCTGGCGTGTCCCCGGGGGCTGCAGGACGTTCAGCCCCTCGACGATGAGCACGTCGGGCTGGCGCACGACGATCTGCTCGTCCGGGACGATGTCGTAGGTCAGGTGCGAGTAGACCGGCGCGAAGACCTCCGGTTGGCCGGCCTTGACCGCCGAGATGAAGCGCAGGAGCGCCCGACGGTCGTAGGACTCCGGGAAGCCCTTGCGCTGCAGCAGGCCACGGCGTTCCAGCTCGGCGTTCGGCAGGAGGAAGCCGTCGGTCGTCACGAGGTCGACCTTGGGCGTGTCCGGCCACCGCTGCATCAGCTCACGCAGGATGCGGGCGGTCGTGGACTTGCCGACCGCGACGGACCCGGCCACGCCGATGACGAAGGGGGCCTTCGGCGGGCGTTCCCCGAGGAAGGTCGAGGTGATCCGGTGCAGACGTGTCGTGGCCGAGACGTAGAAGGTCAGCAGCCGGGAGAGCGGGAGGTAGACCTCCTGGACCTCGTCGAGGTCGATGGGATCGCTCAGTCCCCGCAGGCGGGCCAGATCGCCCTCGTCGAGATTGAGCGGATGGTTCTCGCGCAAGCGGGCCCACGCATCGCGGTCGAGCTCGACGAAGGGGGACGGCAACGTCGCCGTGATGGCGGAGGACACGCGCCCATTGTGTCTCACGTGGTCTGCGCCCCGTACACGGACGGTTAACCTGTCCCGCATGTGTGGAATCGTTGGATACGTCGGCCCGGACGCGAGTGCACGCTCCCTCGACGTCGTGATGGAGGGCCTCTCTCGGCTCGAGTACCGCGGGTACGACTCCGCGGGCGTCGCCCTCGTCGCCGGGGACACGGTCTTCACGGACAAGCGGGCCGGCAAGCTGGCCAACCTGCGCGCTGCGCTGGAGTCCGAGGCGCTCCCGGTGTCCTCGACGGCCATCGGCCACACCCGCTGGGCCACCCACGGCGGTCCGACCCACGAGAACGCCCACCCGCACCGGGGCGGGGACGACGGCAAGATCGCGGTGGTCCACAACGGCATCGTCGAGAACTTCCACGCGCTGAAGGGCGAGCTGCTCGCGCAGGGCGTGCAGTTCACCTCCGAGACCGACACGGAGGTCGCGGCCCACATGCTGGCTGCTGCGTTCGCCGCGACGGGTGACCTCACCGAGGCGATGCGCCGCGTGGTGGGCCGCCTCGAGGGTGCCTTCACCCTCCTGGCGATCCACGCCGACCAGCCCGATGTCGTCGTCGCCGCGCGTCGCAACAGCCCCCTGGTCGTCGGCCTCGGTGACGGGGAGAACTTCCTCGGCTCCGACGTGGCGGCCTTCATCGGGCACACCAAGCAGGCCGTCGAGCTCGAGCAGGACCAGATCGTCACGATCACCCCGGACACGTACCGGGTGATCAACTTCGACGGCACCGAGGGAGAGGGCCGCCCCTACGAGGTGACCTGGGACGCGGCCGCCGCGGAGAAGGGCGGCTTCGACACCTTCATGGAGAAGGAGATCCACGACCAGCCGCAGGCGGTCGGGGACACGCTGCTCGGTCGCACCGACGCGCAGGGCCGCCTCGTGCTCGACGAGCTGCGCATCGACGAGGAGAAGCTCCGGGCCGTCGACCGGATCACGATCGTCGCCTGCGGCACCGCCGCCTACGCCGGCACAGTGGCCAAGTACGCCATCGAGCACTGGACCCGGATCCCCGTCGAGGTCGCCCTCGCCCACGAGTTCCGCTACTGCGACCCGATCGTCGACGAGCGCACCCTCGTGGTCTCGATCAGCCAGTCCGGTGAGACGGCCGACACCGCGATGGCAGTGCGTCACGCGCGCTCGCTCGGCGCACTGACGGTCTCCGTCTGCAACACCCACGGTGCGACGATCCCGCGTGAGTCGGACGCGGTGCTCTACACCCACGCCGGACCGGAGATCGCGGTTGCCTCGACCAAGGCCTTCCTCGCGCAGATCACCGCCTGCTACGTCCTGGGTCTCTATCTGGCGCAGCTGCGAGGGGAGACCTTCGCCGATGACGCCAAGGCCGTGATGGCCGAGCTGCACACGGTCCCGGACAAGATCGCCTCGTTGCTGACGACGATGGACCGCGTGCAGGAGATCGCCCGTTTCATGTCGGACACCCGCGCGGTGCTCTTCCTCGGTCGCCACGTCGGCTTCCCGATCGCGATGGAGGGGGCACTGAAGCTCAAGGAGCTGGCCTACATCCACGCCGAGGGCTTCGCCGCCGGGGAGCTCAAGCACGGCCCGATCGCGCTCATCGAGCCCGGTCAACCGGTCTTCATCGTCGTGCCCGGCCCGGACACCCCCAACGAGCTGCACAAGAAGGTCGTCTCCAACATCCAGGAGATCCGCGCCCGCGGGGCCCGCACGCTCGTCATCGCCCAGGAGGACGACGAGGAGGTCACCCCCTTCGCCGACGAGGTCATCAGGGTGCCGCACACCTCGCCGCTGCTCCAGCCGCTGTTGACGGTCGTGCCGCTGCAGGTCTTCGCCCTGCACCTGTCCACGGCCAAGGGTCTGGACGTCGACCAGCCGCGCAACCTGGCCAAGTCCGTCACCGTCGAATGAGCGGCAGGAGCGCGCGGTGATCGTCGGGCTCGGGATCGACATCGTCGACATGGCGCGCCTCGGCGCCCGGCTCGACCGCACACCGGGGCTGCGCGAGCGCGTCTTCACCGAGGCCGAACGTGACCTGCCGTTGCGCTCACTCGCAGCGCGGTTCGCGGCCAAGGAGGCCACCGGCAAGGCGCTGTGCACCCCCGGTGACCTGCCGTGGCAGGAGGCCGAGGTGACGAAGGGGGAGCACGGTGAGCCGATCCTCGTGGTCACCGGGGCCGTCGCCGCCCGCGCCGAACTGCTCGGCGTCACCCGCCTGCACATCTCCCTCAGCCACGACGGCGGCATCGCCACCGCGATCGTCATCGCCGAGTCCGAGGGTGCCCCCTGAGTCACTCGATTATCGGGTCACCCGATGAACCCCGCCCTCACAAGAGTATGAAACTCATGCGAACCGGGGGAAAGTCATGCTCAGTCGGATCCGTCCCGTGGTGGCGGTAACGTCGCACACGTGATCACCGGGTACTCAGTCGAGACGATCCGCCGGGCCGAGGCCGCGCTGCCCGACCTCCTCGAGAGCGGCGAGCTGATGAGCCGCGCAGCCAAGGGCGTTGCCCGGCTGACGAGCGGCCGCATGCGCGACCGTGGCCTTCGTCGGGTCACGGGTCTGGTCGGGCCCGGCAACAACGGCGCCGACACCCTCTACGCGATCGCGCGACTGGCCCGCCGCGGGTTCGACGCCACCGCCGTGTGCGTCGACCCGAAGTCCTCGCCGACCGTCACCGCCGCCGCGGAGCAGGCCCGCTCACGTGGGGTCCGCATCCTCACCGGCGAGGGCGCCGAGGCACTCACCGCGATCGCCCGGGCCGAGGTGGTGCTCGACGGCATCACCGGCATCGGTGGACGCCCGGGGCTTCCCCCCTTCGCCCGAGCGTGGGTGGACACCATCCGCGACCGCACCTGGGTCATCGCCGTCGACACCCCGAGTGGGCAACCCGTCGAGGGCGGGCCGATGGTCGCGGACGCGGTGTTCGCGGACGAGACGGTGACCTTCGGGGCGCCCAAGGGGGTCCATCTGCTGCCGTCGACCGAGCCGACCTGCGGGATCCTCACCGTCCTGGACATCGGCCTCGACCTCACGGATGCCACCCCGACCGTCGTGCGACTGACCCCCGACGACGTGCCGACGCTCTGGCCGGTCCCGACCGTCGAGGACGACAAGTACTCCCGCGGCGTGCTCGGCATCATCGCTGGAGGCGAGCGGTACACGGGCGCAGCGGTGCTCGTGACCACTGCAGCGGTGACGGCCGGGGCGGGGATGGTCCGCTACGTCGGCCCGCAGGCGCCGACCGATCTGGTGCGTCGGGCGGTCCCCGAGGCGGTTCCGGGCGTGGGGAGGGTCCAGGCCTGGTGCATCGGCTCCGGTCTCGACCCGGAGGCGACCGGCGAGGGGGCGGCGGAGCAGGTGGCCGCGGCCAGGGAAGCCCTCGCCTCCGACCTGCCGGTCCTCCTCGACGCAGGTGGTCTCGACCTCCTCGTCGGACCCCGTGAGGCACCGACCCTCCTCACCCCGCACGCGGGGGAGTGCGCCCGGATGCTGACCCGGTTGCGCGGCCGCACGACCGACCTCACCCGGGCCGAGGTCGAGGGCGACCCACTCGCGCACGCCCGGACGCTCGCCCGCCTCACCGGCGCGACCGTCCTGCTCAAGGGCGCGGTCACCCACGTCGTCGACGCCGATGGCCCCGTCCACGTACACGACGACGCGCCCGCGTGGCTGGCCACGGCCGGCTCGGGGGACGCCCTCGCCGGGCTCGTGGGGACGCTTCTCGCTGCCGGCCTCGACCCGATGACGGCTGCGTCCCTCGGTGCGCTCGTCCACGGTCAGGCCGCGCAGGACGCCAACCCCGGTGGGCCGGTGCGGGCACTCGACGTGGCACACGCGATCGGGTCGGGCATCGCGACCCTCCTGCGGGAGGCGGACTAGATCGGCTCCGGCACCTCGCCCCAGGCAGGGTTGTCGTCACCGTCGTCGAGCCGGATGTCCAGGCTCAGCTGCGCTGACACCTCGTCCAGGGCGGTGCGCAGGTTGGTCAGGTCGACGTCCGGGGCCACCCCGACCACGGCAACGGCCTCGAAGAGTCGTTCGCCGCTCATCGGGGCGTCACCGGTGGAGGTGTGGAACTCCTGGATGCCCAGTCCCCGGTCGGCCAGAGCCACGGTGATCTCGCGCACGATGCCCGGCTGGTCCTGGCCGACGGCGACCAGTCGGGTCGGGGTGAGGTCCCCGTCCCCGGGTGCCGCGGTGGTTGCTGCCGTCACCTCCACGACGTCGACGTCACGCAGATCGCGCACGGCCGCGGACAGGTCCTCGACCCGGTCCTCCTCGAGCTCGACGAGGACCGCGCCGGCAAAGGTGCCGCCCAGCCGACCCATCTGGCTCTCCAGCCAGTTGCCGCCCTGCTCGGCGACGGTCTCGGCGAGCTCGGCGACCAGTCCGGGCCGGTCCGCGGCGATCAGGCTGACGACGACGGTGCGCATGCGTTCAGGTTAGCGCCGTTGCGCTCAGGCCTGCGCCGACTCGGCCCACCAGTTGATGCCGCCGTCGACGGCGTACTGGTCGATCCGGGTCAGCTCCTCGTCGGTGAATCCGCCCGAGTCCAGCGCGCTGAGACTGTTCTCCAACTGGGCGACGTGGCGGGCGCCGACGAGCACGGAGGTCATCCGAGGGTCGCGCAGCGCCCAGGCGAGCGCCATCTGGGCGAGTGACTGACCCCGCTCCCGCGCGATCGCGTGCAGCCCGCGGATGCGCGTCAGGTTGTCCTCGGTCAGCTGGTCGGCGACCCCGGTCCCGTCCCTGGCGGCTCGGGAGTCATCGGGGACCCCGTCGAGGTACTTGCCGGTCAGCAGACCCTGCGCCAGCGGGGAGAAGGCGATCGCACCGACCCCGAGATCCTCGAGCGTGTCGAGCAGGTCGTCCTCGATCCAACGGTTGATCATCGAGTACGACGGCTGGTGGATGAGCAGCGGCGTGCCCAGCTCGCGCAGGATCGCGTAGGCCTCACGGGTGCGCTGGGGTCCGTAGGAGGAGATGCCCACGTAGAGCGCCTTGCCGGCACGCACGGCCGCGTCGAGGGCGCCCATCGTCTCCTCGAGCGGGGTCTCCGGGTCGAAGCGGTGGCTGTAGAAGATGTCGACGTAGTCCAGCCCCATCCGCTGCAGCGACTGGTCGAGCGAGGCGAGGAGGTACTTGCGCGACCCGCCGCCCTGCCCGTACGGGCCGGGCCACATGTCCCAGCCGGCCTTGGTGGAGATGATCAGCTCGTCGCGGTAGGGACGGAGGTCCTCGGCGAAGATCGTCCCGAAGTTGCGTTCGGCGCTGCCGTAGGGAGGTCCGTAGTTGTTCGCCAGGTCGAAGTGCGTCACCCCCAGATCGAAGGCGCGCCGCAGGACGGCGCGTTGTGTCGCCAGCGACTCGCCGTCGCCGAAGTTGTGCCACATGCCCAGGGAGATCGGCGGCAGCGCCAGTCCCGATCGGCCACAACGGCGGTAGCCCATCGCGTCGTAGCGGGTGTTCGCGGCCCGGTAGTCATCGGTGCGGTAGGTCATGCCTGCCATCCTGCCCCTTGTGTGCGGCCTAGACTGGCCGACGGCCCATGGACACCTCGACACCGCACCCAGCCCAGCCCTCCGTCGCGACCTCGTCGGTGCTGCCGACCGATGCCTCCACGCGGGGCCTCTCGGCGTGGGCGGACATCGACCTCACGGCGATCAGCGACAACGTCGCCCAGCTCGCCCGTCTAGCGGGCGATGCCGACGTCATGGCCGTGATCAAGGGCGATGCCTATGGTCACGGGCTCGTGCCGGTCGCCCACGCTGCCCTCGCCGGAGGCGCCACGTACCTCGCGATCGCCCAGCTGTCCGAGGCGTTGGCCGCCCGGGCCGCGGGCGTCACCGCGCCCGTGCTCACCTGGCTCTTCCCGCCGGGGGCGGACCTTGCGGCCGCGATCCGTGCCGACCTGACCCTTTCCGCTGGCGCCCCGTGGGCGCTGGCCGAGATCGCCGCGGCAGCCCGCGAGGTCGGCTCGACGGCTCGGATCCACATCAAGGCCGACACCGGTCTGGGCCGCGGGGGCGCCTGGGCGGGCGACCTCGCGGCGATGTTCGCCGACGCGACCCGGCTCGAGGCCGAGGGGGTCGTCGACGTCGAGGGGATCTTCTCCCACTTCGCCTGCGCGGACGTCCCGGGGCACCCCTCCGTGCGGGCCCAGCAGGAGACCTTCGTGGCGGTGCTCGCCGATGCCGAGCGGGTCGGGCTGCGTCCGGGCCTGCGCCACCTGTCCAACTCCGCGGCCACGCTGACCAACCCGTCCGCACGGTTCGACATGGTGCGCCCCGGTGTCTCGATCTACGGACTGTCCCCGGTGCCCGACATCGGCGGGCCCACCCACTTCGGGCTGCGCGAGGCGATGCGGGTGACTGCCCGCCTGATCAATGTCAAGGCCTCGGCCGCCGGGCAGGGCATCTCCTACGGCCACCAGTACACGACGAAGGGGGAGACCCGTCTGGGCCTCGTCCCGCTCGGCTACGCGGACGGCATCCCGCGTCACGCGGGCAATGTCGGACCCGTGCTCGCCGACGGCCGGCAGCTCACGGTGGCCGGTCGGGTGTGCATGGACCAGTTCGTCCTCGACCTCGGGCCCGACAGCACCGCTGTCGCCGGCGACGAGGTCGTCCTCATCGGCCGTGAGGCCGACGGGGAGCCGACGGCCCAGGACTGGGCCGCCGCGATCGACACGATCAACTACGAGATCGTCACCCGGCTCGGGGCCCGCGTCCCGCGCCGCTACCTGGGAGCACGCTGATGGGCCGGACCGACACGAACCCGAGCGGCAAGGAGCCGACGACCAGGAGCGCCGGCCGGGCTGCGGCCACCGGCGTGGGGCTCGCCGCCGCGCTCATCGGAGGTGTCGCGGTCGCGGGGGCCGGTCTCGCGGGCCGCAGCGCGGCGCGGCGCTCGCGCGAGCACGCCGTCACCGCCCCCGACAAGGTGCACGTCTTCCCCTTCGAGGCCGACAAGGTCCTCGCGGTGCCTGCCAACGACGGCGTCGTGCTGCACGTGGAGGTCGACGAGCCGCAGGGGTGGGCCGGCAGCGGCCGTCCGACCGTCGTCCTCGTCCACGGTTTCGTGCTCAACCTCAGCTCCTGGACCCACCAGCGCCGCGAGCTCGTCGACGCCGGGTACCGCGTGGTCAGCTACGACCAGCGCAACCACGGCCGCTCCGAGCACGGCGACCTCGCCGCCTGCACCATCGACCAGCTCGGCAAGGACCTGCGGGCCGTGGTCGACGCGACGAGCCCGGAGGGCGACCTCGTGCTCGTCGGCCACTCCATGGGCGGCATGACGATCATGAGCTTCGCCGGGCGCTACCAGCGGCTGACCCGTGACCGGGTCGTCGGCGCTGCGCTCCTCGCGACGAGCGCCGGCGGGGACAGCCTCGTCCAGCTCGGTCTCGGTCAGCGATTCGACCGCATCATCGCCGCACTCGGACCCGGCGTCCTGGGCAACCTCTCCAACCGCGACGGACTGTGGGGCAGCGCCCGGGCAGCGGGGCGGGGCGTCGAGTCATGGGCGGTGCAGAAGTACGCCTTCGGCTCTCAGATGCCCAAGGACCTGTTGCGGCAGGTGGCGACGATGGTCTTCGGTACCCGACTGGACACCATCGGCGCCTTCCTGCCCGAGCTGGACACCCTCGACATCCGCGAGGCGTTGCCGGCCCTCGTGGAGACACCGGTGCTCATCGTCGCCGGGTCCCGCGACATCCTGACCCCACCGGCGCACAGCGACCGGCTCGCCGAGGCGCTGCCGGCCGCGGAGCTCATCGTCGTCCCCGGGGTGGGCCACGTACTCCAGTTGGAGCGCCCCGGTGCCGTCACCGACGCGATCTTCGGCCTGCTCGAACGACCGCACGGCCAGGACGCCGAGCGGGATGCGCAGCGGGCGAAGGGAGCCGTCCGGGAGGAGTCGGCATGACGCTGGTGCTGCCCGACGCCGACGCGACCGTCGACGTCGGTCGACGACTCGCCGGACTGCTGCGCGCCGGTGACCTCGTCGTGCTCACCGGTGGTCTCGGCGCCGGCAAGACCACCTTCACCCGCGGCCTGGGAGACGGTCTGGGCGTGCGTGGGCCGGTGACCTCGCCGACCTTCGTCATCGCCCGGATCCACCCCTCGCTCGTCGGTGGCCCCGAGCTGGTCCACGCGGACGCCTACCGCCTCGGGGGGATCGCGGAGCTGGACGACCTCGACCTCGAGATGGATCTCGACGACGCCGTGACGGTCGTCGAGTGGGGTGCCGGCCTGGCGGAGGGCCTGACCGAGGACCGCCTGGAGGTCACCCTCGTCGCCGACCCGGCGACCGAGGAGCGCACCATGGAGGTGCAGGCCGTCGGCCCCCGGTGGGACGGCATCGCGATCGAGGCGCTGCTGGCGACCGGCGAAGGGAGCAGGGGATGAGGGTCCTGGCGATGGACACGGCCACCTCGGCCATCACCGTGGCCGTGCACGACGGTGAGCAGGTCCTCGACGTCCGCAACACGGTCGACCCCCGCCGGCACACCGAGCTGCTGGCCCCGCTGCTCATCGAGGTCATGGAGGCGGCCGGCACTGCTCCCGATGAGGTCACCCACGTGGCCGTCGGTACCGGCCCGGGACCCTTCACCGGCCTGCGCGTCGGGCTCGTCACCGCGCAGACGTTCGCCCACGCCCGCGGTGTCCCCGTGCGCGGGGTGTGTTCGCTCGATGCCCTGGCGTCCGCAGCAGCGGCCGGTGGCCATAAGGGTGAGCTGCTCGTGGCCACGGACGCCCGTCGCAAGGAGGTCTACTGGGCCCGCTACCGCTGCGCAGGGGGGAGTGCAGAAGCCCTCACCGACCCCGCAGTGGACAAGCCCGCCGAGGTGCCCGAGGCGGTCCGCGAGCTGCCCACCGCCGGGCGCGGGCCGCTTCTCTACCCGGAGCTGTTGCCGCACACCGTCGACCTGCTCGACGTCGATGCGGGGGCGCTGGCAACACTGGCGGTCCGACGCATCGCCACCGGCACGGACATGCCGGTCGAGCCCCTCTACCTGCGCCGTCCCGATGCCGCCGCGCCCGCGGCCCCGAAATCGGCCACACCACGCCAGCAGCAGCGACGCCGTCGCGACCAGCAGCAAGCGCAGGCACAGCAGTGAGCGCCACCATGACGACCACCGTGCGCGAGATCCGCTGGCAGGACCTCGAGGTACTCGCGGGCCTGGAGGTCGAGCTCTTCGGCGACGAGGCATGGAGCCTCGCCTCGTGGTGGAGCGAGCTCGCCGGACGCCCCCGTCGCGAGTACCTCCTCGCCGAGGACGAAGGGGGAGTGATCGGCTACGCCGGGCTCGACCATGGCGGCGAGGTCAGCGACGTCATGACCATCGCCGTCCTGCCCCGGACCCGCCGCACCGGCCTGGGGCGCCGGCTCCTCGAGGAGCTCGTCGACCGCTCCGTCCGGGCGGGTGCGCAGCGTCTCCTGCTCGAGGTCCGTGAGGACAATGCGGCCGCCCGCAAGCTCTACGCAGCCCGTGGCTTCGAGCTGCTGGCGACCCGGCGCGGCTACTACCCGGACGGGCGGGACGCCCTCGTCCTCGCCCTCGACCTGACCCACGAAGGGACATCGGCATGAGCGGCGCAGCGACCGAGCAACCCCTGGTGCTGGGCATCGAGACCTCGTGCGACGAGACCGGCGTGGGCATCGTGCGCGGCACCGATCTGCTCGTGGACGCCATCGCCTCGAGCGTCGACGAGCACGCGCGCTTCGGCGGGGTCGTGCCCGAGGTCGCCTCGCGCGCCCACCTCGAGGCCATGGTGCCGACGATCGAGCGGGCCTGCCGGGAGGCAGGGGTCGCGCTGTCCGACCTCGACGGGATCGCGGTGACCGCCGGGCCCGGTCTGGCCGGCGCGCTCATGGTCGGCGTCGCCTCCGCCAAGGCGCTGTCGGTCGCCCTGGGCGTCCCGCTCTACGGGGTCAACCACCTCGCCAGCCACGTCGCCGTCGACATCGTCGAGCACGGACCGCTGCCGGAGCCGACGATGGCCATGCTCGTCAGTGGCGGCCACTCATCCCTCCTGCTCGTCCCGGACGTCACCCACGACATCCGCAGCCTCGGGTCGACGATCGACGACGCGGCCGGGGAGGCCTTCGACAAGGTCGCCCGCGTGCTCGGGCTGCCCTTCCCCGGCGGACCGCACATCGACCGCGTCTCGAGCGACGGGCAGATCACGATCGACTTCCCGCGGGGTCTGACCAGCCGCAAGGACATGGAGCGCCACCGCTTCGACTTCTCCTTCTCCGGGCTGAAGACCGCCGTGACCCGGTGGGTGGAGGCCGAGCAGGCAGCCGGTCGGGACATCCCGGTCGCGGACGTCGCGGCGTCCTTCCAGGAGGCGGTCACCGACGTGCTCACCCGCAAGGCGGTGCTCGCCTGCCGTGAGCACGATGTCGCCGCCCTGCAGGTCGGTGGCGGAGTCGCCGCCAACTCCCGACTGCGGGAGATGGCCCGGCAGCGGTGCGAGAAGGCGGGGATCGCCCTTCGCGTCCCACGGCGTAACCTGTGCACGGACAACGGCGCGATGGTCGCCAGTCTCGGGGCGCAGCTGATGCTCAAGGGGCGCACGCCCAGCGACCCGTCGCTGCCTGCGGACAGCTCGTTGCCGGTCACCGACGTGCGCACCGGGCTCCCGGTGGAGGTCGACCACGACCACTGACCCGTGTTGCATTCGGGTCACGAAGGGCGAACCCATTTGGAGATCCTGCACGATCAGTGCTTCCGTGGTATGTGTGCCGCACCGATTGGTGCGGCAGGATGACAATGACCGTCGCCCCGCCGAGAGGCGCATGACACGCGTTGCGTGCCAAGCCGCTAAGCGGGGCGTTCCTGTGTCGCCTTCAGTCAGGAGACTCGTGAGCTCGATCACCGCCACCAACCTGTACAAGGTCTTTGGTCGACGCCCGGAGCGAGGCGTACGTGCCTTGCAGGAGGGCTCTTCGCGCGCCGACCTGCGGGAGTTG
This sequence comes from Janibacter cremeus, assembly GCF_013409205.1. NCBI lineage: Bacteria > Bacillati > Actinomycetota > Actinomycetes > Micrococcales > Intrasporangiaceae > Janibacter > Janibacter cremeus. Next base: position 2,482,430 of record NZ_JACCAE010000001.1, read on the forward strand.
GGCGTCACGGCGGCAGTGATCGACGCGTCCTTCACGGTCGAGGACGGGGAGATCTTCGTCGTCATGGGCCTGTCCGGCTCCGGGAAGTCGACGCTCATCCGCATGGTCAACGGGCTCCTGCAGCCGACGAGTGGTGACGTCTTCATCGGGGACACCAACGTCACCCAGGCAAAGGGCGAGGACCTGCGTCGCGTCCGCCGCGAGCATGTCAGCATGGTCTTCCAGCACTTCGCCCTCCTGCCGCACCGGAGCGTGGGGGACAATGCCGCGTATGCCTTGGAGGTGCAGGGCATGGGCCGCGCGGAGCGCCGTAAGCGGGCCGAGGAGGCCCTGGAGATGGTCGACCTCGGCGGCTGGGGCGACTCGATGCCCGACGAGCTCTCCGGTGGTATGCGCCAGCGCGTCGGTCTGGCTCGGGCGCTCGCTTCCGGGTCCGACATCATGCTCATGGACGAGGCCTTCAGCGCGCTCGATCCCCTGATCCGTCGCGAGATGCAGGACAAGCTCGTTGAATTGCAGAGTGAGCTCGGCAAGACGGTCCTCTTCATCACCCACGACCTCAACGAGGCGATGCGCCTCGGCGACCGGATCGCGATGATGCGCGACGGACGGATCGAGCAGATCGGTACGGCCGAGGAGATCCTCAACGATCCGGCCAACAACTACGTGGCCCAGTTCGTCCAGGACGTCGACCGCAGCCGGGTCATCACGGCTGACAGCGTCATGGAGACACCGCCGGCGGTGATCGGTTCGGGGCAGGGGCCGATGGCGGCGCAGAAGCTCATGCGCGAGACGCAGGTGTCGTGGCTTGCCGTCGTCGACCGCGACCGACGGCTCGTCGGGATGCTCTGGGAGGGCGACGTCGCCGCAGCCGTGCGTGCGAGGCAGGACGCGCTGCCCCTGGTCCCCCGGAGCGAGGTGGCCACGGCGAGCTCCGACACGTACTTGGCCGACATGTTCCGCAGTGCAGCCGTCGCCAGTGCTCCCGTGGCCGTCGTCGACGACGAGGGTCGGCTCCTGGGTACCGTGCCGCACGCGACCCTGCTCGCCGCGTCGGCCACCACCGAGGAGATCGAGGCCAAGGCGGAGCAGGAACCTACCGATGATCTCGAGCTGGGGGAGGTGCGGTGATGGCGGACTCGAACTTCCCCCGGGTCCACGTCGGCGAATGGGCCGAGTCGATCCTGGACTGGCTGACGACCAACGCCGCCGGTCTCTTCGATGCGATCAAGATGGCCACGGGGTGGCTCGTGGAGTCGCTCGACTCGGTACTGCTGGCACCGACGCCGATCGTCGTGATCATCGTTGTGACGGCCTTGGCTTGGCTGGTGCGTTCGTGGCAGTTCGCGATCGCCACGGCTCTGGGCTTCGCGCTGGTGGCGTCCATGGACCAGTGGCACAACGCGATGCTGACGCTCTCCCTGGTCATCATCGCCGTGGTGGTCGCCGTCATCATCGCGGTCCCGATCGGCATCGCGGCAGCCCGCAGTGACGGAGTGAGCACGGCGATCAGGCCGCTGCTGGACTTCATGCAGACGATGCCCGCCTTCGTCTACCTCATCCCGGCGATCATCTTCTTCGGGGTCGGCGCCGTCCCGGGGGTCTTTGCCACGGTGATCTTCTCCCTGCCGCCCGGCGTGCGCTTCACCGAACTCGGCATCCGCCAGGTGGACTCCGAGACGGTCGAGGCAGGAGCCGCCTTCGGCGCCACCCAGAGCCAGATCCTGCGAGGGATCCAGATCCCGCTCGCGATCCCGACGATCATGGCGGGGATCACCCAGGTCATCATGTTGGCCCTGTCGATGGCCGTCATCGCCGGCATGGTCGGTGCTGACGGGCTCGGCAAGGAGGTCGTGTCCGCCATCTCGACCCAGAACATCCCCCAGGGTGTCGAGGCCGGTCTCGGCGTGGTGGTCCTGGCGATCTTCCTGGACCGCGTGTCGGTCGCGCTCGGCAACTCCGGCGACTACCCCAGTTCCCTGTACCGCCTGATCCGGAAACGGCTCCAGCGGTCCTGACAGCCATCCGGTTCTTTCCGGAATTCAGCCACCGCTCAGCGGTGTCGACAAGGAGGACAAAGATATGACGTATCGATTCAGCAGGAAGGCCGTTGCCGCGGCCGGGGTCACGGCCCTCGGGCTCGGCTTGGCGGCGTGTGGCGACAGTGGCTCGGACTCCGGCGACGGGGGCGGCGATGGCGAGAGCAAGGGCACCATCACCCTGGGCTACATCCCCTCGTGGTCGGATGGCTTGTCCACCGCGTACCTTCTGGACGACCAGCTGTCCAAGGCCGGCTATGACGTCGAGATGCAGACCCTCACCGAGGCCGGCCCGCTCTACACGGCGCTGTCCCAGGGCGACGTCGACATGTACCCCTCGGCCTGGCCGGAGGTGACGCACGAGTCCTACATGGAGAAGTTCGGGGACGACATCGAGGACGTCGGTGCCTACTACGACAACGCGAAGCTCACCTGGGCGGTGCCGGACTACAGCGAGATCGAGTCCATCGAGGACCTGCCGGAGTACGCCGACGTGCTGGACGGCAAGATCATCGGCATCGAGCCCGGCGCCGGCCTGACCGAGGCCTCCAAGGAAAATGTCATCCCGGACTACGACCTGGCCAAGGACTTCAAGCTGGTGACGTCCTCGACCACGGGCATGACGTCCTCGCTGAAGAAGGCGACGGACGCCGAGGAGGAGATCGTCGTCACCCTGTGGCGTCCGTTCTGGGCCAACAGCAAGTACGACATGCGCGACTTGAAGGACCCGAAGGGCGCTCTCGGTGAGGGCGAGGCGCTGCACTTCCTGGGCACCAAGGGCTTCTCCGACGAGTTCCCCGAGGCCGCCGAGCTGATCGAGGGCATCAAGCTCGACGACGCCCAGTACGGCTCCCTCGAGGACAAGGTCGTCAACGAGTTCGGTGAGGGCAAGGAAGCCGAGGCCATCGACTCCTGGATCGAGGAGAACCCGGACGCTTTCGACACGGAGCTGACCGACAAGAAGTAGATCGCAACAACAGCGAGCCCCGGGCCATCGGCCCGGGGCTCGCTGTCGTCAGGGACGGTCAGCCGCAGGCCCCACGACGACGCGCGGGGGAGCCCACGGTGAAGGGGGCACCCGTAGCCGACGTCGGGCCCAAGGGGGCACCCGTGGCCGACGTCGGGCCCAAGGGGGCACCCGTGGCCGACGTCGGGCCGTCAGTCGGCGGGGGAGACGACGAGTACGCTCTGCGCCCCGGCGACCCGGGTGAGCACGATGGTGGCGCTCGCGCCGTCACCCGCGCCGCGCCCGATCTTCAGCTGACGCCGCAGCTGGTCCTCGTCGAGCCGGATGCCGCGCTTCTTGATCGTCAGGCCGGTGATGCCGTGCTCGCGCAACCAGGCCCGCAGGGCCTTGACCGAGAAGGGCATGGCCTCCAGCACCTCGAACCGGCGGGCGTGCCCGAGTGTGACCTCGAGGTCACTCGAGACGTAGCCCAGGCCGGGCTCGAGCTCCGCGCCGGACACGGCGCCGGTGACTGTCCCGATCAGGCCCGCCCGCACCACGGCCCGGTCGGCCTCGTAGAGCCACGCTCCGATGTCGGCCAGCGAGGCCGCCCGGCGCGGCTCCTCCTCGCAGGTGCGCTCGTCGACCTCGACCGGGGGTCGGCCCCGGCGCAGGACGCGGGCACTGCGACCGGTCTCCTTCACCAGGGGGCCCCACCAGACGGTGCACTCCAGGACGGTGCCCTGCCACGAGAGCCACTGCGCCTCGGTCCCGAGCGGTGGGATGTCATGGGGAAGGGAGGGGCTCAGCTTGGCGCCGGTCGCGGGCACGTCCCGGGCCACGGACAGCACGAAGTCCCAGGACGGAGAGATCTCGTCCAGCCGGAACACGCGGCGGGTGCGACCGAAGCGGTCGGCGACTCCGGGCGTGCGGCGGGCCGGGTCGAGCCAGACGCCGGCGCGGGCGTGCAGGGGGTCGACCGGAGGGTCGAAGTCCTCCGCCACGCCGGCGCGGGCGCGACTGTCCGGCCACGGACGCAGGTTGATGTCGGCCAGGGCCGCGGTGAGCGGGTCGGCGTCGACGGCGTGCACGGTGACGCCCAAGGCGCTCATGGCCATGGCGTCGGAGCCGATGCCGCAGCCGAGGTCGTGGACGGTCGCCAGGCTGGCGGCGGCGTATCGACCGGCGTGGGTGGCGGCGACCTCCAGGCGGCTGGCCTGCTCGAGTCCGTCCGGGGTGAAGAGCATGCCTTCGGCGAACTCGCCGAACTTCTCCTGCGCCCGTGCCCGCAGGCGCTTCTGGGTCATCAATGCAGCGGCCTGCTCGGCGCTGCATCCCTGGGCCCGTAGCGCGCTGACCTGCCCCACGGCGTCGGCCTCCCGGTACTCCGGGAGGTCGTGCAGGGCGGCAAGGCCCTCCGGAGAGGCCAGCCAGCGCACGGTCGTCAGATCCACACGGGGCATTGTCCCCTCTGCGCGCGATCAGCGAGGAAGGCGGGCCGGAGGAGACCGCATCGAGACCTCGGGACGGGCGAAATTGGCACTCAGGTTGACCGAGTGCCAACGCCCGCCTAGATTTGGACTTGGCACTCACCAGTGGCGAGTGCCAAAGCCACGGCTGGTCGACCCCCGCGACGGCGTCCGGCCCGGCACAACCCGAGAACTCATCATCCACGACCCTCACAGAAGGAGTCAGCGTGTCGGTTTCCATCAAGCCGCTCGAGGACCGCATCGTCGTCCAGTCCGTCGAGGCCGAGCAGACCACCGCGTCCGGACTCGTCATCCCGGACACCGCCAAGGAGAAGCCGCAGGAGGGCGAGGTCGTTGCCGTCGGCCCCGGCCGCTTCAACGACGACGGCGACGAGCGCGTCCCGATGGACATCTCCATCGGCGACCGTGTCATCTACTCCAAGTACGGCGGCACCGAGGTCAAGCACGGTGGCGAGGAGTACCTGATCCTCTCCGCGCGCGACGTCCTCGCGATCGTCGGCTGACGATCCTGAAGACCCCGCGACCGGGCACCGGTCGCAACTGCTGACGCCCCGGGTGCGGGCCCTCCCGGGTCCCACCGGGGCGTCGCTGTTTCCCCCCTTCTCACTGAGACCAAAGGACACCCATGGCCAAGGAACTGGAGTTCAACGACTCCGCCCGTGACGCCCTCCTGCGTGGCGTCGACCAGCTCGCCAACGCCGTCAAGGTGACGCTCGGCCCCAAGGGCCGCAACGTCGTCATCGACAAGGCGTGGGGCGCCCCCACCATCACCAACGACGGCGTGACCATCGCCCGCGAGATCGAGCTCGAGGACTCCTACGAGGACCTCGGCGCGCAGCTGGCGAAGGAGGTCGCGACCAAGACCAACGACGTCGCCGGTGACGGTACGACCACCGCGACCGTCCTCGCCCAGGCGATGGTTAGCGAGGGCCTGCGCAACGTCGCGGCGGGAGCGGCTCCCTCCGGCCTCAAGCGCGGCATCGACCAGGCCGTCCAGGCTGTGTCCGAGCGACTGCTGGAGAACGCCAGCGAGCTCGAGGACAAGGACGAGATCGCCCAGGTCGCCGCCCTCTCGGCGCAGGACCACGTCATCGGCTCGACGATCGCCGACGCCTTCGACAAGGTCGGCAAGGACGGTGTCATCACCGTCGAGGAGTCCTCGACCGCCGAGACCGCTCTCGAGTTCACCGAGGGCATGCAGTTCGACAAGGGCTACATCAGCCCGTACTTCGTCACCGACCCGGAGCGCATGGAGGCCGTCCTCGAGGACGCCTACGTGCTGATCAACCAGGGCAAGATCTCCAACATCCAGGAGATCCTCCCGGTGCTGGAGAAGGTCGTCCAGTCCGGCAAGCCGCTGGTGATCATCGCCGAGGACGTCGACGGCGAGGCGCTGTCCACCCTCGTGGTCAACAAGCTCAAGGGCGTCTTCAACGTCGTGGCGCTCAAGGCTCCCGGCTTCGGCGACCGTCGCAAGGCGATGCTGCAGGACATGGCCATCCTCACCGGCGGCCAGGTCGTCGCCGAGGAGGTCGGCCTGAAGCTCGACCAGGTCGGTCTCGAGGACCTCGGCCAGGCCCGCCGCGTCGTCGTCACCAAGGACGACACGACGATCATCGACGGCCAGGGCAGCGCCGACGAGGTCAACGGCCGTGTCAACCAGATCAAGGCCGAGATCGAGCGCACCGACTCCGACTGGGACCGGGAGAAGCTCCAGGAGCGCCTCGCGAAGCTCGTCGGTGGCGTCTGCGTCATCCAGGTCGGTGCCCACACCGAGGTGGAGCTGAAGGAGAAGAAGCACCGCATCGAGGACGCGATCTCCGCGACGCGTGCCGCGATCGAGGAAGGCATCATCGCCGGTGGCGGCTCCGCGCTCGTCCACGCCGTGTCGGTCCTCGACGGTCTCACCCTCGAGGGCGACGAGGCCGTCGGCGTCAACATCGTGCGTCGGGCCGCGGTCGAGCCGCTGCGCTGGATCGCGGAGAACGCCGGTCTCGAGGGCTACGTCGCCGTGGCGAAGGTCCAGGAGCTCACCCCGGGCAACGGCCTCAACGCCGCCTCCGGTGAGTACGGCGACCTCGTCACCGCCGGAATCATCGACCCGGTCAAGGTGACCCGTTCGGCACTCGTCAACGCGGCGTCGATCGCCTCGATGGTCCTGACCACCGAGACCCTCGTCGTGGACAAGAAGGAGGAGGAGCCCGAGGCCGCAGGCCACGGTCACTCCCACTGATCTCCTGACCCGCCGAAGGCGATGTCCTGAGGCGCGAGGAGCGCCAGCGACGAGCCTCGAAGGGGGCCGCTCACCGCGAGGTGGGCGGCCCCTTCGTCGTGGGTGCAGTACGGTCAGTCCTGGTCATGGTCCGAGCGGCGAGGCAGGAGAATGGAACTCACTCTCGGCGGGCTCGTCGTGCTCGCCCTCATCGACAGCACGAGCGCGGGCACACTCGGCATCCCGGTGTGGATGCTCGCCCGGCAGCGCATCCGCGTGCGAGCGGTGCTGGGGTACCTGGCGACCATCACGCTGTTCTACTGGCTCCTCGGGGTCGCGCTGCTGCTGGGTCTCGATGCCCTGGGCCGAGCCGTCGGGCACCTGGGGAACAACCCGGTCGTGCTGTGGGGGCAGCTGGTCCTCGGAGCCGGGCTGCTCGCCGTGAGCTTCCTCTTCGACGAGAAGCCCGCGGCCCGCAGACGGGCGCGCAGGGAAGCCCGAGGTCGTGGGCGGACGCGGGTGGAACGTCTCAAGGACACGGTCGTCGGTGAGGGTGCAACCACCAGAGCGGTCGTCGTGCTGGCGCTCGTCGCCGGCGTGATCGAGGCCGCCTCGATGCTGCCCTACCTCGCGGCGATGGGCCTGCTGATCAACTCCGGGCTGGCCCTGACGCCGCAACTGGCCGCGCTCGTCGGGTACGTCGTGGTCATGATCGCGCCGGCGCTGCTCCTGCTGGCCCTGCGGGTCACTCTCGCGCGTACCGTCGAGCCGTTGCTCGGCCGGCTCAACGCGTGGTTCGCCAGCCGCTCCGACGCGATGATCGGCTGGGTGCTGGGCATCGTGGGGGTGCTGCTCGCCCTCGACGCGGCCGACCGCCTCCAGCTGTTCGGCTGAGTCGATCAGTCGGCGACGATGACCCGGACCTCCACGGTCTCCTCGAGATCGCGCAGGCGCTGTTCCGTGTCCGCCGGCAGGGCACCGGCGAGGTCGGTGACGGCATAGCCGTACTCGCCCTTGGTGCTCAGCTGCTGGCCGTCGATGTTGGCGCCGCCCTCGGCGAGGATCGCGTTGACGCGGGCCAGGACGCCGGGGACGTTCTGGTGCAGGTGGAGGATCCGCGTGTCGCCGACCGCCGGCGGGGCGGCGACGGCCGGGACGTTGACCGACATCGTCGTGGCACCGGAGCGGGCCCACTCGCGCAGCTTGCCGGAGACGTAGCGACCGATGTCCAGCTGCGCCTCCTCGGTGGAGCCACCGACGTGGGGGGTGAGGATGACATTGGGCAGGCCCTGCAGGACCGACTCGAAGGGGTCGCCCGCCCTCTTCGGCTCCGTCGGGAAGACGTCGATCGCGGCCCCGGCGAGATGACCGGAGACGATGTTGTCGCGCAGGGAGTCCACGTCGACGACGAAACCACGCGAGAGGTTGAGGAAGAGGCTGCGCGGCCGCATCCGGGCGAACTCGGCCGCCCCGAAGTTGCCCGCGTTGCCGGAGCGACCGTCCACGTGGAGCGTGACCGTCTCGCACGTGGAGAGCAGCTCCTCGAGCGAGCCGCAGCGCTTGGCGTTGCCGAGCGGCAGCTTGTCCTCGAGGTCGTAGTAGTAGACGTGCATGCCGAAGGCCTCGGCGATGACCGACAGCTGGCTGCCGATGTTGCCGTAGCCGATGATGCCCAGGGTTCGACCGCGCACCTCGTGGGCGCCCTTGGCGGACTTGTCCCAGACACCGGCGTGGAGCGCGGCGTTCTTGTCGGTCAGGTGGCGGGCCATCGAGATGATCTCGGCCATCGCCAGCTCGACCACGCTGCGCGTGTTGGAGAAGGGGGCGTTGAAGACGACGGTGCCGGTCTGCGCCGCGGCGTCGAGGTCGACCTGGTTGGTCCCGATGCAGAACGCACCGATGACCTTCACCTCGGGTCGGGCCTGCAGGACGGCGCGCGTCACCTGGGTCTTGGAGCGGATCCCGAGCATGTCCACGCCCTCGAGGGCAGCGATCAGCTCGCGCTCGTCGAGCGCGCCGGAGCGTGTCTCGACGTCGAAGCCGGCGTCCGTCAGGGCCTCGCGAGCGGCGTCATGGATGTTCTCGAGCAGCAGTACCTTCACGCTGTGCAGGGTATGCCTGAGCCCGAGGTGACCTCGCACCGGTTCGGCATGCGGAACCGGCCACCCCGCTGGGAGGTCGCCTGACCTACTCTTGGGTCATGCGTCTTCTGGGAGTTCTCGGCGGCATGGGCTGGTCGGCGACGGCGGAGTACTACCGCCGTCTCAACGAGGGGGTCGACGCCCGACTCGGTGGCCTGCACAGTGCCCGGGTGCTCATCAACAGCGTCGACTTCCAGCCGATCGACGACGCGGAGAACGCCGGCGACTGGGACGCGATGGCCCAGATCCTCATCGAGGGCGCCCGCAGCCTCCAGGCCGGGGGAGCCGAGGGCATCCTGGTCGCCGCCAACACCATGCACGCCGTCGCCGACCAGATCAGCGCGAGCGTCGATCTCCCCTTCCTGCACATCGCCGAGGCCACGGCCACCGCGGTACAGGGCGCCCGCCAGCGCAAGGTCGGGCTCATCGCCACGGCGACGACGATGGCCCACGACTTCTACACCAGTCCCTTCCAGGAGCGCGGCATCGAGGTGATCCTCCCGCGCCAGGAGGAGCGTGGCGAGGTCGACCGGGTGATCTACGAGGAGCTCGTCCACGGGATCATCAAGGACGGTTCCCGCAAGACCTTCCGGCAGGTCCTGCAGGGCATGGCCGGCCGCGGCGCCGAGGGCATCGTCCTGGCCGGGACCGAGATCAGCCTGCTCGTCGACGAGGACGACTCCCCGGTACCGATGCACGACACCACCGAGATCCACGTCGAGCAGGCCCTGGACTGGATGCTCGGCAGCCACTGAGCCACCCACGTGTGCGGGAGCAGGGGGGATCCCCCTTCGTCCGCACCCGTATCGAGGACCAGCCGCGCAGGGCGCCCCTCTCCCATCAGGGAGAGGTCACCAGGGGACGTCGACCTCCGGCTCCCCGGTGACGACCTCGATCTGTTGGCCGGCATGGCCGACGATGCTGCCGGCGCGGACCTGGGCCCCGCGGCGCAACTCCGGTCGGCCGTCGACGCTCACCTCGCCGTTGGCGATGACCGCACGGGCCATCGCGCCGTCCTCGACCAGCCCGGCGAGCTTGAGGAGCTGGCCCAGGCGGATCGACTCGTCGCGGATGTGGACGGGCTCGGCGGAAGTCACACCACCAGCGTAGGGGGTGGGCTCAGCCGGCGAGTCCCGCTCGCTGCACGTCCCGATCGGCGAGCAGGGCGGCGCGCTCCTCCTCGGACATGCCACCCCAGACCCCGAAGGGCTCGCGGATGGCCAGGGCGTGCTCGCGGCACGCGTCGATGACGGGGCAGGTGCTGCAGACCTCCTTGGCAGCGGCATCCCGCAGCCGGCGAGCGGCTCCACGCTCGCCGTCCGGGTGGTAGAACGACTCGCTGCCGGTCTCGCGGCACGCGCCCTCGAACTGCCACTCCCACAGGTCGGCGACCGGACCTCGTGGATTCCTGTGAATGGCCATGGCTTTGTTCCCCTTGGTGCTGGTGCGAGGACGCACGTCCACCGCACGTCCCAGACGATTTCTGCTGACAAACCTAAGGAGATTTCAGCCAGCGGGGGGCGAGGACAAAGTAAGGCTTCCTTCCGGATCCATGGGGATTCGTCAGGAAATGGTCACGTCAGGAGGCGGAACCACGGTGCCATACGATAGGGAGATGGACGTGCGTGACTCGATCGACCGTGACAATTCCGGGGCCCCGGGCCACGACCCCTTCGCGAAGGTCGGTCTGACCTACGACGACGTGCTGCTGCTGCCCGGCTACAGCGAGCTGGCCCCGGGTGACCTCGACACCACCAGCCGACTGACTCGCGGCATCAGCCTGCGCACGCCGCTGATCTCCGCCGCGATGGACACCGTGACCGAGTCCCGGATGGCCATCGCCATGGCCCGGCAGGGTGGTATCGGTGTGCTGCACCGCAACCTGTCGATCGAGGACCAGGCCTACCAGGTCGACCTCGTCAAGCGGACCCAGACCGGCATGATCACCAACCCGATCACCATCGGCCCGGGTGCCACCCTGGAGGAGCTCGACACGATCTGCGGGGAGTACCGAGTCTCCGGTCTACCGGTCGTCGACGATGACGAGGTCCTCATCGGCATCATCACCAACCGTGACCTGCGCTTCACCCCCGTGGCCGAGTGGGCGAGCACCAAGGTCCACGAGGTCATGACACCGATGCCCTTGATCACCGCCCCGGTCGGCATCTCCCACGAGGACGCCACGCTGCTACTGCGCCAGCACAAGCGCGAGCGTCTGCCGATCGTCGACGACAGCGGCCGCCTCGCCGGTCTGATCACCGTCAAGGACTTCGTCAAGAGCGAGCAGTTCCCCGATGCGAGCAAGGACGCGCACGGCCGCCTGCTCGTCGGTGCCGCGATCGGCTACTTCGGTGACGCCTGGGAGCGGGCCACCACGCTCATCGATGCCGGGGTGGACGTCCTCGTCGCCGACACCGCGCACGGGCACGTCAAGCTCCTCCTCGAGATGTGCGCACGCCTGAAGAAGGACCCCGCGACCAAGCACGTGCAGGTCATCGGCGGCAACGTCGCCACCCGCGAGGGCGCCCAGGCCTTCATCGACACCGGGGTCGACGCGATCAAGGTCGGCGTCGGACCGGGATCGATCTGCACCACGCGCATCGTCACCGGTGTCGGAGCCCCGCAGGTCACCGCCGTCCACGACGCATCCCTGGCCGCGCGTCCGGCCGGCGTGCCGGTCATCGCCGACGGTGGCCTGCAGCACTCCGGTGACATCGCCAAGGCGATCGTCGCCGGAGCCGAGAGCGTGATGGTCGGCTCCCTGCTCGCCGGGTGCGAGGAGAGCCCCGGCGAGCTGATCTTCGTCAACGGCAAGCAGTTCAAGGCCTACCGCGGCATGGGCAGCCTCGGTGCGATGAGCTCGCGCGGCAAGAAGTCCTTCTCCAAGGACCGCTACTTCCAGGCCGAGGTCGCCAGCGACGACCAGCTGGTGCCCGAGGGGGTCGAGGGACGGGTCGCCTACCGCGGCACCCTCTCCCAGGTCGCGCACCAGATGGTCGGTGGACTGCGGCAGTCGATGTTCTACGTGGGTGCCGGGACGGTCCCCGAGATGCAGACGAAGGGCAAGTTCGTGCGGATCACCTCGGCCTCCCTCAAGGAGAGCCACCCGCACCACCTGCAGGGCATGGTCGAGGCGCCGAACTACTCCGTCTGACCTGCTGCCGGCCCTCGATCGGGGCGTGGCCACCGCCGTGTGGTCACGCCCCCATCGTGTCCCGGTACCCGGGCAGGGAGGCTCCGCCGTCGGCTGCGCGGTCGACGCTGCCGGCCGCGAGCACGGCCCGCACGATGGCCCGGCTGATGCAGTCGGCGGCCGCGGACTGCAGCGCCATGAGGTCGAGGGGAGAGGGCGCCGGCCGCTCCCGCGTCGACAGCGCGAAGACGGTGTCCCCGTCGAAGGCGGTGTGCACCGGGGACAGGGCCCGGGCGAAGCCGTCGTGGCTGACGCGGGCGAGCCCGGTGCAGCCCGCCTTGTCGAGCGTGGCGTCGGTGGCGACGACGGCCAGGGTCGTCGCCATCCCCGCTCGCAGGGCTGCCGCCTCGGCCTGCCGAGCAGCCCGGTGGCGTCGTACCGCAGCGGGGTCCGGGTCGGGGACGTCGACCTCGCCGGGGACGAGGAGGTCCTCGGCGAGCAACCGCCCGTCCGGACGAAGGGGGGACCCCACGGCGTTGACCGCGACCAAGGCGCCGATGGTCGCCCCGGAGTCGAGGACGAGGCTCGCGGTGCCGATGCCGCCGTGCAGACCACCGGCGCGTGCTCCCGTGCCGGCGCCGACACCCCCTTCGTCCACCGGGCCGGACGTGGCCCCGAGGTAGGCTGCCCGCCCGTCCGCCGAACCGGGATGGTTGCGCCACGTGCCCGCTCGCCCGAGGTCGAAGAGGATCGCGGCCGGCACGATGGGCACGATCTGCCCCGGGCCGCCCGTGGGCCAGCCCCGCTGCTCGTCGGCGAGCGCCTGCACGACGCCGTCCGCGGTGGACAGGCCGAAGGCGCTGCCCCCGGAGAGCACGACCGCATCGACCGCGTCGACAAGGTTGCTCGGGGCGAGGGCGTCGGTCTCGCGGGTGCCGGGGCCACCGCCGCGCACGTCCACGCCCGCGCAGGTCCCGACCGGGGGCGCGAGAACGGTCGTACCGGTCAGCCACCCGGGCTCGTCACGGGTGGTGTGGCCGACGCGGACGCCGGGGACGTCGGTGATTGCGTTGTGGGGTCCGGGGTACATGTGCCCAGCATGCCCGTGCGACGGCGGACGGGACACCCCTGCCGTCAGCAGGTGGTTGACTGGAGGGATGAGCACGAGCAGCGCCCGCATCCGCGTCCTCGACGGCCACAACGACTTGCCGTGGCACCACCGTGAGCTCGCCGGGTACGACCTCGACGCCTGCGACATCGCGCAGTCCCAGCCGCAGCTGCACACGGACCTGGCGCGGATGCGCGAAGGGGGTCTGGCCGCCCAGCTGTGGTCGGTGTGGGTGCCGTGCTCCTTCGCCGGTGACGCCGCGGTGGCGGCCACCCACGAGCAGATCGACTTCGTGGAGGCACTGTGCGCCCGGTACGAGGAGATGGTCCCTGCCCGCACCGCCGCGGACGTGCGGTCGGCGTGGGGCGACGGGAAGCACGCCGCACTGATCGGCATGGAGGGCGGCCACTCCATCGCAGGGTCGCTGGAGACGCTGGCGGCCTTCGCGGCCAGGGGCGCTCGCTACATGACGTTGACGCACAACGACAACACCGAGTGGGCGGACTCGGCGACCGACGAGCGGGTGCACGGGGGCCTGACCGACTTCGGCCGGGAGGTCGTGGCGGCGATGAACGACCTCGGCATGGTCGTCGACCTCTCCCACGTCAGCGCCGAGACCATGCACGACGCGCTCGACGCCACGCGGCTGCCGGTGATGTTCAGCCACTCCGGCGCGCGGGCGATCTGCGACCACCCGCGCAACGTCCCGGATGACGTCCTGGAGCGCATCCCCGCCAACGGCGGGATCGTCATGGCCAACGTCGTGCCGAAGTTCGTCAACCAGGCGCGCGCCGACGAGTCCCTCGGGCGCACCGACGTCCTGCCCGACCCGGTGGCCACGATCGAGCACGTCGTCGCGCACTTGACGCACCTGCGCGAGGTCGTCGGCATCGAGCACGTGGGGATCGGTGCCGACTACGACGGGGTGGACGAGACACCCGTCGGCCTCGAGGACGTCTCGACCTACCCGGCCCTCCTGACGGCACTCGCCGAGCGGGGCTGGTCACGCGCCGACCTCACCGCACTCGCACACGGCAACGTGCTGCGGGTCCTCGAGACGAGCGAGGCCTGAGCCGGACGGCGAAGGGGGTGCTTCAGGCCCGCATGTCCGGGTACGGACGGTCGGTGCGCCCCGTGGTCTCGCCGGGAACGGTAGTCCCGGAGACGCCCTGCTGGCCGGTGAAGGCCTTCTTCGCCTGACTGGAGATACCACCGATCTGGCTGTGGTACTTGCCCTTGGTGCGCTTGTCGATGAAGCCGGTGGCCTTGTCGATGTACCCGGTGGCCTTGTCGGGGTTCTGGTGCGCCCACCGCCGAGCGGACTCGACGGCGGTGAGCACGGCGGCCGCCCTGATCCTGGGCATGCGTGGTCCTTCCGTGGTGGTGGTCGTCTCCATCTTCCCAACGACCGGGCGCGACGCGCGATTCCGGGGGTCACCCCCTTCGCCCTGACGCCTGAGGCGGTCGCCTCAGTGGAGGACGACCGGCGCGTCCTCCTGCGGCGCCTCGTCGAGCATGTGGCTCGCCTCGCGCTTGCGGGGAAGGAAGGCCGCGACGACGAGGGTCGCCAGGCACAGGAACGCCGAGACCCAGTAGGTCGAGGCGAAGGCCTCGGCCATGGCGCTGGTCACCGCGGAGTGGATGGCGCCGCCGAGGGCACCAGGATCGGAGAGGCCGGCGGCGATGTCGGCGATCTCGGGGAACGTCGCCAGCAGCTGCTGCAGTGCGCTGGGGTCGCTCACCCCCTCGCTCGCCTCGGCGAAGGCCTGCGCCTGCCCGATGACCGGGTGCTGGTTGAACCCGCGGGTGAGCAGGACGGAGGTGATGGCGACACCGAAGGAGCTGGCGACCTGCTGGGTGATGTTGAGCATGGTCGAGCCGCGTGCCACCTGCGCGCCGGTGAGGGCCTTCAGCGAGCTCGTCATCAGCGGCATCATCGTCGCGCCCATGCCCAGACCCATGACGAAGAGCGCCGGGATGACGAAGCCCCAGTAGCTCGACTCGTCGGTCAGCTGGGTCAGGGCGAACATCCCGCCGGTGATCAGGGCGATGCCCGCCGGGACGATGCGACCGACGGGGTAGCGGTCGACGAGGGCACCGGCGATCGGCATCGTCACCAGCGCGCCGATGCCCTGCGGGGCCATGAGCAGGCCGGCCGCCATGGTGCTCTCCCCACGCACCTGCTGGAAGTAGGTCGGCATCAGCAGCAGGCCACCGAAGAAGGCCGCGGCGAAGAGGAACATCGTCAGGGCCGCGACGGAGAACTGACGGTTGGCGAGCAGACGTAGGTCGAGCAGCGGGTGCTGCGGCTTCATCGACCACCACGCGAAGGCCGCGATGAGCACAGCGCCCACGACCGCCGGGGCGAGGACCTTGGTCGCCATCACGGTGCCTGCCTCCGGGATCGAGGAGACCCCGTAGAGGAAGAGGGCCAGCCCGGGGGACATCAGCAGCAGGCCGATGAGGTCGATGGACTCGCTCGGCTCGGTGTGGTCCTTGGGCAGGACGAGGGAGGCGTAGACCAGGGCGATGAGGCCGATCGGCAGGTTGATCAGGAAGATCCACGTCCAGCTCGGACGGCCGAGCCAGTGGGCGTTGTCGATGAGCCAGCCACCAAGGATCGGACCGCCGATCGGGCCGAGGAGCATCGGCACCCCCAGGATCGCCATCAGGCGACCGATGCGGGCCGGCCCGGCGGCGCGGGTCATGATCGTCATGCCCAGTGGCATGAGCATGCCGCCGCCGAGGCCCTGGACGACCCGCGCCCCGATGAGCAGCTCGATGCTCGGCGCGAAGGCGCACAGGGTCGAGCCGGCGACGAAGAAGGCGATGGCCAGCAGGTACAGGCGCTTGGTGCCGAAGCGGTCGGCGGCCCAGCCGGTGAGCGGGATGACGCTGGCGAGCGCGAGCGTGTAGGCGGTGACCGTCCACGCGACGGTCGAGTAGGCCAGCGGGGTCTCTCCGGGTGCCAGGTCGGTCTGGAAGTGGGGGAGGGCGACGTTGACGACGGTGATGTCGAGGATCGCCATGATCGACCCGAGGACGACGACGCCGGCGATCTTCAGGACCGCTGCGTCGATTGTCGGAGGGTACTGCTCGAGCAGTGATGGGTCGTGGGCGGGAGCCGACACGGGTGTCTCCAGACAAAGAGCGAAATGGGTGCGACGGCCGAGCCGCCGGAGCCACCGCGCACTCGAGAAGTACATGCACGGATCATGCAAGTATGCGCCCTCGTCCGCGTCGGCACCAACCCCCATCTAGGGTGGCAGGGTGAACGAGATCGAGATCGGGCGAGCCAAGCGGGGCCGCAGGGCCTACTCCTTCGACGACATCGCGGTGCTGCCCAGCCGGCGCACCCGCGACCCCCAGGAGGTCTCCCTCGACTGGCAGATCGACGCCTACCACTTCGACATGCCCGTCATCGCGGCCCCGATGGACTCCGTGATGTCGCCCACGACGGCGATCGCCTTCGGCGAGGCCGGCGGCCTTCCGGTCCTCGACCTCGAGGGCCTGTGGACGCGGTACGCGGACCCCGAGCCGCTGCTGGCCGAGATCGCCTCGCTCGACCCGGCCCGCGCGACGGCCCGCATGCAGGAGATCTACGCCGCACCGATCGTGCCCGAGCTGATCACCGAGCGGCTGCACGAGATCCGGCAGGCCGGGGTCACCGTCGCCGGCGCCCTCAGCCCGCAGAACACCCAGCAGTACTGGAAGACCGTCGTCGACGCCGGGGTCGACCTCTTCGTCATCCGCGGCACCACCGTCTCCGCCGAGCACGTGAGCAGCCGCAGCGAGCCGCTGAACCTCAAGCGCTTCATCTACGAGCTCGACGTGCCGGTCATCGTCGGGGGCGCCGCGACCTACACCGCCGCGCTGCACCTGATGCGTACCGGAGCCGCCGGTGTGCTCGTCGGCTTCGGTGGCGGGGCCGCCTCGACCACCCGCCAGGCGCTGGGCATCCAGGCCCCGATGGCCACCTCCATCGCCGACGTTGCCGCCGCGCGGCGCGACTACCTCGACGAGTCGGGCGGTCGCTACGTCCACGTCATCGCCGACGGCGGACTGGGCACGAGCGGCGACATCGTCAAGGCCATCGCCTGCGGTGCCGACGCCGTGATGCTCGGGGCCACGCTCGCCCGCTCCGCGGAGGCGCCCGGACGGGGCTTCCACTGGGGAGCCGAGGCGCACCACCCCGAGCTGCCGCGCGGTGCCCGGGTGGAGGTCGGCTCCGTGGCGCCGATGGAGGAGGTCCTCTTCGGGCCCAGCCGCTCGGCCGACGGCACCACCAATCTCGTCGGTGCCCTGCGTCGGGCCATGGCCACGACCGGCTACACCGAGGTCAAGGAGCTGCAACGCATCGAGGTCGTCGTCGCCCCGCACCAGCCGAGCTGAGTTGAGCCGAGCCGAGCTGCGTCTTTCAGTGACCAAGGTCCTGTGGCCATCGCACGCGCACGGACCTACCCTTGGGTAATGACCTCGGAGACCATCGCTGACCCAGAGCTGGACCCCACTGCGACGTACGCGGTCGACCCGAGCCGGGCCCGACGCCTCGCCGGTCGGGTCGTGGCCTCGCCCACGGCGGAGACCTTCACCAAGACCTCGCCGATGACCGGTGGACCGATCGCGGCGTTGCCACTGTCGACGAAGCAGGACGTCGCGCGCGCCATGGACGCCGCCCGTGCCGCACAGGGGCGCTGGGCCGCGACCCCCTTCGCAGAGCGGGCCCGCATCCTGCTGCGGTTCCACGACCTCGTCCTCGACAAGCAGGTCGACCTGCTCGACCTCATCCAGCTGGAGTCCGGCAAGACGCGGGTGCAGGCCTTCGAGGAGGTCGCCGACACCGCCATGGCCGCGCGCTACTACGCACGCACCGCGCAGGCCCACCTTCGGCCCAGGTCTGTGCAGGGTGCCCTGCCGGTCATCACCCAGACCCGCGTGCTGCACCACCCCAAGGGTGTCGTCGGCGTCGTCTCGCCGTGGAACTACCCGTTGAGCCTGTCCATCACCGATGCCTTGCCGGCCCTCATGGCCGGCAATGCCGTCGTGCTGCGCCCGGACCAGCAGGGCTCGGTCACCGCGCTGGCCGCCGTGGAGCTGCTCGTACGGGCCGGGCTGCCCGAGGGCGTCTTCCAGGTCGTCCTCGGCCGTGGTTCCGAGGCAGGCCAGGCGATCGTCGACTCGGCCGACTACGTCTGCTACACCGGCTCGACCGCGACGGGCCGCAAGGTCGCGCAGTCCGCGGCGGCCCGTCTCGTCTCCTTCAGCATGGAGCTCGGCGGCAAGAACTCCGTCTACATCGCCGATGACGCCGATGTGGACAAGGCCGTCGAGGGTGCCGTGCGCGCCTGCTTCTCCAGCGCCGGCCAGCTGTGCATCTCCACCGAGCGCGTCATCGTCCACGAGGGCATCGCCGGCGAATTCGTCCCGCGCTTCGTCGCCGCCGTCAAGGCGATGACGTTGAGCACCGCGCTCGAGTACGGCCACGACATGGGCTCGCTGGTCGACCAGGGCCAGCTCGAGACGGTCACGGCGCACCTCGAGGACGCCGTGGCGAAGGGAGCGACCGTCCTGACCGGAGGCAAGCACCGCCCCGACGTCGGGCCCTACGTCTTCGAGCCGACGGTCCTCGAGGGAGTCACTGCCGCCATGGGCTGCCGCGACGAGGAGACCTTCGGTCCGTTGGTCTCGATCTACCGGGTGGCCGACGACGAGGCCGCGATCGCCCTGGCCAACGACACCGAGTACGGCCTGAACTCCTCTGTGTGGACCTCGGACGTGGCGCGTGGGCGTCGCATCGCAGAGCGCATCCGCACCGGCACGGTCAACATCAACGAGGGCTACGCCGCGACGTGGGCGTCGATGGGTGCCCCCATGGGCGGGATGAAGGACTCGGGCATGGGCCGTCGCCACGGCGCCGAGGGGATCCTGAAGTACACCGAGGCCCAGACGATCAGCGCCCAGTACGTCATGCCGATCGCACCCGCGTTCGGGATGAGCCACGCGGCCTACGGCAAGGTCATGACCGTCGGCCTGCGCGCCATGAAGATGCTGGGGATGAAGTGAGCAGCAGCACCACGGCGCACGCTGCAGGCGTCGACAGCAGGGTGGACACGGATGTCCTCGTCATCGGATCCGGCTTCGGAGGTTCCGTCGCCGCCCTTCGCCTGAGCGAGAAGGGATACCGGGTCATGGTCCTGGAGGCCGGGCGCCGGTTCGAGGACGAGGACTTCGCGAAGACCAGCTGGGACCTGAAGAACTTCCTGTGGGCGCCCAAGGTGGGGTGCTACGGGATCCAGCGGATCCACATGCTCAAGGACGTGATGATCCTCGCCGGCGCGGGAGTGGGTGGCGGGTCGCTCAACTACGCCAACACCCTCTACGTGCCGCCGCCGGTCTTCTTCACCGACCGGCAGTGGGGGCACATCACCGACTGGCAGTCCGAGCTGAAGCCGCACTACGACACGGCCAGCTCGATGCTCGGCGTCATGACCAACCCTTGCGAGGGGCCGGTCGAGGACGTCATGCGTGTGGCCGCTGCGGACATGGGCGTGCCCGACACCTTCGTCAAGACCCCGGTCGGGGTCTTCTTCGAGACGGACGAAGGGGGGCACGTCCCCGGCCGGACCGTCGCGGACCCGTACTTCGGCGGGGCCGGACCCGAGCGCACGATGTGCACCGAGTGCGGCAACTGCATGGTCGGCTGCCGGGTCGGTGCCAAGAACACCCTGATGAAGAACTACCTGGCGCTCGCCGAGCAGCTCGGCACCCAGATCCTGCCGATGCGCACCGTCACCCGGGTCGGGATCGTCCCCGGGACGGACGTCGACGGCCGGGAGATCTATCGCGTGCGCCACGAGGCAACCGACAAGCCGGGCGACAAGACTGCCCGCGTCACCACTGCGCGCCACGTCGTCGTCGCAGCTGGCACCTGGGGTACGCAGAACCTCCTGCACCGGATGAAGGACGACGGTGAACTGCCGCACGTCAGCGACACCCTCGGTCAGCTCACGCGCACCAACTCCGAAGCACTCGTCGGCGCCCTCACCGAGCGACCCCCGACCGGAGCGGACGACCTCACCAAGGGGGTCGCGATCACCACGTCCTTCCACCCGGACGAGGACACGCACATCGAGAACGTGCGCTACGGCAAGGGCTCGGACGCGATGGGCCTGCTCACCACACTCCTCGCCCCGCGCAAGACGGGACGGACCCCGCGCTTCGTCAAGCTGCTCGCGGCCCTGCCGACGCAGCTGCCGGCCCTGAAGGCATGGTTCCCGCCGGGCGTCCATTTCGCGGACAGCACTGTCATCGGACTGGTCATGCAGAGCCTCGACAACTCGCTGACGACGTCCCTGCGCCGCAGCGCGCTCGGTGGCCGCCGCCTGACCTCGCGCCAGGGGCACGGCGAGAAGAATCCGACCTACATCGAGGCCGGGCACCGGGGCATCAAGGTCATCGCGGACCGGCTGGCCGAGCGAGTCGGCATCGAGACCTTCGCCGGCGGCACGTGGAGCGAGGCCTTCGACATCCCGCTCACCGCCCACTTCCTCGGTGGCGTCGCGATCGGTGACTCCCCGGAGAAGGGGACCATCGACCCCTACCACCGTCTGTGGGGCCACCCCGGGATCACGGTCAGCGACGGGTCCGCCGTCTCGGCGAACCTCGGGGTCAACCCGTCGTTGACGATCACCGCGCAGGCCGAGCGGGCCTTCTCGCTGTGGCCCAACGTCGGTGAGACCGATCCACGTCCAGCGCAGGGCGAGCCGTACCAGCGTCTGGAGCCGGTGGCGCCGCTTGTCCGTGCGGTGCAGGACTTCACGCACCCCAGTGCGAAGGTCAACCTCGGGATGCCGCACGTCGCTGTCTGAGGTTTCGCAGCGGGCGG
The DNA here is from genome assembly GCF_013409205.1 of Janibacter cremeus. Classification (NCBI taxonomy): domain Bacteria; kingdom Bacillati; phylum Actinomycetota; class Actinomycetes; order Micrococcales; family Intrasporangiaceae; genus Janibacter; species Janibacter cremeus. Next base: position 2,503,384 of record NZ_JACCAE010000001.1, read on the forward strand.
CGTGCAGGGCTGCGTCCGGGTGACCCGGATCGCAGACGTAGCCTTGAGGACGTGCTCCGGACCGCTCTTCGCCCTCGCTTTCTGGGGCTGCTCGCCCTGGCGCTGGTGATGGGCGTCGTATTCATCATCGCCGGTCGGTGGCAATGGTCGGTCGCGCACGACGAGGCCCGGGCCGACGCGGTGCGCGAGATCCAGGACCGTCCGGTCGTCGCGCTGGAGGACTTCATGGAGCCCCTCGAGGACTTCCCCGACGGCGGGTCCGGCCAGCGGGTGACGACGACCGGCGAGTACACCGGCGACCAGGTCCTGGTGGTCGGTCGCCTGCTGAAGGACCAGCCCGGTGCCTGGGTCCTCGACCGCTTCGTCGTGGCCGGGACCGGCGCCAACCTCGCCGTGGTGCGGGGGTGGATTCCGAAGGGGGAGGACCCGCCCCCGGCCCCGAAGGGCACCATCGAGCTCCTCGGCTCGTTGGCACCCAAGGAAGCACCCGACGAGGGTGTCGGGCTCGCCGACGGCGAGATGACCTCGGTGGACATCGCCAAGCTGGTCAACGTCTGGCCGGGCGAGATCTACAACGGGTTCGCGTTCGCTCTCAGTGAGGACGGACGCGAGCAGGTCGAGGGGGTCGAGCGGGTCCCACCGCCGTTACCGGACACGTCGCTGCAGTGGCGCAACGCCATGTACGCGTTCCAGTGGTGGCTGTTCGCGGCGTTCCCGCTGTGGATGTGGACGAAGATGGTGCGTCAGGCGGCGCGCCGTGACTTAGCGGCCGAGGCCGTGGAGAGCAAGGAGCACGTGACGTGAGCACGCACGACAAGCAGGCAGCAGTCAGCGCCGACCCGCGGGCGATCGCGGGCGGGTTGTCCTTCTTCCGGGTGAGCGCGATCGTCGCCGGTCTGGCGATGTTCGTCCTCATCCTCGAGATGGTCCTGAAGTACGGCTTCGACAACGACGTGCTCGCCTGGTGGTCGCCGGTGCACGGCCTGATCTTCATGGTCTTCGCCGTCGCCACGGCCAATCTCGGCTTCAAGGTCGCTTGGTCGGTCGGCCGGATGATCGCGATCCTGCTGCTCGCGTGCATCCCCTTCGTCGCCTTCGTGGAGGAGCGTCGCGTCGTCCGTGAGGTCACCCCACTCACCCACCCCTGATATGAAGTGCTGCTGGCTCTAGTTCGTAGGGGAGGGGCCGGTAACCTGTCCGCGTGACGGATTCGCTCAAGACCTCCCCGGTCCTCGTCGTCGACTACGGCGCCCAGTACGCCCAGCTCATCGCCCGTCGAGTGCGTGAGGCCAACATCTACAGCGAGGTCGTGCCGCACACGATGTCGGCGGCCGACGTCCTCGCCAAGGGCCCGGCTGCGGTCATCCTCTCCGGCGGACCCTCCTCCGTCTACGCGCAGGACGCTCCCGGTCTGGACGGCGACCTGCTGGAGGCCGGGGTCCCGGTCTTCGGCATGTGCTACGGCTTCCAGGCGATGGTCAGGGCCCTCGGCGGGACGGTCGAGCGGACCGGGCTGAGCGAGTACGGCTCGACCCGGGCGCAGGTCAGCCATCAGGACTCGACCCTCTTCACCGACCAGCCCGCCGAGCAGTCGGTGTGGATGAGCCATGGTGACTCCGTGACCGAGGCGCCCGCGGGCATGCGCGTCACGGCGAGCACGTCCGGGGCACCGGTGGCGGCCTTCGAGGACGACGAGCGACGCCTGTACGGCGTGCAGTGGCACCCGGAGGTCATGCACTCCACCTTCGGCCAGAACGTCCTGGAGAACTTCCTGCGCCGAGGGGCGGGCCTCGAAGCGGACTGGACCGCCGACAACGTCGTCGACGAGCAGGTCGCGATCATCCGCGAGACCGTCGGACAGGACCGGGTGCTGTGCGGCCTGTCCGGGGGCGTCGACTCCTCCGTGGCTGCGGCGCTCGTGCAGCGTGCCGTCGGTGAGCAGCTCACCTGCGTCTTCGTCGACCACGGTCTGCTGCGTCAGGGCGAGGCGGAGCAGGTGGAGCAGGACTTCGTCACGGCGACCGGGGTCAAACTCGTCGTCGTCGACGCGAGGGACCAGTTCCTGGGGGCGCTCGCGGGCGTGAGCGACCCGGAGGAGAAGCGCAAGATCATCGGGCGCGAGTTCATCCGCGTCTTCGAGCAGGCAGCGCGGGACGTCGTCGGCAGCGGTGACGACGAGCACCCGGTCAAGTGGCTCGTGCAGGGCACGCTCTACCCGGACGTGGTCGAGTCCGGCGGCGGCTCCGGCGCGGCCAACATCAAGTCCCACCACAACGTGGGCGGCCTGCCCGACGATCTGCAGTTCAAGCTGATCGAGCCGCTGCGTGCCCTCTTCAAGGACGAGGTGCGCCAGGTCGGGCGTGAGCTCGGCGTCCCCGACGAGATCGTCGACCGCCAGCCCTTCCCGGGACCGGGTCTGGGCATCCGGATCATCGGCGAGGTCACCGAGCACAACCTCGACATCCTGCGCCGAGCCGACGCCGTCGCCCGGGAGGAGCTGACCGCGGCCGGCCTCGACCAGCAGATCTGGCAGTGCCCGGTCGTCCTCCTCGCCGACGTGCGCTCGGTCGGCGTCCAGGGGGACGGTCGCACCTACGGTCACCCGATCGTCCTGCGCCCGGTCTCCTCCGAGGACGCGATGACCGCCGACTGGACCCGCGTCCCCGGTGACGTGCTCGCCCAGATCTCCAACCGGATCACCAACGAGGTCGCAGAGGTCAATCGCGTCGTCCTCGACGTCACGAGCAAACCGCCGGGCACCATCGAGTGGGAGTGAGGTCCTGATGGCAGGCATCGCGATCAGGGTGGGGGAGTGGCTGCTGCGTCGGGTTCTCGTCGGTCCGCCGCTGAAGGCCTACCTGCGACTCGAGGTCGAGGGGCGCGAGCACGTGCCCGCGACCGGTCCGGTGATCATCGCCAGCAACCACCTCAGCTTCGTCGACTCGATGGTGATCCCGCTGGCCACGGGCCGCAAGGTCGGCTTCCTCGGCAAGGCCGAGTACCTGCAGGGCACCGGCCTCCTCGGATGGGTCAAGCGACTGTGGTTCGGTGAGTTCGGCGGGATGATCCCCGTGGACCGCTCCGACGCGAAGGCCGCGGCGCGCTCGCTCGAGCTCGCCGAGGCGCACCTGGCGGCACAGGGTGCCTTCGCCATCTACCCGGAGGGCACACGCAGCCGGGACGGCATGCTGCACAAGGGACGCACCGGCGTCGGTCGTCTCGCGGTGGCCTCCCGCGCCCCGGTGGTCCCCTGCGCGCTCATCGGCACGGACCGGGCCCAGCCGGCCGGGACGAGGGGCCTGCGCCCGCACAAGGTCACCGTGCGCTTCGCTGCGCCGGTCGACGTCGCCGCCCTCGAGGCCGAGCTGGTCAAGGGCAAGTTGCTGCGGGCGATCACCGACGAGACCATGGACGCCATCGCGCAGCGGTCGGGACAGCCGCGCAGCAGCGAGTACGCAGCGCGTCCCGGCACCAGTGCCCCGTTAGGGTGATCCGGTGCTGAGAACGACGATCGCCACCCTTGCCGGCAAGGCGGCCCGACGCGCAGCCCGTCTGAAGGGCGGTGGCGCCGGGGGTTCTGCGCTGCCCGGGCTCGTCGCGGAGAAGATCGACCCGGCGTTCCTCGCCCACACCCTCGCTGATGTGCCGGGTGGCATCGTCGTCGTCTCCGGGACGAACGGCAAGACGACGACCACCAAGATGCTCGTCGCCATCCTGCGCGCCCACGGCAAGCGGGTCTTCACCAACGCCACCGGGAGCAACTTCACCCGGGGGGTCATCTCCGCGATGCTCGCCGAGATGCCCTTGCGGGGCGGACTGGAGGCCGACATCGCCGTCCTCGAGCTCGACGAGGCGCACGCCCTCCACTTCGGTCGCGCCGTCGCACCCACCCACGCGCTCCTGCTCAACGTCGCCCGTGACCAGCTCGACCGCTTTGCCGAGATCGACCACACGGCGCGCCTACTGACCCAACTGGCCGCGATGACCACGGACGGGGTAGTGCTCAACCGGGATGACCCCTTCGTCAACCGCATCGCCACCACCCTCGCGCCGGACGTCGACGTCACCTGGTTCGGCCTGGACGCGTCGGTCGCCGACCGCATCGGCGAGCTGTCCGAGCACGACTCGCGGGAGCAGGAGGACTTCGCCCCGCCGGCCGCCGGTGAGTGCGACGGCCTACTGGCGCCGATCGACGAGGAGTCGCTGCGGATCACCTTCGGCGCGGCGGGTGAAGGGGGCGCCCTCGGTCCCGTGACCCTGCGTCAGCGCGGTCTGGCCGCGATGATCAACGCCACCGCGGCGAGCGCGAGTGCCAAGCACCTGCTCGGTGCCGGGTTCCGCCACGAGGCCACCGAGCAGGCGCTGCGCACGGTCGCGCCCCCCTTCGGCCGGGGAGAGGTCATCGACGTCGACGGGACACCGCTCGACCTCGTCCTGGTCAAGAACCCGGCCGGCTTCACCGTCGCGCTGAGCACCTACGCGAGCACGCCGGCCGCGACGATGATCGCCATCAACGACGACTACGCGGACGGTCGGGACGTCTCCTGGCTCTACGACGTCAGCTTCGAGTCCCTGCGGGCGAAGGGGGTGGCCCTCACCTCCGGGGTGCGCGGCTGGGACATGGCGCTGCGCCTGCAGTACGACGACGTGCCCGTCGCCGCGACCGAGACCGACCTGGCGAGGGCTCTGACGACCTTCCTCGCCGACCACGAGGGTGAGCCGAAACGCATCTTCACCTCCTACACCGCGATGCTCGCGCTGCGCCGGATGCTCGGTGAACGCTACGACCTGCCCGAGATGGGCGTCGACGCCCCCGAGGCGAAGGGATGAGGGGCATGAGCAACGTCGGACCACACGACCCCCGCGACGTCACGATCCTCGGGGAGCCGGCCGCCTCCGACCGGCCCGCCGACCCCGGCAACGAGGGCAAGGGTGAGATCCACCTGGTGCACATGTACCCGCGCGAGATGAGCATCTACGGCGACCTCGGCAACACGCGTTGCCTGGCCGCGCGCATCCGGCGACACGGCTACGTGCCGGTGGTGCACCAGCACCACCCCGGGCAGCCCCTGCCGGAGACCATTCACCTCGTGGTCGGGGGTGGCGGCCAGGACTCCGGGCAGGTCACCGTCGAGCAGGACCTTCAGCGCCGGGCCGACCGGCTGCGGGCCCTGGCCGCCGAGGGTGTGCCAATGCTCATGATCTGCGGGATGTATCAGCTCTTCGGGCGTTCCTTCGTCACCGTCGAGGGCAAACGTGTGCCCGGCCTGGGCATCCTGGACGTGACCACGCAGGGCAACACGACCCGCATGATCGGGCCGGTGGTGCTCTCCACGGACTTCGGTGACGTCGTCGGCTACGAGAACCACTCCGGGGCAACGGTGCTCGGCCAGGGGCAGGATCCCTTCGGTCGGGTCAGGCACGGCCAGGGCAACAACGACTCCGACGGCACCGAGGGTGCCGTCACCGGGCACGTCATCGGCTCCTACCTCCACGGCCCGATCCTGCCGGCCAACCCACGGCTCGCCGACGCCCTCATCGGGTGGTCGGCCGGGCTGGCGACCGGTCGGGACTTCGAGCCCGAAGAGCTCGACGACGAGGTGGCCGCTCAGGCGCACGCCCGGCAGGTGGCACGCCTGCTGGGCTGATCTCAGCGCCCCGTCTCAGCGGCCTCGGCGACCGCGTCGCGGCTCGCCCGGGGCATGACACTCCACGCGATCCACCCGATCGCCCCGAGCGGGACCTCGAGCAGGTGGGTGAAGACCGTGAAGATCACGACCCCGGCCACGGATGCCGCCGGGTCGGCGCCCCAGGCGACCAGGGCGGCGACGGTGCCGGCCTCGGTGACTCCCAGCCCGCCCGGCGTGACCCCGACCGCGGTCAGCAGCCGGCCGATCGCGTACGCGGCGAAGAGCTGCCCGAAGGGCAGCTCTACCCCCGTGGTGGACATGCACAGCAGGAAGAGCACGTAGTACAGGCCGAAGAAGCCGACCATGCCCAGGGTCATGGACAACCACCCGGTGCGCACCGTCTGCGCGATCTGCGCCCGCAGCCCGGTCAGGCCGCGCTCGATTCCGTCGCCGTGCCCGCGACGGACCAAGCGCACCAATCGGTCCAGCCCCCTCCCGAGGGCCCGCGCGCCCGCATCGGTGACGACCGCGACGACGAAGAGACCGAGTACGACGGCGCCGGTGATGATCGCCGCCCAGGCCGCCTCCTGCATGGACTGCGGGAGCCCTTGCGCGCCCCACGACAGGCCGATGATCGCGATGACGGGCAGCGCGGCACGGGCGAGGACGTTCCACACCCCGGTCACGACCGCCATCGTCGTCACGCTCGAGACGGTGAACCCCCACGACTTGGCGATGTAGTACGTGGCAGCCAGTCCGACGGCACCACCACCGGGCAGCAGGTTGGACACGCAGGAGCCGCAGACGTTGAGGACCAGGGCCCGGGGGTGGCTCAACCCGGGCATGGCGCCGGTCATGACGAAGGTGTAGCAGTACAGGCCGGCGATGACGAAGCCCGTGAAGAGCGCGGCCTTCCACGGCGAGACCCCGGCGAGCACGTCGCCGACCTCGGCCCAGGTCGTCTGCGCGAAGAAGGGCAGCCCCCACCACAGCAGGGCGGCAGCCAGCGCGAGGCCGAGGACGACCTGCACGACGCGCAGTGCCGGGGACCCGCGCCGGTGGTTGGTGGGCTCGCTCATGTCAGCCCCTCGAAGACGTCGGTGCGGGTCGTGCCCGGCGGCGCCGCCGGGTCGAGGAACCACTCCCGAGCGAAGACGAGGTCGAAGAGCGGGCGGGGGATGCGTGCGAGTATCCCGAGCGTGCGGTCGCCGCCGCCGGGATCCGTGGCCTGACTGGCGTGGGCGCGCATCGACGCCCGCTTGGCCCTCGCGTACCGGCGCACCGGGACGCGGTGGGTGATCTCGGCGCCGGCGCAGTAGGCCCGATCGAAGCTCGACCGGTCGAACTGAGGGGGAAAACGGTAGACCTTCGCGGCGAGGTCGATTGCGCGGCAGAGCAGGTCGCGCGGGACGGTGGCCCACAGCACCGTCACCGGCAGGCCACGCTCGCGGGCGAGGTCGGCGGCCCTGGACCCCACCTCGTGCACGCGCACGTGGTCGCGGTGGCCGTACCCGCCGTTGGGGTCGTAGGTCGTCAGGACATCGGCCTGCTCCTGCAGGAGGACCTCCGTCAGGGTCGCAGCGGCCTCTTCGAGTGGCACCCGCACGAACCGGCGGCTGCCAGGGGGGTCGGGGAGGACGTCCGGGCCGCTGCCGCTGTCGGCGTACCCGAGCTCGACGGTGCGGGCGACCCCGAGCGCGCCGGCGCTCGCCGTCAGCTCCCGGCCACGGGTCGAGGCAAGGGCCGCACCCGTCGTCCCGTAGGTGGCCTCATCGGTCAGGCCGAGCGCACCATCGGTGGCGACCACGAGGACCACACGGTGTCCGTCGGCCGCCGCCCGGGCCATCGTGCCGGCGGTCAGCAGGGCCTCGTCGTCGGGGTGCGCGTGGAAGACCACGAGGGTGCGGCGCGCGGCTGGCTGGTCCATCGAGTGCAACTGTTCCACACGCACCCCATGGCACTCTGGGGGAGTGAAGGTCGCCCTGCTCTCCGACTGCTACCCGCCGCGCACCGGTGGGATCGAGTCCCAGGTCAGCGACCTCGCCGTGCACCTGCTGGCGGCCGGGCACGAGGTCGAGGTCTTCACCGCGACGCGGGGGGCGAAGGGGGAGCGCGGCGGGACGGTCGAGATCGTCGACGGCGTCCCGGTGCACCGGATGGCGCTCCACCTGCCCGGTGACGTCCCGGTCAACCCGATGGCTCCTCCCGTGGTGCGCGCTCGACTGCAGCACGGCGGGTTCGACATCGCGCACGTGCACCTGGGCGTGGTGTCCCCCTTCGCCTGGGACATGGCCAGGGTGGCGACGGGGCTGGGGTTGCCGACGGCACTGACCTTCCACTGCGTCCTGGACAAGGCTGCGTTGACGTTGCGCCCGGCCCTGCGGACGTGGACCGGCCAGGGGGCCGTGCTGTCCGCGGTCTCCGAGGTCGCGGCGAAGGGAGTGGGTCACGCCGCGCCGGGCTTGCCGGTGGGCGTCGTACCCAACGGCATCGACCCGGGGGCCTGGCCGGCCGGACCGGTGCGGTTCACAGCGCGGCCGCTTCGTGTGGTCACCGCCACCCGGCTGGCGCCCCGCAAGCGCGTCGGTGCGCTGCTGCGGGTGGTGGCCGATGCGCACGCGCGACTGGGGCCGGGGGCGCTGGTGCTCGACGTCTTCGGTGATGGCGCGATGCGGGCGCTGCTCGAGTCCCGCAGTGCTGCACTGGGTCTGGGCGACGTCGTGCGGTGGCGGGGGAGCGTGTCCCGGTCCGAGCTGGCCGGGCACTACCGGGAGTGCGACGTCTACCTCTCGACGACGCGGCTGGAGGCCTTCGGGATCGCTGCGCTCGAGGCCCGCACTGCCGGCCTGCCGGTCATCGCCAGAGCCGACTCCGGCCTGGCGGAGGTTGTCACGGACGGGACCAGCGGTTTGCTCGCTCCCGATGACGCCGGGCTCACTGATGCTCTGGTGCGGTTGGCCGCCGACGCGACCCTGCGCACCCGCCTCGCCCAGCACAACGTGGGCACACCGCCGAGCCAGACGTGGGGGCGAGTCGTGGACCTCGTCGTCGCCGAGTACCGGCGGGCGGGCGCATGAGTGTCGTCGTCGTGGCCGAGGACGCCGGTCGCTGGCCACTCCCGCACGGTCGGGACCCGGCGGACCTGCTGGCCGAGCACGGCCTGGCCGGTGAGCTGGTGCGCTCCGTCCTCGGTGCCGACGGCTGCGTCGAGGTGCACTACGCCGTCGAGGCGCTCGGTCAGGCCGTGGTGGCGCCCACGCTCGAGCCGGCCGGACGCGGAGCGAGTGTGCTGCAACGGATCGCGGCGTACGCGCTCGTCCGCGACGGCGACCAGCTGCTCATGTCACGTCTGGCCGGCTGGGTCGGTGGTGGCGCCGGTGGGCTGTGGACCCTGCCGGGCGGGGGCGTCGATCCGCACGAGGAACCGCTCGATGCGGTCGTCCGCGAAGTCCACGAGGAGACCGGCCAACACGTCGAGGTCGGTGACCTGGTGCAGGTGCAGTCGAAGCACTACGTGGACGCGCAGGAGAACTTCCACGCGGTGCGCCTGATCTACCTGGCGGACTGTCCGCGGCCCACCGCAGCCAGGGTCGTCGAGATCGATGGGTCGACGGGGGCCGCGGCGTGGGTCCCCCTCGACCGGCTGTCGGACCTGCCACGCGCGGCGATGGTGGGGACGGCGCTGCCGTACCTGCCGGGTGCCGGGGTGGACTGAGCCCCTGCCGGGGGTCTGCGAGCGCGACGCCTAGGGTGAGGGCATGGACGCCCTGCACCTCATCCTCTACATCCTCCACATGCTCGCGATGCTGGCGATCATCGTGGCGCCCTTCGTCGCCGGCCACGTGCACGTCATCCAGACGTGGGGCGCTCGCATCCAGTTGCTCGTGGGGCTCGGGCTCACCGGCCTCGCGGAGGCGGGTGACGACCCGGTCAACCACGCCAAGATCGGCACCAAGCTCGTGATCATGATCGCCGTCCTGGCCTGCGCCGAGATCGGCAACGGCAAGAGCAAGCGTGGTGAGAACGGCAAGACGCTCGCGCTCGTCGCCGCCGGGCTCGCGGTCGTCAACGCCCTCGTTGCCTTCCTCTGGTGAGCTGACCGTCAGGGTGTGTCGGGCGGCACTTCGTGGTGTCGGGCCCTGAGAACCGCATGTTCTCGTCACGCTGACATCGAACTGCCGCGCGACACGCCCCTGCGCTGGCCCACCACCCACGCAATGACCTCCCGCACCCAGTCGGGGTGGAACATCACGTGCTCCCACGCGAAGCGCAGCACCACCCAGCCGGCGAGGATCATCTCGTTGTAGCGGTTGCAGTCGCGCATGATGTCGGCACGACTCTTGTGGGATTGCTGGCTGTCGGCCTCGAGCGTCACCCGGCTCGCCAGATGACCGGCATCCGCGTGCAGCACCCTCCCGTTGCGCAGCGTGACGGGAGCCTGAGGCACCCAGGTCTGGTCGGTGGTTTCGGTCGCCAGGGCGCGCAGCCCCGACTCGAAGGGGTTGGCGGCTTCTGCGCTGGCGAGTTGCAGCACTCGCGTGGCCCGAGCGCGGCCGGTGCGAGGGAGTGACTCGAGTGCACGGTCGAGGTCGGCCCGGGTGAGCGCGCCCGATCGTAGGGCGGAGTCGGCCACGCTGAGGCTCTCCGGCAGCGGCAGGTCCCGTGCGCAGTCGACCACCGTCTGCAGCGCGGTCGTCGCCTGCCCGTCGACGGACTCCGGTGTCAGTGACCGGAACCGCAGATCCACGTCGTGGGGAACCGGCAGACTGCGACTCCGAGAGATCACCGCCTCGGGGAGCTCGGGAGCGTGCAGGACGTTGAGTCCGTGGTGCAGAGCGGCGCTGCGGTGACTGAGCAGGGCGCCGATCTGCGCAACGCGATCTTCTGCCGGGTCGAGCGGTAGGCCGTAGACGCCTCGCCGGTGGCGGACGACCTCGCCACTCCTCACCGCAGCCTCGAAGGTCCCAGTGGTGACGACGTCGAGCAGTTCGGCGCGCGTGGCTGAGCCGCCGGCCTGGGCGAGATGGAGGGTGACAACGCTCATCCGCCCAGCCTTCCAGCGCTGGCCATTTCGGCTTCTCGGCTTTCCACAGGGGTGTGTCGCGCGGCAGTTCGCGCCTCAGGCGGCCACGAACCGCTTGTTCTCGTCGCTCACACACTGAACTGCCGCGCGACACACCTTGCGTGGACTCAGGGGATGAGCAACAACTTGCCGGTGCTCGCCCGTCCCTCGAGCGCGCGGTACGCCTCCGCGGCCCGGTCAAGACCGAAGCGGCCCCCGATGGCGATGTCGAGCGTGCCGGAGTCGATCTCGGCGAACAGCTCGCGCCCGCGCATCATCAGCTCCTCCCGCTCGCTGATGAAGTGCGCCAGGCTGGGCCGGGTGACGAAGAGCGAGCCGCCGGAGTTGAGCCGCTGCAGGTCGAAGGGGGGCACCTGGCCGGACGCGCCGCCGAAGAGGACCATGGTCCCGCGCGGGCGAAGCGACGCGAGCGAGTCGTCGAAGGTCGCCTTGCCGACCCCGTCGTAGGCCACGTCCACGCCCTTGGTCGCGCCGAGGCGCTCGGCGGCCTGCCGCACGGCCCCGGACAGGTCGTCCGCCTCGCTGTAGTCGATCGTCTCGGCGGCGCCGCGCGAGCGGGCGATCTCCAGCTTCGCCGCGGACCCGGCGGTGGCGATGACGTGGCCGCCGCGGCTGACGATCATCTGGGTGAGCAGCTGTCCGACCCCGCCGGCAGCAGCGTGCACCAGCGCGACCGTGCCCTGCGTGACGTGGTGGACGTCGGTCACCAGTGCGTGGGCCGTCATGCCCTGCAGTGTCGCCGCGGCCGCCGTCTCGAGGTCCACGCCGTCGGGTACCGGCAGCAGCTTCTCCGAGTCCGCGATGACCAGGCCGGCGTGCAGCCCGATGGTCATCGACCACGCGACACGATCACCCACCGCGACGACCGCGCCGTCACCGATCGCACGCACGGTTCCTGCGGCCTCGAAGCCCTGCACGTACGGCGGCTGAGTCGGGTAGGTACCCGCGCGCTGGTAGGCGTCGATGAAGTTCACCCCGCCGGCCGCGACCTCGACGAGCGCTTCACCGGGCCCGGGCGTGGGCACCTCGCGCTCCTGGACCTCGAGGACCTCCGGTCCTCCGTGACGGCTGACGACGAGCGCAGTGGTGGTGGTCATGCCCTCACGATAGGACGTGTGTCACAGGGAAGCGATGACCTCGTCGAGCATCGCCCGGGTGAGCTTGCCGGTGAAGGTGTTCTGCTGGCTGACGTGGTAGCTCCCCACGAGGGCGACCTCGCGCCCCTCGGGTGTGCGCAGGGTGGCTCGGGCGCCGTGGCCGAACTTCGGCTTCGGGCGCGGGACCTCCCACCCGGCGTGGCGTACTCCGGCGATCGTGGTGTCCCAGCCGATCGAGCCCAGGCACAGGATCGAGCGGACGTGCGGTGCGCTCAGCGCGAGGTCGGCGTCGAGCCACGGCGCGCAGGAGCGCTTCTCGTCAGTCGTCGGCTTGTTCTGCGGCGGGGCGCAGCGCACGGGGGCGATGATCCGGACCCCGTCGAGCTCGAGCCCGTCACCGGCGGCCCATGACTGAGGCTGGTTCGCGTACCCGGCGCGGTGCAGGGCGCCGTAGAGCCAGTCGCCGGAGCGGTCGCCGGTGAACATGCGGCCCGTGCGGTTGGCTCCGTGGGCCGCGGGGGCGAGACCGACGATGACCACCGGGGCGTCAGTCGGCCCGAACGCGGGCACCGGTCGGCCCCAGTAGGGCTCGTCGGCGAAGGCGGCCCGCTTGGTCACCGCGACCTCCTCCCGCCAGGCCACCAGGCGCGGGCACGCCCGACAGACGGAGATGCGTGCGTCGAGCTCCGTGGGGCCGAGCGCTCCCTTCGCCAGGCGGCGTACCTGCGCGGCGGTGCGGGCGACGGGGGTCGCGGGGGTGGCGACATCGTCGGGCCACCCGGTCGCCGGTTGCACGGGCGAGGCGAAGGGCGCGCCCGTCACCGGGTGGGGGAGAGAGACGTCCTCGGGCACCTGCCCACCATAGACATCTGCCAGTGTGGGTCGATGGCCATCGACGAGGAACTGGCGAACCGGCTGCGCTCATCCCTGTCAGATCGAGGCGTCGAGTGGGACGAGAAACGCATGTTCGGTTCGCTGATCTTCATGGTGGGTGGGGCCATCGCGCTCGGGGTGCGCGGCGGGGGTGGACTGCTCGTCCGTGTCGACCCGTCGGAGGGCGAGAGCCTGCTGCAGGACGTCGGCTCGTGGTACGCGCAGCAGGCGCTGATGGGGGAGAGGGACATGGGGCCCAGCTGGCTCGACGTCTCGCCCGACGCGGTCGAGGACGAGGCCGGCCTGGAGCACTGGGTCGCGGCGGCACTGCGCCGCTGACGTCACGGGGTGACCGGGCTCGGCTCGCCGCCGGTCATGCGCAGCAGCTGCGCGTAGCTCGTCGGGAAGACGGTTCGCGCGTGGCCGGCGGCCGTCCACACCTCGTCATACCGCTCGAGATCGGTGTCGACGACGGTCCGCACGGGAGCAGGATGGCCGAGGGGAGCGACGCCGCCGATGACCTGCCCGGTCGCGGACCGGACGGTCTCCTTCGAGGCGCGGGCGATGGTGCCACCCAGCCGGGCGCCGAGCCAGTCGGTGTCGACGCGGTGGGCGCCCGAGGTGAGCACGAGCAGCGGCTCGTCGTCGAGGGTGAAGACGAGGGAATTGGCGATCTGCCCCACCTCGACTCCGATGGCAGCGGCCGCCAGCGGCGCGGTCGTGACGGCATCGTCGAGCCAGAGGACCTCGGGGTGCAGGTCGTACTCGGCGAGTGCGGCGACCACCCGGTCGACCGCGGGATGCGAGGGAGTGCTCATCCCGCGACCCTAGTGGGGGGCTCGCGGTTCGACGGGCGGCTGAGCACCCTCCGCCTCGTCACGCTCCGCCCACTCCAGCAGCGGGGTGAGGTCGTGGGCGACGTCATCGATGGTCGCGTGCAGGTCGCCGAGGCGGGCAAACCGCTCCGGGACCGTCGCGATCGTGCAGTCGCCCGGCTGGACGTCGGCGACTTCGTCCCAGGTGACCGGTGTCGAGACAGTTCCCTCGGCGTTGCCCCGCACGGAGTACGCGGCGGCGATCGTGTGGTCGCGGGCGTTCTGGTTGTAGTCGACGAAGACCGTCGCCGGGTCGCGGTCCTTGCGCCACCACTGTGTGGTCACGTCCTGCGGCGCCCGCCGCTGCACCTCGCGGGCGAAGGCGAGTGCCGCCCTTCGCACATCGGTGAACTCCCACCGCGGCGCGATCCGCACGTACACGTGCAGCCCGGATCCCCCGGAGGTCTTGGGGTACCCGACGATGCCGAGCTCGTCGAGGACCTCGCGGCACACCCCGGCCACCCGTCGCACCCGGGCGAAGGGGGCATCCGGCATCGGGTCGAGGTCGATCCGCCACTCGTCGGGCCGGTCGACGTCGGCGGAGCGGACATTCCACGGGTGCAGCTCGACAGTCGACATCTGCACCGCCCAGATGATCTCGGCGAGGTGCGTCGGGCACAGCTCGTCGGCGTGCAGGTCGTAGCGGGGGAAGTGCAGGCGCACTGTCGAGACCCAGTCCGGTGCCCCCTTCGGCAGCCGCTTCTGGTGCACCTTGGTGCCGGAGACTCCCTTGGGGAAGCGGTGCAGCATCGTCGGTCGCTCCCGCAGTGCGCGCAGGATGCCCTCGCCCACGGACAGGTAGTAGTGCGCCAGGTCGAGCTTGGTCTCACCGCGAGCGGGGAAGTAGATCCTCTCGGGACTGGAGATGCGCACCTCGCGCTCGCCGACCGACAGGTGCACGTCCGCGCCGTGCTCCTTCGCCATGGACGTCAGCCTAGGCCCGACTCACCCGATGACGGCGCCTGCGGGACGGTCGGTCGTGATCGCGGTCACCCAGTATCGACGCTTGCCGGCGCGGGAGTCCTCGTACTCGCCGCCGGCGTGCTCGATCGTCGCGCGGGAGGCCGGGTTGTCCTCGTCGCAGGTGAGCAGGACCCGCTCCATCCCCAGCTCGCCGGCCAGCTCCAGCACCTGGCGAAGGGCGGTGGTCGCGTGCCCCTGCCGCCTTGCCGAAGGACGGATGGAGTAGCCGATGTGACCGCCCTGCTCGAGCAGGAAGTCGTTGAGCTCGTGTCGTAGAGCGATCGAGCCGAGGTATTCATCACCCTCGACGATCCACAGGAAGGTGCACGGGACGTGCCCGGCCGGTCGGGGTGACTCGGGCAGCTCCTCGGCGCGGCGGCTGCGGACGAAGCGGATGAACTCGTCCTTGTCCGCCAGGCCCTCGCGGGTGAAGGTGTAGCCCTCGAAGCCCGTCGCCGGGTCGGCGGCCTGCTCCCACTCGCCGTCACCGTCGCGGTGCGCCCCGTCGAACTCGTCGTGCGCGGCGAGGTAGGAGTGCCGGTAGCGGGCGTCGGGGCGAACGATCTGGGCCATCTGCCGATCGTATGTCGTGGCGGCGCGCTGCCACACTGGGACTTTGACGAAGGGGGTGGCCCGTGGGCCTCTACCGCGATCACGTCCTGCCTCGGCTGGTCGATGCGACCTGTGGCATCGCCGCGATGGAGCCGCACCGATGGCGGGTCTGCGCCGACCTGCACGGTGAGGTCGTCGAGATCGGCTTCGGGTCGGGGCTCAACGTGCCGTGCTACCCCGCGGCGGTCACGCGGGTGCGCGCCGTCGAGCCGGCCGACCTGGCCTGGCGCCTGGCTGCCGATCGGATCGCCGCCAGCGGTGTCCCGGTGGAGCGGGCCGGGCTGGACGGGCAGCAGCTGCCGTTCGCGCACGACGCCTTCGACTCCGCGCTCGTGACGTGGTCCCTGTGCACGATCCCGGATCCGGTTGCGGCCCTGCAGGAGGTGCGGCGCGTGCTCCGACCGGGCGGCACGCTGCACGTCCTCGAGCACGGTCTGGCCCCCGACGAGGCCGTGCGCCGTTGGCAGCGCCGGCTGGAGCCGATCCAGAAGCGGATCGCCGGCGGGTGCCACCTCACGCGGGAGCCGGGGATGATGCTCGAGACGGCCGGGTTCACCGGTGTCGAGCTCGAGCACTTCTACCAGCAGGACGGACCGAGGGCGCTCGGCGCGATGTCGCTGGGTGTCGCCGTCGCGTAGCGGACCTCAGCCGACGGGGTCGACCGGTGGGGAGTACTCGCCCTCGACCACCGGTGTGACCCGGTCGGGGGCACGCAGCGTGCGTACCTCCCGCGACAGCAGCGCGAGCAGCGCTGATGCCACGATCAGCCCCGCGCACACGAGCAGTGCCTGGCGGGCGCCGAGGTACACGGCGGCCGGGCCGGCGAGGAGCACCCCGACCGGCCCGAAGACCATCGACCCGAAGGCGTCGTAGGAGGCCACCCGGGAGAGCGCCTCCGGCGGGACCTCCCGCTGCATCGTCGTCTGCCACAGCACGTTGAAGACGTCCATGCCCAGCCCCATGAGGAAGCCGCCGATGACGATCCACGGCAGCGGGGCCCCGACGCCGAGCAGGAGATAGGGCAGTGCGGTGGTCGCGGTGAGCAGGACGCCGACGAGGATCGGACGGCGGGGGCGGATCCGCAGGGCGATCACCACCCCGATGAGCATCCCGACCGCTTCGCCGGTCAGGATCGCCGACCATGCTGCGGCGCCCCCGAGCTCGGCCTTCGCGACGACGGGGCCGAGCACCGTGTGCGCGCCCTGCCAGGCGAGCACCAATAGGGCGAACTGGGCCACGACGACCCACAGCCACTGGCGGGAGGAGAACTCGTGCCACCCTTCGCGCAGTTCCGCGACGGCCGAGGTGCCGCCCTGGTGTCCGGGGCGCGGCGTGGCCCCGATCCGCCAGGCGAAGACGGCCGCGCAGGCGTAGACGAGCGCGGCAGAGATGAGCGCCCAGCCCGGGCCGACGAGGACGACCACCGCTCCGGCCGAGACCAGCCCGGTGATCCGGGCGACGTTGGCGCCGACCGCGAGCAGGGCGTTCGCCGCCTGGAAGTGCTCGCGCGGGGCGACCTCGGGGATGATTCCGGACAGGACCGGCCAGACGACGGCTCCGGCCAGGCCGGTGAGCACCGCGAAGCCGCAGAGTGCGGGCAGGGGAGCCCACCCGGTCAGCAGCATGGTGCCGATCCCGGCCCAGGCGGTCAGCGAGAGGCACTCGCCGGTGAACATCACGAGACGACGCGGGTACCGGTCGGCGACGACGCCACCGAGCAGCAACCCGAGCACGTGCGGGATCGCCTCGGCGGCGACGACCACCGACAGCGTGCCGGCGTCGGCGCCCGGCAGCGCGAGCACGCCGAAGGCGAGTGCCACGGGCGCGAAGGCAAGACCGAGCATGGACAGCGTCCGGGCCCCGAAGAGTGCGGCGAAGCGGCGGTCGCGCAACAACGTCAGGTCGTCACGGATCGGGCTCACCGCGGCACCGTACTCGGGCGAAGGGAGTGTCGGCCCCCCGACGTAGGCTGGAGCGCGACATGAGCAGCCTCTTCGACGACCTTCCCGATGCCCTGCCCGGCGACTGGACCCGGGAGGTGACCGATTCCGGAGTGCCCACGTGGGCGATGTCCGACGAGGGCCCGACCCGAGCCGCGCACGCCCATCGTCGCGCCCCCCACGAGATCGACGCCGAGGAGCTGGTGGCCGGCCTCAACGACGCCCAGCGCGAGGCCGTCGTCCACGAGGGTGGGCCACTGCTCATCGTCGCCGGCGCCGGCTCCGGCAAGACCCGCGTGCTCACCCACCGCATCGCACACCTGCTCGCGACGAAGGGCGCCCAGCCCGGCCAGATCCTCGCGATCACCTTCACCAACAAGGCCGCCGCCGAGATGCGCGAGCGGGTCGAGGAGCTCGTGGGGCCGCGGGCGCGGGCGATGTGGGTGATGACCTTCCACTCCGCATGCGTGCGGATCCTGCGCCGCGAGGCGACCAAGGTCGGGATGAAGAGCAACTTCTCCATCTACGACGCCGCCGACAGCCAGCGGCTCGTGGCGCTCGTGATGCGTGACCTCGACCTGGACCCCAAGCGCTTCCCACCGCGTTCCTTCGGCCACCGGATCTCCAACCTGAAGAACGAGCTGGTCGACGAGGAGGAGTTCGCCCGCAGCGTCTCGATCGACGAGGACGCCCAGACCGGTGGGACCCCGCAGGACCGCACGCTCGCGCAGGTCTACAGCGAGTACCAGCGACGGCTGCGCCAGGCCAATGCGCTCGACTTCGACGACATCATCATGACGACGGTCAACATCCTGCAGGCCTTCCCCGAGGTGGCCGAGCACTACCGTCGTCGCTTCCGCTACGTGCTCGTCGACGAGTACCAGGACACCAACCACGCGCAGTACCAGCTGGTGCGTGAGCTCGTGGGAGGTCATGACGACCCGGCGGAGCGCGACCCCAAGGCGGTCGAGCCGAGCGACCTCGTCGTCGTCGGTGATGCGGACCAGTCGATCTACGCCTTCCGCGGTGCCTCGATCCGCAACATCATCGAGTTCGAGCAGGACTACCCGCATGCGCGCACGATCGTGCTCGAGCAGAACTATCGCTCGACGGGCACGATCCTCGCCGCAGCCAATGCCGTCATCGAGCGCAACGAGTCCCGCCGCAAGAAGAACCTGTGGACACAGGCCGGCGAGGGTGAGCCGGTCGTCGGCTACGTCGGTGACAACGAGCACGACGAGGCGTCCTTCGTCGCCAAGACCATCGACGACCTCCACGACGAGCACGGCGTGCGCCCGGGCGACGTCGCGGTGTTCTACCGGACCAACGCGCAGTCTCGTGCGATCGAGGAGGTCTTCGTCCGCGTCGGCCTTCCGTACAAGGTCGTCGGTGGCACCCGCTTCTACGAGCGACGCGAGGTCAAGGATGCGCTGGCCTACCTCCACGTCATCGCCAACCCCGCCGACACGGTCAACCTGCGCCGCATCGTCAACGTTCCCAAGCGCGGCATCGGCGACCGCGCGCTCATCGCGGTCGGGCAGCTCGCCGAGCGCGAGCGCATCCCCCTCATCGCCGCCCTCGGCCGTGCCGAGGACGCGCCCGGCATCGCCACCCGCTCGGTGAAGTCGATCGCCGGTTTCACCTCGCTCCTGGAGGGGCTGCGGGAGCAGCAGGAGAGCGAAGGGGGGATCGGTGACCTCCTCGAGGCCGTCCTGACGCGCACCGGCTACGTGGCCGAGCTGCAGGCCAGTCGCGACCCGCAGGACGAGACCCGGTTGGAGAACCTCGCCGAGCTCATCGGTGTGGCTCGAGAGTTCGACGCCACCCGGGAGGAGACCGGTGAGGTGGTCAGCCTCGACGACTTCCTCGAGCAGGTGAGTCTCGTCGCCGACGCCGACGAGATCCCGGACGACGAGGGCGGCGCCGAGGACGGTGTCGAGCAGGGTGTGGTCACCCTGATGACGCTCCACACGGCCAAGGGGCTGGAGTTTCCCGTCGTCTTCCTCACCGGCATGGAGGACGGGACCTTTCCGCACAACCGCAGCCTGGGTGACTCCACGGAGCTGGAGGAGGAACGCCGCCTGGCCTACGTCGGGATCACCCGTGCCCGCGAGCGCCTGCACCTGTCCCGCGCCGCGGTGCGCAACGTCTTCGGTACGCCGCAGTACAACCCGTCCTCGCGCTTCCTCGACGAGATCCCGGAGCACCTGCTGCGGTGGGAGCGCACCGGTCCGCCGCTCGGTGGCCCGGGTGGCGCCCGCGAGCCCGCGGTGGCGCGGCTGGCCGCACGTCCGGGCGTGCGCTCACCGGGCAACCGCCCGATCATCGCGCTCGCAGACGGGGACAAGGTCACCCATGACAGCTTCGGTCTCGGCACGGTCATCCGCGTCGAGGGGGAGGGTGACAAGGCGATGGCACACGTCGACTTCGGCGGTGAGGACGGGGTCAAGCGCCTGCTGCTGCGCTACGCCCCACTCGAGAAGATCTGACCGGGCCGCCATGCCGAAGGGGGGCCGACCAGCAACTGGTCGGCCCCCCTTCGTGCCTGTCCGGGGTGGACGCGTCAGAGGATGCCGCGCTCGGTCAGCCAGCCGGTCGGGTCGACCGGCTCACCGCCGCCGGGGCGGATCTCCAGGTGGAGGTGCGGGCCGGTCGAGCGCCCGGTGTTGCCGGAGTAGGCGACGGTGTCGCCGGCGGCGACCTGCTGACCGACCGAGGCGGCGACGGAGGAGAGGTGCCCGTAGCGCGAGACGGTCCCGTCTGCGTACTCGACGTCGATGTAGACGCCGTAGCCGCTCATCGGACCGGCGCCGACGACGGTGCCGTCACCCATGGCGCGCAGCGGGGTGCCGACGGATGCGCCGTAGTCGACTCCGGCGTGCAACCGTCCCCAACGGAAGCCGAAGCCGGATGTGAGTGACCCGCTGGCCAGTGGACGAACCCAGCCGGCAGCCGACTTCTCGGCCTTCTGCTCGGCCTTCTTCTTCGCGACGAGCTCCTTGCGCTTCTTGTCACGGTCGGCGCGCTCCTGGGCGCGGACCTGGCTGTCGACGACGTCGTCGGACACGGCGCGGCGGCGCTCGGACAGCCCGGATGAGTCGCGGGAGGCAGCGGCGACCTCGATGCGCGCGTCCTTGCCCAGCTGCGGGTCCTCGAGCAGCGTGGTGGCGCTGAGTGAGGCAGCTGCCTGCTCGGCGACCTCGCCGGAGAAGGGCGAGGACTCGGCGGCGGTGGCACCGACGGCGGTGAGCGCCAAGGTCACGGCGGCAGCGGTCGGCAGCGCGTAGGTGGCGGAGAAGCTCTTGGGGAGGCGGGAGCGGCGTTCGAGGGCACGGCGCTCGGCGCGTGTGGGAGGACGGTGTCGACCCGAATAGTCACTCATGAGAAAGACGTCGTCCTCGGCAGGGGATCTAGGACAAATCTCCGAAACCCTAGCGTGACCATTTCGTTACGCAAAACCGGGTCGTCGACGTCGGCCAGGATCGCCGGAAAACCGCGGGTGCGGGTCAGGTCGAGAGGGCGAGGTGCGTCACCGACGCGGTGGGGTCGCCGCCGCTGTCGAGCTGGGTCAGGCTGCGGGCGATGCGGTGGACGACGCTCGGCAGGATGGGTAGCGAGATGTGTCCCACGCCGCGCAGCCGGACGTTCGTCGTCGCGACGCCCTCCTGCTCCAAGGACGCGTTGACGGCCGGCACGACCGCCTCATCGGTGTCGGACCAGAAGGCGACCACGCGGGTGCGGCACCCCGGGGCCGGTTGGTTCAGCTCCCGCATCAGCGGGCTGGCGGGTCTCAGCTGACGTGCCAGCGGGGTCGGGGCGACGTGGGCCAGGAGCGTCCCGGTGTGGGGAGCGCCCAGCGTGACGAGAGTGTGCACGCGCTCGTCACCGCCGAGCCGGGTGACGTAGTAGCGGCCGATCACGCCGCCGAGGCTGTGCGCCACCACGTGGATCCGCTCGTACCCGGTCTCCTGGGCGATCGCCTCGATCTCCTCGGCCAGCTGGACGGCGAGGGTGCGCACGTCCTTGGTGCGGGCCGAGTAGTTCATCGCGAAGATCTGGGAGAACCCGCGACGCAGCAGACCCCGGCGCAGCAGCGCGAAGATCGAGTGGTTGTCAGCCAGGCCGTGCAGCAGCAGGATCGGCGTCCCCAGCTCGGTGACCCCGGAGACGAACATCCCGCGCTGCAGGGGCGAGAGGTGCTCGATGCGGTAGCCCTGACCAACCGGCCCTCGGCGCGGCCGGCGTGCGCCGAAGGGGTAGAGCGAGATGTGGGTCGACGCCCATACGACCTCGACCGCGGCGAAGGCCGCCGCCTGGAGCGTGGCCATTGCTCTCAGCTGCTGGCACACGCCACTGCGCAGCGAGGGCGGCGCCGGTGCCGCTTCGCTGCTCGCGTCGGCGTTCTCAGATGCCTTCTGCAGAGCCATGGTGACCGAAGGGTAACCCTGTGTCCACTGCCGGGTGCAACAGATGAGACCGGTCCGTGATGGACGTTTCAACCGCTGTGGACGGACCGGACGTGCTGACGCCACCCTGCGGGCGCTACTCTCGACCCGCACCCCGTTACCACAGCAGAGGACGGAATCACCCTCGTGGATCTCTTCGAGTACCAAGCACGCGACGTGTTCGAGAAGCACGGCGTCCCGGTTCTTGCCGGCGCCGTTGCCACCACCCCGCACCAGGCGCGGGCCGCCGCCGAGACCATCGGCGTCCAGAGCGGCGGCGTCACCGTGGTCAAGGCCCAGGTCAAGACCGGAGGCCGTGGCAAGGCCGGCGGCGTCAAGGTCGCCAAGACCGCCGACGAGGCCGAGGCGCACGCCGAGGCCATCCTGGGCATGGACATCAAGGGCCACACGGTCCACCAGGTGATGATCGCCCAGGGCGCGCAGATCGCCGAGGAGTACTACTTCTCGATCCTGCTCGACCGGGCCAACCGGACCTACCTGGCCATGTGCTCCGTCGAGGGCGGCGTGGAGATCGAGCAGCTCGCCGTGGAGCGGCCCGAGGCGCTCGCGCGCATCGCGGTCGACCCCAACGTCGGCATCGACGACGCCAAGGCGAAGGAGATCGTCGAGGCGGCCGGCTTCGAGGCCGCCGACCAGCCGAAGGTCGCCGAGGCGATCAAGAAGCTCTGGGTCGTCTACCGCGACGAGGACGCCACCCTGGTCGAGGTCAACCCGCTGGTGAAGACCGAGCAGGGCGAGATCATCGCCCTCGACGGCAAGGTCACCCTCGACGGCAACGCCGACTTCCGCCAGCCCGACCACGCTGCCCTCGAGGACTCGGCCGCGGCCGACCCGCTCGAGGCCAAGGCCAAGGGTCTGGGACTGAACTACGTCAAGCTCGACGGCAACGTCGGCATCATCGGCAACGGCGCCGGCCTGGTCATGAGCACCCTGGACGTCGTCGCCTACGCGGGTGAGGACCACACCGGGGGCAAGGCCAAGCCGGCCAACTTCCTCGACATCGGTGGCGGCGCCTCGGCCGAGGTCATGGCCAACGGCCTGGACGTCATCCTGGGCGACGAGCAGGTCAACTCCGTCTTCGTCAACGTCTTCGGCGGCATCACTGCCTGCGACGCAGTGGCGGACGGCATCGTCGGCGCCCTGAAGACCCTGGGCGACGAGGCCAGCAAGCCCCTCGTCGTCCGCCTCGACGGCAACAACGTCGAGGAGGGTCGCCGCATCCTCGCCGAGTTCAACCACCCGCTGGTGTCCATCGAGGACACCATGGACGGCGCTGCCCGTCAGGCGGCCGAGCTGGCCGCGAAGACCGAGCTTGCTTAAAGACGTTAGGACGTAGAGAACAGACATGGCAATCTTCCTCACCGCTGACTCCAAGGTCATCGTCCAGGGCATGACCGGCTCCGAGGGCATGAAGCACACCACGCTCATGCTCGCCGCCGGCACCAACGTCGTGGGCGGCGTCAACCCCAAGAAGGCCGGCCAGAGCGTCGACTTCCCCGACGGCCAGTCCGTGCCCGTCTTCGGCTCCGTCGCCGACGCGATGAAGGAGACCGGCGCCGACGTGTCGGTCATCTTCGTGCCGCCGGCCTTCGCCAAGTCCGCCGTCGTCGAGGCGATCGACGCGGAGATCGGGCTCGCCGTCGTCATCACCGAGGGCATCGCGGTCAAGGACTCCGCGGAGTTCTACAACTACAGCAAGGGCAAGGCGACCCGGATCATCGGGCCGAACTGCCCCGGTCTGATCAGCCCCGGGCAGTCCAATGCCGGCATCATCCCGGCCAGCATCGCCGGTGCGGGCCGCATCGGTCTGGTGTCGAAGTCCGGCACGCTGACCTACCAGATGATGTACGAGCTGCGTGAGTTCGGCTTCTCCACGGGCGTCGGCATCGGCGGCGACCCGGTCATCGGGACCACGCACATCGACTGCCTCGAGGCCTTCGAGAACGACCCCGAGACCGACGCGATCGTCATGATCGGCGAGATCGGTGGCGACGCCGAGGAGCGTGCGGCGGCCTACATCAAGGACAACGTGACCAAGCCCGTCGTCGGGTACGTCGCGGGCTTCACCGCTCCCGAGGGCAAGACGATGGGCCACGCCGGCGCCATCGTCTCCGGCTCCTCCGGAACGGCTGCCGCCAAGAAGGAGGCCCTCGAGGCCGCCGGCGTCAAGGTCGGCAAGACGCCGTCCGCGACCGCTGACCTCATGCGCGAGATCATGCAGGGCCTGAGCAAGTAGGACCTGCACCTCCCGGCGAAGGGGGCGATGACCACGTGGGTGGTCATCGCCCCCTTCGCTCGTGTGGGCAGACCCACATGTGCCCGCCACTGCATCGGGGGTATCCTGACCGCGTACGAACGAACGTCGTACGCGTGCTCCGGGGTCGGTGAAAATCCGAGCCGGCGGTGACAGTCCGCGAACTCCTCGTCCTCACGGAGGGGAGCCGAGCTGGTGGAACTCCAGCACCGACGGTGAAAGTCCGGATGGGAGGCAGCACGCGGTGGCGCCGCCGTGCCGCGTGGTTCTCCGCCGGCACGGTCGAGGTCGAGCAGTCGACTTCCCGGTGCACACCGTCACGTCGCAGGACGTGTCTCCCTCGCCTCGTGGCTCGCGTCAGAGCACGAGAGGGCCCCATGAGCCAGCCGGTCGGCCAGGCAGCCGAGGTCGATGTCGCCATGTCGCGAGCCGTCGCGCTGGCTGGCCGTGCCCTGGGCCGGACCAGCCCCAACCCCGTCGTCGGGTGCGTCGTCCTCGACGCCGCCGGCCGGGTCGTCGGCGAGGGCCTCCACGAAGCCGCCGGTGGGCCGCACGCCGAGGTCAACGCGCTGCGTGCGGCGGGGGAGTCGGCCCGGGGAGGTACCGCGGTCGTCACCCTCGAGCCGTGCCGGCACACCGGACGCACCGGTCCGTGCACCCGGGCGCTGATCGCCGCCGGGATCACCCGCGTCGTGATCGCCGTGCCCGACCCCACCGCGGTGGCCGGGGGAGGAGCGCAGGAGCTGCGCGACGCGGGGGTGGAGGTGCTCGTCGGCACCGGCCGTGAGGCGGCCGCGCACGTCAACCGCGCCTGGCTGCACTCCATGGCGCACGGCCGCCCCTTCGTCACCTGGAAGCTCGCCGCCACGCTTGACGGGCGCACTGCCGCCGCGGACGGCACCAGCCGGTGGATCACCGGTGCGCAGGCCCGCGCAGAGGTCCACCGGCTGCGTGCCCGGTGCGACGCGGTCCTCGTGGGGGCCGGGACGCTGCGCGCCGACGACCCGCACCTGGCCGCACGCGATGTCGCCGACGTCGTCCAGCCGGTGCGCGTCGTCCTCGACTCCACCGCCGGGATCCCCCTGACCGCACGGGTCCTCGACGAGGCTGCACCGACCCTCGTCGTCGTCGCCGACGGCGCGGCCGCCGACCACCTGGTCGCCGCAGGCATCGACGTCGTGGCCGTCCCGCGCGCGGGCGCCGGGCTCGACCTGGCAGCGGTCCTGGCTGCCCTGCACGAGCGGGGCATCCGCTCCGTCCTCCTCGAGGGCGGTGCCCACCTTGCGGGCTCCTTCGTCGCGGCCGACCTCGTCGACGAGGTCGTCGCCCACATCGCTGCGGCCCTGCTCGGCAGCGGCCGCCCCGTCCTGCAGGACGCGGGCATCACCACCATCACCGAGGCGTTGCGCCTGACCACCACGGACGTCGCCCGCCTCGGCGACGACGTCGCCATCACCGCCACCGTCAGAAGGGACAGCTGATGTTCACCGGGATCATCGAGGAGCTCGGGGAGGTGATCGCCATCGAGGCGGGCACCGACTCCAGCCGGATCACCGTGCGCGGCGACGTCACCACGAGCGACCCCGCCCACGGGGCCTCGATCGCCGTCAACGGCGCCTGCCTCACCGTCACAGACACGGAGGCGAAGGGGGATGAAGTCACCTTCGACGTCATGGCCGAGAGCCTGCGTCGTACCGGACTCGGTGACCTCGCCGTGGGTGACGCCGTCAACCTCGAGCGGGCGATGGTCCTGGGCGCACGCCTGGACGGGCACCTCGTCCAGGGGCACGTGGACGGCACCGCCACCATCCTTCAGCGCCGCCCCGGCGACCGCTGGGAAGAGGTACGCCTCTCCCTCGACCCGCAGCTGGCCCCCTTCGTGGTGGAGAAGGGCTCGATCTGCGTCGACGGCGTGAGCCTCACGCTCTCCGCGATCGGCGAGGACTACCTCGAGATCGCCCTGATCCCCACCACGCTCGACCTGACCACGTTGGGCCGCAAGGGAGTCGGCGACCGGGTCAACATCGAGGTCGATGTGCTCGGCAAATACGTCAACCGCATGCTCGCACTCAGCCCGGGGGAGAACCGATGACCCGACGTGATGACCTGCTCGACGACATCGAGATCGCGATCGAGGCGATCGCCGCGGGCCGTCCGGTGCTCGTCGTCGATGACGCGGACCGGGAGAACGAGGGCGACATCATCTTCGCCGCCGACGCCGCGACCCCCGAGCTCATGGCTCTGACCGTGCGCCTGGGCAGCGGAGTGATCTGCGTGTCGATGACCGGCGAGGAGCTCGACCGGCTCGCACTGCCGCCGATGACCGCGATCAACGAGGACGCCAAGGGCACCGCCTACTCCGTCTCCGTAGATGCCGCCCAGGGCGTGACCACGGGCATCAGTGCCGCCGACCGGGCCCGGACCGCGCAGCTGCTCGCCGACCCGGCCACGGTGCGCGGTGACCTGGCCCGGCCGGGCCACGTCTTCCCCCTTCGTGCCCGCAACGGTGGCGTGCTCGTGCGGCGCGGCCACACCGAGGCCGCGCTCGACCTGTGCCGCCTCGGTGGCCGGGCGCCCGCCGGCGTGATCTGCGAGGTCGTCGAGGAGGACGGCTCCATGTCCCGCCTTCCCTCCCTGCGTCGCCTCGCCGACGAGCGTGGCTGGCCGCTGGTCAGCATCGCCGACCTCGTCGAGCACCGCCGTCGCACCGAGGCACTCATCGAGCCGGTCGTGACGACCCGGCTGCCCACGACCAACGGCGAGTTCATCGCGCACGGCTTCCGCTCCGGGATCGACGGCAGCGAGCACATCGCGCTCGTCCACGGCGACATCACGACCGGGACCCCGCTGGTGCGCGTGCACAGCGAGTGCCTCACCGGGGACGTCTTCGGCTCCCGCAGGTGCGACTGCGGGCCCCAGCTCGAGGCCGCCCAGCGAGCCATCGTCGATGCCGGCGCCGGGGTGATCGTCTACGTCCGCGGCCACGAGGGACGGGGCATCGGCCTCATCGACAAGCTACGCGCGTACGCCGCGCAGGACGCGGGTGCCGACACCGTCGACGCCAACTCCGACCTGGGGCTGCCGGTCGACGCCCGCGACTACACCCATGCCGCGCAGGTCCTGCGCGAGCTGGGGGTCACCCGCCTGCAGCTGCTGAGCAACAACCCGGCCAAGGTCGAGGCACTGCGCACCCTCGGCGTCGAGGTCGCCGGCCGGACACCACTGCCGGCAGGGATCACCGATGACAACCTGCGCTACCTGCGCACCAAGCGGGACCGGATGGGCCACGACCTGCCGTGGCTGCCGGCCGACACCCAGGACAGGAGCACGACATGAGCGGGCACGGAGCGCCGAGCATCGACATCACCGACGCGGGGGACCTGAAGGTCGTCATCGTCGCCTCCAGCTGGCACACCGTCATCATGGACGGCCTCGTCGCGGGGGCACAGAGGGCCCTCGGCGACGCAGGGATCACGGCCGAGGTCGTGCGTGTGCCGGGCAGCTTCGAGCTGCCGGTCGTGGCATCGGCGTTGGCCGGGGCCCACGACGCGGTCGTCGCCCTGGGCGTGGTGATCCGTGGCGGCACGCCGCACTTCGACTACGTGTGCGCCGCCGCGACCGACGGCCTCTCGCGGGTCGCGGTCGACACCCGCACGCCGATCGGTTTCGGCCTGCTCACCTGTGACGACGAGGCCCAGGCGCTCGCCCGCGCGGGCCTGCCCGACTCGACCGAGGACAAGGGTCGCGAGGCCGCCGAGGCGGCCGTGGCGACGGCCCTGCTGCTGCGCCGCCCCTGAAGCACCCGCGCGGCACCGGTCGGCGACACGATCCGCGTGACTCGCACCTCAGGAGGGTGTCTTCCGTTCGGTGACGGGCTAGCCTGAGAGCGCAGCGCCGACCCGGTCGATCCCCCCTGCTCCCGGGTCGGCGTTGTCCTACCGCCCGCCGCCGGTTCAGCGCGCGGCGGCCAGGTCGGACATCCTCGTCAGCTCCGACACCGCGACGGAGTCGGTCAACGGCCGCGGCGCGGTCTTCGCCTCGGCCAGCTCCAGCACGGAGATGCCCTGGCCCTGCATCCGCACCACGGCGATGTAGTTGGTGAGGTCGCCCTGCTGCAGCTTGAAGATGCTCGAGGTGAGCTGGGTGGACGTCCCACCGATCGCCGGGCCGGGGCAGGCCCCGCTGCTGTAGCCGGCGAGCAGCTCCGAGCGCGCGGTGTCCGGGTCCGAGGACAGGGCGATGTACTGCCGGGCGAAGTAGTTGTCCTCGCCCGGGCCGGACCGGATTCCGGTGGCCGCCACCGGGGCCTCGAGCTCGCTGGTGATGCAGGCCTCGATGTACGGCGGGGAACCCTCGAGGCGGAGCGGGCCTGCCGTCGTCGCCGCAGATCCCGTCAGGGCCGGGGACGCCCACCGGTCCGCCGGGACGAATCGTGCGCTGTCGATGACGTCATCGGTCGGGGGCGACGACGAGCTCGATGAGGGCGCGGCGGTGGTGCCGGTGCCCGAGGGGTCGCCGGTGCTGGCGCCGGTGGGCTGGGGCGGGGGGACCAGCGTCGTGGCCGGTGAGGAAGCCGTCGTCGGGTCGGTGTCCGTGGCCGTGTCGGTGCGGCCTGACGTCTGGGACGTCGAGGTCTCCCGCGCCAGGTCGGCCTCGCCGATGACGGCCAGGGCCAGCGCTCGGATCTCCTCGGGAGTGGGACTGTCGTTGCCCGACGCGGGAACCCTGAGGAAGGACAGCCCGTCACCGTCGGTGACTTCGACCCGCCAGGTTCGCGTGCCGTCGGTGTCCTCCATCAACCAACCGCGGTAGGTCGCACCGTCGGTCAGGGTGCCACGCGTGCGGTCGGTGGTCGTCAGGTCGTCGCAGCGCTCAAGGGCCGCATCGACGGCGCGCGTCAACGGCCTCGAGCCGCTCCGGGGCAGGCCGATCCACTGAACGGCAGGGATGCTGCCGTCGGCGAGCTCGGGCGCACCGCGGGTCCACGATGCGTCGTCGGTGGACTCGAAGCAGCCCTTCCCGTCGGGCGCGTCCGTGGTCGTCGTGGCGACGGGGCGGTCGAGGACCGCTGACCAGGTGCGCGCACTGAGCATGGTCAGGCGCGAGGCAGCCGTGCTCGATCCGCTCGTGGTCTCCTGGTGCGTGCTCGACGTCGCGACCGGACGGTCGGGAGACTGGTTGGCCACGTAGAGGCCCGCCGTCGTGGCGAGGACGGCTGCGGCGGCCGCCCCCGCGAGGAAGGCGAAGGAGCGTCGGCGGCTGCGGCGGACCGCGAGGTCGCTCACCTCACCCGTGCCCCGACCCTCGGCACGGGCGCGGACGGACTCCGGCTCGGGCAGGGGCTGGTCCGACACGTCGTCCATGAGCGACATCAGCGCGGCCCGGACCAGCTCGTCCTCATCGGGTCCCCACGACGAGTCGTCATGCCTGGTCATCGGGACCTCCTTCGGACTCGGGTGCGGTCATGGCCATGGCCAGCTGGGCACGGCCGCGATGCAGCCTCGCCTTGATCGTTCCCGGCGGGGAACCCGTCTGCCAGGAGATCTCGTCGACGGACATGTCCGCCAGGTAGTGCAGGGCCAAGGTCTCGCGCAGCTCCGGCCCCAGGGTGCGCAGCGCGGCAACCACGGCCACGCGGTCCTCGCTCGGGGCGGCGGGGCCGCCCGGTTCGCCGTGTCGTTCCATCGCCTTCGTCCGGTTGGTGTCCTTGCGCCACGCGGAGATGGCGATGCGCCGCGCGACGGTGCGCACCCACGCCAGTGGCTCATCGGCCGCACTGACCTGGTCCCACCGTTGCCACGCCCGGGCGAAGGCCTCCTGCGTGCTGTCCTTGGCCAGCTCGAGGTCACCCGTGGACGCGTAGACGACGTGCACGACTCGCTGCGCGGAGGCTCGGTAGAACTCGTCGAACTCGGCCGCCGCCGACACCTTCCCTCCCTTCATACACCCCTCCAGACGCGCGAGAGCGACACCTGGTTGCATCGGACCCGACAATTCACCTCCGACGCTACGGCTTGTCTGCGCCCCGCGTGCGCCTTCGTGGGTCACGATGGGGGCGTGACCGTGCTGGAGCTCATCAGGTCCGCGACGACCGTCGACGACGGCCTCCACCGGCGCCCCGAGGTGCGGGCGGCCGGGACGGGAGCGCTGACGGCCCTCGCGGGGCTGCTCGCACCCCTGGTGCTCGTCCTGCTCGCGGCGCTGGCCGTCCCCCGTGCCGCTGCCGGGGTGGGGGAGTCGATCGGCGCCGGCGCGCTCCTCTGGCTCGTGCTCGGCGGGGCCCGGCTCGCCCTCGACGGGGGCACCGTGGCGTTCACTCCGCTGGTGTGGACACTCGCCCTGCTCGTGCTGGCCAGGTATGGCGCGCGTCGTGGCCTGCCGGAGGTGCCGGGCCTGCGTCTGCAGGGGTCCTGGCTCGGCGGCTACGCCGCAGTCGGCGTGATCGCGGCCCTGCTCGGCCTGCTCGCGCCGGCCGGACCGGAGGTGCTCTCCCTCATCCTCCCATTGGTCGTGCTCCCGGCGGTGGCCCTGGCCTGGGCGCACGGGCTGCCCGACCGCGTCCTCGCCGTGTGGGGGAGGGCCCCCGTCGCGTTGCACCGGGGCCTCGTCCCCGGGGCGAAGGGAGCGCTGGTCACCGTCGCGGTCGGTTCCGTGCTCGTGCTCGTGGCCGTCGGGGTCAACATCGCCCGCGTGATGCAGGTTCACGCCGACCTCGGAGCCGGTTTCTTCGGTGGGTTGCTGCTGGTGCTGCTGCAGGTGGGTCTGCTGCCGAACCTGGGGATCTGGGGTGCCTCCTTCGCCGCCGGGCCGGGTTTCGCGATCGGTGGAGCCAGCACGACATGGGCCGCTGCGGACTCGGGGTTGCTGCCGATGGTCCCGGTGCTCGCGGCGCAGCCGCAGCCGGGGGACCTGCACTGGGCCACCCACCTGCTCGTCCTGCTGCCGTTGCTCGTCGGCGCGTGGCTGGGGCGCGAGACGCTCGTCTGGGTGCCTCGGCTCGCCGCGACCCAGACCAAGCTCGCGGTGATCGCCGTCTCCGTCGGGGTCGCTGCCCTGGGCGTCGTCGCGCTCGACCTGCTCGGCGGCGCCTCCTTGGGGGCCGAGCACCTCGCCCACCTCGGCGCGCCGACCCCGTGGCTCGGCCTCGCGCTCGTCCTCGAGCTCGGCCTGGGTGCACTCGCGGTCTTCGCCCGCGAGTGGTGGGTCCTGCGCCGCTGACCCTAAACTTGCGGCGTGCGCCGCCCCCTTCGCCTCCTCGTCCTCGTCTCCGGATCCGGCTCGCTGCTGCAGGCCCTGCTCGACGCGCAGGCGGCCGGCGCGCTCCCGGTGGAGGTCGTTGCCGTCGGTGCCGATCGGGCGGGCTGCGCGGGCCTCGAGCGGGCCGAGGCCGCCGGCGTCCCGACCTTCGTCGAAGCGGTCTGTGCCCACGCCGACCGGACCGCGTGGGATGCGGCACTGGCCGAGCGAGTGCGCGAGCACACCCCCGACCTGGTCGTCACTGCGGGGTTCATGAAGATCCTGGGCCCGGCCACGCTCGGGTCCGCGACCTTCCTCAACACCCACCCGGCGCTGCTGCCCTCCTTCCCGGGCGCTCACGGGGTACGTGACGCCCTCGCCCACGGCGTGCGCGTCACCGGCTCGACCGCCCATCTCGTCGACGCGGGCGTCGACACCGGTCCGATCATCGAGCAGCGCGTCGTCGAGATCACCGACGAGGACACGCAGGAGTCGCTCCACGAGAGGATCAAGGTCGTCGAGCGCGAGATGCTCGTCGACGTCGTCACGGCCATGGCCACCGGTGGGTGGCGGGTCGAGGGCCGTCGCTGCCTCGTCGGCTGATTGGCTGGCCCCGACCGGACCGCCGTAGACTTGGGGCCTCACGACTGGCGAAGGTGGGTCACCACCGGGGAGTGAACGTCGGGGTGCATCGCCCGCCTGGGTGCGCTCATCGCGAAGCCGACCCATCAGGAGCATCCGTGTCCGATCCCCGCCCCGTCCGCCGCGCCCTCGTCTCGGTCTTCGACAAGTCCGGCCTGGAGGACCTCGTCGCCGGCCTCGTCGACGCCGGTGTCGAGCTGGTCTCCACCGGTGGCTCAGCCGCACTGATCGAGAAGCTCGGCCTGCCCGTGACCAAGGTCGAGGACCTCACCGGGTTCCCCGAGTGCCTCGACGGCCGCGTGAAGACCTTGCACCCGCGGGTCCACGCCGGGATCCTCGCCGACACCCGTCTGAGTGACCACGTCCGCCAGCTCGAGGAGCTGCAGGTCGCACCCTTTGATCTCGTCGTCGTCAACCTCTACCCCTTCGCCGACACCGTGGCCTCCGGTGCTGGCGTCCAGGACTGCATCGAGAAGATCGACATCGGTGGCCCCACGATGGTGCGCGCCGCGGCGAAGAACCACGCGTCCGTCGCGATCGTGACCGACCCGGACAGCTACGGCAGTGTCCTGACGTCCGTCCGCGGTGGCGGCTTCACCCTCGAGCAGCGCCAGCGACTCGCGGCCGAGGCCTTCGCCCACACGGCCCGGTATGACGTGGCGGTCGCCGACTGGATGGCCGGCGCGGTCGCCGACACCGGCGACGGCACCGGCTTCGACGCGCAGATCGGTGGCACCTGGACCCGTGAGCAGACGCTGCGCTACGGCGAGAACCCGCACCAGCGTGCGGCCCTCTACGTCGCCGACGGTGTCGCGGGACTTGCCCGGGCCGAGCAGCTGCACGGCAAGGCGATGTCGTACAACAACTACGTCGACGCCGACGCCGCGCTGCGGGCCGCGCACGATCACGGTGACCAGCCGACGGTCGCGATCATCAAGCACGCCAACCCGTGCGGCATCGCCGTCGGCGGGAGCATCGAGGCCGCCTACGAGCGCGCCCAGGCCTGTGACCCGATCTCGGCATACGGCGGCATCGTCGCGAGCAACCGCCCGATCACCGCGGCGATGGCGACTGCACTCAACGACACCTTCTCCGAGGTCGTCCTCGCCCCGGACTTCGACACCGACGCGCTGGAGATCCTGAAGGAGAAGAAGAACCGTCGTCTGCTCACGGTCGCCACGCCGACACCGGGGGGAGTCGAGGTGCGTCCCATCTCTGGTGGAGTCCTCGTCCAGGACCGCGACACGATCGACGCGGTCGTCGAGGCGACGAACGAGGAGAAGCCGACCCAGGGGCATGGTGATGACCCGGCCCGGTGGGCCCTGGTGGCCGGTGAGGCCGCCGACCAGAGGACCCTCGCCGACCTCGCGTTCGCCTGGCGCGCGGTGCGGGCCACGAAGTCCAACGCCATCCTCCTGGCCAGAGACGGCGGCTCCGTCGGCATCGGCATGGGCCAGGTCAACCGCATCGACTCCTGCCACCTCGCGATCGGGCGCGCGGGTGAGGACCGGGCGAAGGGGGCCGCCGCAGCGTCCGACGCGTTCTTCCCCTTCGCGGACGGTCTGCAGGTCCTGCTCGACGCCGGGGTCTCCGCGGTCGTCGCCCCCGGTGGATCGGTGCGTGACGACGAGGTCGTCGAGGCGGCGGAGGCCGCCGGGATCACGATGTACTTCACCGGTACGCGGCACTTCGCCCACTGATCAGCGCCACGCACTGGAAGGATGACCACGTGACTGCACAGATCCTCGACGGCAAGGCGGCACTCGCGTCGATCAAGGACGAGCTGAAGACCAAGGTGGCCGCGCTCAAGGAGCGCGGGATCACTCCCGGTCTGGGCACCGTCCTGGTCGGTGACGACCCCGGTAGCCGCTGGTACGTCGGCGCCAAGCACCGGGACTGCGCCGAGATCGGGATCACGAGCATCCGCCGTGACCTGCCGGCCGACTCGACGCTGGAGGAGGTCCTGGCGGTCGTCCGGGAGCTGAACGAGGACCCGGCCTGCACCGGCTTCCTCGTGCAGCAGCCGACGGGGCTGGACGAGAACGCGATCCTCTCGGCAGTCGATCCGGCGAAGGACGTCGACGGGCTGCACCCGGTCAATCTCGGCCGACTGGTGCTGGGGGAGCCGGGCCCGCTGCCGTGCACGCCGATGGGCTGCATCGAGTTGCTCCGGCGGCACGAGGTGCCGGTCAAGGGCGCCAAGGTCGCAGTCGTCGGGCGCGGCATCACCGTCGGGCGGCCACTCGGCCTGATCCTCACCCGGCGCAGCGAGAACGCGACGCCGGTCCTGTGCCACACCGGGACGCGGGACCTTGCGGCGGAGGTGCGTACGGCGGACATCGTCGTCGCGGCCGCGGGGGTGCCCGGCATCATCACCGCCGACATGGTCAAGCCGGGCGCCGCGGTGCTCGACGTCGGGGTCAGCCGGGTCGAGGGCGAGGACGGCAAGAGCCGGATCGCCGGCGACGTGGCCGACGACGTCACCGAGGTCGCCGGCTGGATCAGCCCCAATCCCGGCGGTGTGGGCCCGATGACCCGCGCGATGCTGCTGGCCAACGTCGTCGGGGCCGCCGGTGCCTGACGAGGACGTCCACGAGGAGCCCAGCCCGGAGGAGGTCGCCAGCGAGGACCTGTCCGAGCAGGCGCGCCCTGCGCTCGACGTGCCGCCCCTGGCGGCGTGGTGGGTCATCGCCGCGGGGATCGTGGTGGGGCTGCTCTTCGTCCTCAGCGACCACGTGCTGCGGGCGACCGCGGTCATCGGGGCCACACTCGTGCTGGCGGCGCTGCTGCGGATCGTGCTTGCCCCGGACCGCGCCGGGGGCCTCGTCGTGCGCAGCCGGGCCCTCGATGCCCTCACCCTCGTCGTCCTCGCGGTGCTGGTCGTCGTCTCCGGCTTCACCCTCGACATGTCGCCGCGCTGAGCGCTGCTCCGCAGGACATCGCACCACTCGACAAGACAAACCCCGGGATTGCACGAGTATGAAACTCTTGCAAACCCGGGGTTCATCGGGTCACCCGAGAATCGGGTGCGGGTGAGGTGAGGCGTCAGCCCTTGATGAGCCCGAGCTTGGTCACGGCGTCGCGCTCCTCGGCGAGCTCGGCGACCGTGGCGTCGATCCGGCCGCGGCTGAAGTCGTCGATCTCCAGGCCCTGGACGATCTCCCACTTGCCGTCGGAGACGGTGACGGGGAAGGAGGAGATCAGGCCCTCCGGCACGCCGTAGGAGCCGTCGGAGCAGACCGACATCGACACCCAGTTGCCCTCGGGGCTGCCCAGCGCCCAGTCGCGGGCGTGGTCGACGGTCGCGGAGGCGGCCGAGGCCGCCGACGACGCGCCACGGGCCTCGATGATGGCCGCGCCACGCTTGGCGACGGTCGGGATGAAGGTGTTCTCCAACCAGTCCTGGTCGCCGACGGTCTCGGCGGCGTTCTTCCCGCCCACCTCGGCGTGGAAGAGGTCCGGGTACTGGGTCGCGGAGTGGTTGCCCCAGATCGTCATCTTCGTGATGTCGGTGACCGGCACGTCCAGCTTGCTCGAGAGCTGGCTGATGGCGCGGTTGTGGTCGAGGCGGGTCAGCGCGGAGAACTGCTCGTCGGGGATGTCCGGTGCGTTGTTCATCGCGATCAGGGCGTTGGTGTTGGCCGGGTTGCCGGTGATCGTCACGTGGACGTCGTCGGCCGCGACCTTGTTCAGCGCGGCGCCCTGCGGGGCGAAGATGCCGCCGTTGGCCTCCAGGAGGTCACCGCGCTCCATGCCCGGGCCGCGGGGGCGGGCGCCGACGAGCAGGGCGTGGTTGACGCCGTCGAAGACCTTCTCCGGGTCGTCGCCGATCTCGACTCCGGCCAGCGTCGGGAAGGCGCAGTCGTCGAGCTCCATGACGACACCCTCCAGTGCCTTCAGGGCCGGGGTGATCTCCAGCAGTCGGAGCTCGACGGGGGTGTCGGGACCGAAGAGAGATCCGCTGGCGATGCGGAAGAGGAGGCTGTAGCCGATCTGGCCTGCTGCGCCGGTGACGGCGACCTTGACGGGAGTGGTGCTCACGAGATCTCGTACCCCTTCGTGCGGGTGTTGGGGAGCAGTTGACGGGTCCGACCCTACTCCGCGGAGGAGTCGTAGGGACACCGCGTCCTAGGACAGGACGATCAGGGCGATCGGGTCGGTGGTCGGCTGCTCCGAGCCGCCCGCCGGCTCGACGGTGACGCCGACCCCCTTCGCCTGACTGACGTCGCCGTCGAGGACCATCTCACCGTCGGTCCCGGTCATCACGCCGGCCGGGACCATGTTGCCCTCCTCGTTCTGCAGCCAGGCCTGGTAGGCATGCCCCTCGCCGGGATCCGCCAGGCCTTCGACCTGCAGTACCGCCTCGCCCATGTTCTCGCTGCGGGTGACGGCGATCGTGGCGCCGCCGGTGGTCTCGGCCTGCCAGGTGCGGGCATCCGGTGCCGAGGCGATCTGCTCGGTGACGCTGGTGGTCGTCTGCTCGACGACCTGCCAGGTGACGCCACCGCCGACGACGAGCGCTGCTGCTGCGGCGAGGCCGACTGCCCATCGACGGCGCCGAAGCGCGCCGTCCTGAGGTGCGACGGAGGAGCCTCGAAGGGGCACCACGCGGGCGTGTGCGGGCTGCTGGCGGTCGGGCACGGCCGGTGTCACCTCCGCCTGCTGGACGGCGACCGGTGGGTCCTGCCGAGTCCGGGCCGCCTGGTCGAGGATGCTCTCGCGCAGCGAGGGGGGCGGTTCGCTCGCGACCGTCTCGGCGAGCAGCGGGACCACCTCGCGCAGCGAGTCGACCTCGTCACGGCAGGTCGGGCAGCGACGCAGATGCATCTCGAAGTCCGCACGTTCCTGCTCGGTGAGGGCATCGAGCACGTAGGCGCCGGAGAGGCTGTGCAGGTCTTCGCTCATGAGGTCACTCCCAACTGGTCTCGTAGGCGGATCAACCCGTCCCGGATGCGGGTCTTGGCGGTGCCGAGGGGTAGGTCCAACAGGCTGGCCACCTCGCGGTGGGTGTACCCACCGAGATAGGCCAGACTCACGGCCTCCCGTTGTGCGTCCGTCAGCTCGTGGAGGGCGGTGCGCACGCGGTGGGCCTCCAATCTCTCGGTCGCCTTCTCGGCTGTCGCGTCGTAGTGGATGTCGCGGGTACGGGCTTCCCAGGTCTCGTCCCGCGCGGTGGCCGACTGACTGCTGCGGACCCGGTCGACGGCCCGTCGGTGGGCCAGGGTCATCAGCCAGGCATAGGGCGACCCCTTCGCCGGGTCGAAGGAGCTGGCGCGTCGCCAGACCTCGAGGTACACCTCTTGGGTGACCTCCTCGGCCTGGGACGGGTTGCGCAGCACCCGCAGCACGAGGCCGTGGACCCTCGCCGACGTGTCGTCGTAGACACGGGCGAAGGCGGCGTCATCCCCTTTGGCCGTGGCCCGGAGCGTGGCAGTGAGCCGGTCGGACTCCGTGACCCCTGACGCCGTCGCGCTTGCGGAGGCGGCACCGGTGGCGCCGTCGCCGTCGTTCTTGCTGGGGAAAGGGGTCACGGAACCCATCATGCGTGATCGATCACTTCGCTGTGGGCATCAGCACGCCGTCGATGATGTACACCGTGGCGTTGGCGGTCTGCACGTTGCCGCAGACGACCTGCGCATCCCCGACGGTGAAGTCCTCGTCCGACCCCTCGACAGTGACCTCGTCGCCGGCGAGTGTCGAGTGGGTGCCGGCCAGGTCCTCCGGCGCGAGGCGCCCCTCGACGACGTGGTGGGTCAGGACCGTGGAGAGCAGGCCCTTCGGGTCGTTCATGGCCTTGTCGAGCGTGGCCGGATCCATGGCGTCGAACGCGTCGTTGGTCGGCGCGAAGACCGTGATGTCCTCGGCGGAGTCGAGCGTCGAGGCGAGCTCGGCCTTCTTCACCGCGCCCACGAGGGTGCTCAGCGCCGGGTTGTTGCCGGCCGCGGTGGCCACGGGGTCCTCGGCCATGCCGTCGAAGGATCCCTTGCCGTCCTCGGGCACGGCGGCGCAGCCATCGCCGAAGGGTGCGGACGCGGTCATGGCGTCATCTCCCTCCATGCCCTCCGAGCTCTCGGAGGTCATGGATTCGGAGGAGCTGGTGGAGTCGGAGGCATTGGTGCCGGAGTCCCCGTCCGAGCCGCAGGCGGTCAGGGCGAAGGGGAGGGCAACGGCGGCGAACGTCGCGGCCAAGCGCGTGGTGGTCCTGGGGTTCATCGGGTGCCTCCAAAGGCGTTGTGGGAGTGTGCATCTGGAGTTCGGAGCAGTGCGCATGGTCGGATTGGTCAGCCGACGGTGACTGCGAGGGAGTGCAGTCCCGTGGCCCCTGAGGGGAAGGGGTTGGCCGTGTCGGTCGTCTGCACCGCGCCGGTTCTGTCGGTGGCCCGCACGGTGAGGTCGTGGCGCCCGTCGGTGGCGTCCCAGGGCAGGAACCACTGGCGCCAGCAGTCGATGTCCGCCTCGGCGCCCAGGGTGGCCCGCTGCCACGGACCGTCGTCGACGCGCACCTCGACCTTCTTGATCCCGCGTCCCTGCGCCCAGGCGACCCCACCGATGGTCGTGCGGCCGGGGTCGAGACGCGCCAAGGGGGCTGGGGTGTCGATCCGTGACTGCGTCTTCACCGTGCCGTCGGTGGCCCAGCCCCGCTCCGTCCAATACGCGCTCTGCTCGTCGTAGCGGGTCACGGTCATCCGGGTCAGCCACTTGGTGGCACCGACGAAGCCGTACAACCGGGGTGTGAGGAGCCGGGCCGGGAAACCACGCTCGGCCGCCAGGGGCTCACCGTTCATGCCGACCGCCACGAGGGCGTCGCGGTCGTCGAGCAGAGCGGTCAGGGGTGTGGAGATCGTCATCCCGTCCGTCGAGGTGGACAGCACCTGCAGGTCCGGGTCGCGTGAGTCGTCCTCCAGGCCGGCGCGGGCGAAGAGCTCACGGGTGAGGACACCGAGCCAGCGGGCATTGCCGATGTAGGGGCCGCCGACGGGGTTGGACACGCAGTTGAGCGTGATGTCCCGCTCGACCGCGGGCATGGCGAGCAGCTCGTCGAGATCGATCGTGAAGGGATCCGGCACGTCACCATCGATGGTCAACGACCAGTCGCGCGGGTCGACCTTCGGCACGAGCAGGGCGGTGTCGATCCGGTAGAAGTCCTTGGCCGGGGTGACGAAGGGGGCGATGCCCGCCTTGCCCAGGTCCGCCCCCTTCGCCAGCGGTGGCAGGGGGTCGACGGCGGGAGGCAGGGTGATCGTGGTGGGTGCACGACGGTGGATGAGCGTTTGGCCACCGACCCCGAGGGCGGCTGCTCCGACGCCTGCGCCACCGAGTGCGAGGACCCCGCGGCGGGTCGGCTCGCCGGGCACGGCGTGGTCCGGGCGCAGGAGTGAGGTCCGGGAGACGAGCAGCTCCAGGGTGGCCACCCCGACGACGGCCGCGACGAGGGCCGGCAGCCACGCGAAGGAGCCCGTCTCCGGTCGCAGCACCGCGGCGGCACCGGCGAGTGCGGTGAGCAGCACCAGGACGGCGACCGCGGCGGCCCGGGAACGCAGCCGCAGCAGCCCGGCCAGTGCGGCCAGGAGCAGGGTGACGATGATGACCGATCCGATGAGGATGGGCTTGTCCGCGGTGCCGAACGTTGAGACCGCCCACTCCTTGACGGGTGTGGGGGTGAGGTTGATGACCTGGCCGCCGACGGCGAGCACAGGTGAGGCCGAGGGCGAGACGAGAGACGCGACCAGGTGGGCGGCAGCGCCACCGAGCGCGGTCGCGAGGATCCCGCATGCGGCTGCTGTGGCAGTGCGAACCTTCATGTCAAGGGGTTCGGCGCCGGCGGCGCAAACGGATTGATCGGGGACGGCGAAGGGCGCCGCCTGCGCCCGTGAGGGCGGGTCGACGCACCGGTGGCCGGAGCGATCAGGGTTGGTCGACGCCCTCGACGTCGACACCGGCACGCTCGACGCCGGTGATGAGCGCGTAGGTCGCGCCGGCGATGAGCGCACCGATGATCGGAGCGACCCAGAATGCCCACAGTTGGGCGGTGGCGCCGTCCTGGAAGAAGGCGACGGCGGTCGAGCGGGCCGGGTTGACCGAGGTGTTGCTGATCGGGATCGCGATGAGGTGGATCAGGGTGAGGGACAGGCCGATGGCGATCGGTGCGAAGCCCACGGGCGCCCGCTCGTCGGTCGCACCGAGGATGACGTAGAGGAAGAAGGCCGTGAGGATGATCTCGGCGAGGAGCACGGCCATGAGCGAGTACCCGCCGGGGGAGTGCTCCGCGTACCCGTTGGCCGCGAAGCCGGCGCCGGCGTCGAAGCCCTCCTTGCCGCTGGCGATCACGAAGAGCACGACACCCGCAACGAGGCCCGCGACGACCTGGGTGACGACATAGGCCGGGACGTCCTTCCAGTGGAAGCGCTTGCCCATGGCCAGGCCGAGGGTGACGGCGGGGTTGAAATGACCGCCGGAGACGTGACCGACGGCGTAGACCATCGTCAGGACCGTCAGACCGAAGGCCAGAGCGACGCCGACGAAGCCGACACCCAAACCGGTGTCCTTTCCGTCGACGACGTGCTGGGCGGCGAAGATCGCAGTGCCACAGCCGCCGAGGACGAGCCAGAAGGTGCCCAGGAACTCGGCGCCGAGACGGTGGGGGAGTGAATGAGTCAACGCGGGCCGCCGTTCGTGGAGGCCGGGCTGGAATCTCCGGTCCGGAGTGGCCAGCATGGTGGAAAAGGCCGCCGCGCGCGACTGCACCACCCCGAGGGCAGGACGAAGGGGAGAGGACACCTGCGAGGGGTGCGTCGTCAACTACGTGGACAGGCGGGGAGGTGGACGCCGGCGAGGCTGGAGACGCTAGAGGTACCGGAGTCCGAGGCGGACACTGCCGACGACGCGGCCCCAGGCGTGGGCCGCTTCTCGGACCCAGGTCCACCGGTAGGACTCGGAGACGATCGCCAGAGGCATCCTGAGGGAGAGTCTCCCCCAGCGGCCGACGGTCCGCGGCCAGCTCGATCGCGGCATACCGCTCTCGCGGAAGTCGCGGTAGAGCTGCACCTGCGCCTGGCCCGTGCGGTAGGACTTGCGGGCTGCTGAACGCAGCGTGGTCCGATGGCGGTAGGCGACGACTGCGTCCCGGACATACTGCAACTCGTATCCGGCGAGCTGGACGCGCCAGCAGAACTCGGTGTCGGTGCTGCCGTACGCGTAGTCCTCGCAGAAGCCGCCGACCTCCTTCCAGACGGAGCGCCGTACTCCGAAGTTCGCGGCGATGGCGCGGGGGAGGAAGCCGCCGGCGATGGGGAGCGCGTCAGGGTGACGGGGCATGTATCCGTGCGGGAAGGTGTCGTTGTCGAGACGACCGCCTACCGCGTGGTGTTCGTCGAGCGCGGCGGAGAGTGCGCGAACCCAGGACACGTCGACGACGTCATCGGCATCGCAGAAGAGCAGATGGTCACTCCGTGCCTGCTCGGCGCCGGTGTTGCGGGCGGCGTTGGCGCCGGCACGCTCACAGCTGAACGAGCGCACCCGCGGGAAGCGGTCTGCGTGCTCCCGGATGATGTCGGGTGACTCGTCGCTCGAGCCATCGTCGACCACCAGCAACTCCCACTTGATGTCGGCGTCCTGAAGGGCCAGGGCTGCCAGCTGGTCAGGCAGGGTCTTCGCGGCGTTGCGGACGGGGATGATCACACTGGCAGTGACACCGGTGCCCTGTCCCGGCACGGTGCTCAGCCTTCGCGGTCGTGGGCGTCGATGAAGCCC
This sequence comes from Janibacter cremeus, assembly GCF_013409205.1. NCBI lineage: Bacteria > Bacillati > Actinomycetota > Actinomycetes > Micrococcales > Intrasporangiaceae > Janibacter > Janibacter cremeus. Next base: position 2,544,805 of record NZ_JACCAE010000001.1, read on the forward strand.
TGGATGTCGTCGGACACGAGCTGGGGCATGGCGGCGACGAGGCGATCTTCGCTCCAGTCCCACCACTTGATACGTAACAACGCCTCGATCTGCTCGGGAGCGAAGCGGAACCCGGAGACGCGGGCGGGGTTGCCGACCACAACGGCATAGGGAGGAGCGTTCTGCCGCACCACGCTGCCGGCACCGACGATGACGCCGTCCCCCAGACTGACTCCGGACAGGATGAGGGAGCCGTGTCCGATCCATACGTCGTTGCCGATGGTCACGTCTCCGCCGGTCACCGTCGGCCGGTGAGCGAGCTCTCCGCTGGCCTCCTTGAAGGGTGGGTAGGACGGGAACCGGTAGGTCGAGACGAAGTCCGCCTGGTGCTCCCCACCGAGGACGATTCGGGTGCCGTAGGCGAACGAGCAGAACTGACCGACTGTCAACCCGCATCCGGGCGTCCGGTAGGACACTGTCAGATGACCCCAGGAAAAGCGGCCGATCTGAAATTCTTCGAGGTCCGGGCGTTGGTCGAGACGTTGCGCGGGCGGAAGGAGGTCCGTGCGCGTGGGTCGTTGCAGGCGGCGTCGTACTCGCCTGGCCGCACTCCTGAACTGCTGACGCATCGCTTGTCCCCCGAGGCAGTGGTCCCGGGCGCCATCGCCCATGAGTGGCGAGTTTAGTGGATCGATGGGTCTCCCGGGGCCCTCACGACGTGGCGACACGTCGAGGCGGGTCTTCGTGCCGGCCTCGCCACCCCAGATTCCGGGGTGCTCATCCGCCGACGCGGTGTCCCCACGGGATGTATGTTGCGTGACAACGACCCTGAGGAGCGGATGTGCCGATGAGTCTGCGTCATACCCACTGCGGCTCCCCGGGTCTCGGGCCGTGAATCAGCCGGAGACGCGACAGCGGTCCGGGCCTCTCCACACCGTGGTTCGCCTACGACGTGCGTGGCATCGCCTCTCGCCGTTCTTCCGCTCTTCCAAGATCCTTCTTGGCGCGGTCGTGGTGGTGTCGATCGTGGCCGGTTTCGTCGAGGCGGGCCTGTTGACGTTGATAGCGACGATGGCGGTCGGGGCGGCCGAGGGCCAGAGTGGCGTCAACTATGACCTGGGTCCCGTGACGATGCAGATGGATCGTTCCACGACCTTTGCGGTTGCCATCGCAATGTCACTGTTGCGCGCTGGCCTCCAACTGGTCCTGGCCTACCTCCCCGCGCGGATGAGCGCTCAGGTGCTGGCCGACATACGGATCCAGTTGTTCGAGGCATTCACTTCGGCGTCCTGGTCCGTGAAGTCCATGGAGCGCGATGGGGCATTCCAGAATCTCATGATGCAGAACGCGTCCTACGCGGGAATGACCGTGATCAGCATGGGCGTGGGTCTGACTGCGACGATCATGTTCGTGACCATGGCTGTGGGAGCCTTCCTGCAGAACATCGTGGCTGCAGCAGTCTTCCTGGTAGCCGCTGTCGCTCTCTTCATCGTGCTACGACCGATGTCGCGCCGTCTGCGGCGGCACGCCAAGCGGCTGAGCGGCGAGAACATATCCTTCACCAACACCGTCCAGGAAGTCGTCCTGATGGCCGAGGAGACGGAGGTCTTCGGCGCCACGAGCGCCTTCCGCTCCGGCTTCCACGACCATGTCGAGTCCGTCCGGAATCCATACGTTCGCACGCGTTTCATGTCGATGGCGCTGCCCGGGCTCTACCAGAGCGTGGCGATGCTGCTCCTGGTGGTTGCGTTGATCGTCGTGGCACTGGTCGGCGCCGGCGAGCTCGCCGCGCTCGCGGCTGTCATCCTGCTGCTCATCCGTGCGCTCACGTACGCCCAGCAGATCCAGACCGCGGTGACGACCATCGATGAGCGGGTGCCCTTCCTCAACCACATCGCCGATGCCCTGGGCCGCTACCGTGCCAATCCGCAACAGGATGGTGTCGAGCCACTAGACGAGATCAGGGTCATCGAGCTCTCGCGCATCGCTCTTGCCTACCGGCCGGGCGTCGATGTTCTGAACGACGTGAGCTTCGATCTACACCGGGGTGAGGCGATTGGGATCGTCGGGCCCTCCGGTGCGGGCAAGTCCTCGATCGTCCAGGTCCTGCTGCGGCTGCGCGACCCACATGAAGGGGCGTTGCTCGTCAATGGCAGGGACGTGCGCAGGACTCGACGTGCGGACTGGCAGAGGCAGGTCGCCTACGTGCCCCAGTCCGCGCAGGTGATCTGGGGAACGGTGCGGGAGAACATTGCTCTGCACCGGGACTGGCTCACCGAGGAGCAGATCGTGTCGGCAGCCAAGCAGGCGCACATCCACGACGACATCGTCTCGTGGCCGAAGGGTTACGACACCATCATCGGGCAGCGTGTGAACGCCGTGTCTGGTGGTCAACGCCAACGTATCTGCCTGGCGAGAGCACTGGTCGAGGACCCTGCTGTTCTCGTGCTCGACGAACCCACCAGCGCCCTGGACGCCCGCTCGGAGGAGCTCGTCCAGAAGTCACTCGAGGAGATCAAGAAGCACACGATCACAGTCCTGGTCGCGCATCGGCTCTCGACGCTGGCCGTGTGTGACCGCGTGGTCGTGATGGTTGACGGTCGGGTCTCGGGTCTCGGCCCGCAGGAGGAGCTGATCGAGCAGAGCGACTTCTTCCGTGAGGTGCACGAGATCACGCGGCGTCAGAGCCGGGCCTGATCCGCCTTGGAGAGCGCGACGACCGTGGCCATGGCATGGTCGGGCGTCTGCGCCATCGAGACGCGGAAGGCACAGGCGCCACGCTCGGCGGCCAACGCACGCAGCCTCCCGTGGAGACTCAGCCCGGGCTGCAGGGTGACCTCGATGTCGCGCCAGGGAACGGGGCCGTTGGCTGACACCCGTAGCGCCTTCACGGTGGCCTCCTTGGTCGCCAGCAGCGCGGCCACGTGCAGGGCCTCCGATCCACCCGGCCGGATCTCCAGCTCGGAGGCGCGGAACCACCGCTCGAGGAAGCGCGGGCCACCCCTTTCGATCAGGCGGGTGAGGCGAGCGACGTCCACGATGTCCGTGCCCAGCCCGATGATGCCCATGGGCTCACTCACGCAACGCCGTCGCGATCACCGTGATCAGGTCAGCTGCCACCGTGTCCGCGCCGTCCTCGTTGAGATGTCCGTGGTCGCGCGCCCGGGCCCGGTCGAGCGCGTGGTAGGTCCGCCCGCGGTGCCATCCGACGGTGCCGTGGCCGCTCTTGGCGGTGGATTCGATGGAGGCGATGTCGAAGAGGCGCTCGGTCCTGGGGTGCTCCGCACGAACCAACGCGTTGAAGTCATCTCTTGCGATGTTGTGCTCGGGCCCGTGCCGGTCGCCGCGTCCCAGCCACCCCTTCAGTGTTGCGACACGGCCGCGCTTGGTCGTCAGGGGCACCGTCGCCGGCACGAAGGCGACGTTCGGGTACTCCGTGCTGAGGGCGGACAGAGTATCCCTGTAGGCGGCGAAGATCCCGGTGACGTCGCTCCCCGCTCGAATGTCCGCGTAGCACAGTTTCAGGACTGCCGCGTCGGCCCAGTCACCAATGCCTCCACGCACGAGTGCGGCGTACTCGTCAACCTTGCCGAGCGGGTCACCATTCTCGCCGATGCGGGTGTGAACCAGATGGTCACCGGGCTCGGCGTCAGCGAGTTCAGCGACCCGAGGAGCCGGCAGGTCGTGGGTGGCGTACAGGCGGGGGACGGCGTCGAGGACGGCGCGGCCGACGGACTGGTGGGCGAAGAACACGTGCGCGTTGCTGACTGCGACAAGATCTGCGTGCGACACGTTCAGGACGAGTCGATGCATGATGCGCCCCTCTCCAGCCGACTCAGGAGTCGGCGGCCAGTGCCTTCAGGTCAGCCTTGACGATCTTGCCGTTCGGGTTCAGTGGCAGGCCCGGGATCGGGTGCACCTCATGCGGGACGAGGTGGCGGGCCAGGGTGCTCCGACAGTGGGCCAACACCTGTTCGGGAGTGACCTCGATGTCGTCGGCAGCCACGTAGAAGAGGACGATGGACTCGCCCGCCGCCTCGTCGGGCCTGCCCACCGCGGCGGCGGCATGCACGCCGGGCATCGCGACCACTGCGTCCTCGATCTCCTGGCTGGACACGCGGATGCCCCAGGACTTGATGAAGTCGGCCTTGCGGTCGACGATGTGGATGAAGCCGTCGGGATCGGCGTAGGCGAGATCACCAGTGCGCAGTCCGCTGTCCACGAATCGCGTGCCCGTGCCCTCCGGGTCCCTCCAGTACCCCTTCGTGATGCTCTCCCCGCGGGCGAAGACCTCGCCCACAGACCCGGCGGCGACCTCCCGTCCGTCGTCGTCGACCACGCTCAGGGTGACGCCGGGAATCCCCCGTCCCACCGAGCCGCGGCGCTCCTCGCGCAGTTCCGGGGGCAGGTAGGAAAGCCGTGAGGTGGCCTCTGTTGCGCCGTACATCACGAAGAGCCGAGCCTGGGGCTGGCTGGCGGCCACGGCGTCGACCTGTGGTTGGGGCAGGCGCCCACCGGCCTGCTGGAGCAGCCGCAGTGACGGCAGTGGAGTGGTCCTGAACGAGCTGGCGCGAAGGAGGTGCTGATATGTGGAAGGCACCCCGGCCAGGCCGGTGCAGGCGTCCCGTCGGATCGTGTCGATCACCGTCTCGGGGAAGGCGAAGGTGTCGCAGATCGAGAGACTGGCACCTGCGCGCAGGTGCGTGTGCAGCAGTGATGCGCCGTAGCAGTAGGAGAAGGGGAGCACGACCACGATCCGGTCCTCGGGGGTGAGCTCGAGGTACTGCAGGATCGAGTCGGTGTTCGCCCGGATGTTGCGGTGGCTGACGCGCACTGCTCGTGGCGCCGAGGTCGTCCCGGAGGTGAACATGAGCACGGCGTCGTCGTCAGCGTCCACTGCTGCGAAGGGCGCGAGAGCGGAAGGCAGCGGCTCCTCGAGCAGCGACGGGCCGGCTACCCGGGTGACGGCGTCCGCCACCCCGGCGGCGGTGGCCCTGAGAGCTGGATCGATGAAGAACGTGTCGCAGTCGACGAACTCGGCCTTCGCGAGCACGTCACGGGTCGTCAGGGTAGTGGCGAACGGAACCGCCACGTGCCCGGATCGCAGGATGGCCAAGTACGACGCGGCCCAGAAGAGCGAGTTGCGGCTGAACAACCCGACCCTGGATCCGGGAGGCAGGTCCCATGTCGCGATGGATCGAGCCAGGGCACTCGTCGCCCGTCGGAGCGTGGCATAGGTGTGGGGACCGTCGCGGTCGATGATCGCGAGGTCCTCGTCGCGGCCCGCGCGCAGGAGCAGATCGCCGACATTGGCGGATTGCTGGACCACCTGCCACCCCTTGCTGGGTCGAAATCCGGGTTTCGTACCGCGGTCCTAGGGTAGCGTGACTGCCACGCCGACGGCAGGGGTCGATCCACGAGCGCTGGAGTGAGGTTGGAATGGGCGATAACGTGCTGAGTCAGGTTCGTCAGTTCATTCTGACCAACTTCCTCTTTGGCGATGCGTCCAAGATGCCGGGCGACTCTGACTCGCTACTGGCCAGCGGCATCCTCGATTCGACCGGGGTTCTCGAGCTGGTCGAGTTCCTCGAGGGTGATCTCGGAGTACCGGTGGCCGACCACGAAACGATCCCGGCGAACCTGGACAGCATGGAGAGCGTCACGGCCTTCGTGACCCGGAAACAAGCCGATTCGCCTATGTGATCCCACTGTCTGAGGCAGTATCGTTGTCGTGTACTGGTGCTGGTGGCACGCAGGTCCGCCCGCAGGAGGTCTGGATGCGACGAGTACGACGCCTCAACACTCGGCTGTGGGCAGTGCTCGGGGTGTCCGCTGTGGCCGTCACTGTGGGGTGCTCAGCGTCTGCACCGGAGGATGAGCCGCGAGGTGGACCCGCACCGAGTTCCTCCCGGTCACCGACGAGCGGCATCGACCCCGCGGACCCGGATGAGCCCGAGGAGTCGGGCAAGGTCAGCATTGCCGAGACGGTGGCCACCGACCTGCAGACCCCGTGGGATGTCGACTTCCTTCCCGGCGGGTCGGCGCTGGTGACACTGCGGGATTCGGGAAAGGTGCTGCGTCTCGACGACGAGGGCACGACCGTCCTGGATGCGGGAGGCGAAGGGGGCGCCGTGCCGGGGGTGCAGCACGAGAGTGAGGACGGACTCCTCGGGCTCGCCATCGGCCCGGACGGCGGGATCTACATGTACCTGACGACCAAGTCGGACAACAGGATCCTGCGCTACGAGATGGAGGGCGATGACCTCGTGGATCCCGAGGTCATCCTCGAGGGGGTGCCGACCAACGAGAACCACTCGGGAGGACGGCTGGCGTTCGGCCCGGACGGCCATCTGTACGTGACGACCGGAGATGCCCGGAACCTCGACCTCCCGCAGGACACCTCGAGCCTTGCCGGCAAGATCCTTCGGCTGACGGCGTCGGGCGAACCGGCGCCCGGTAACCCCTTCGACAACGAGGTCTTCAGCTACGGGCACCGGAACGTCCAGGGGATCGGCTGGACCAGCGACGGCACCATGTATGCCTCCGAGTTCGGCAGTAGCGAGTATGACGAGCTCAATCTCATCGAGGCCGGCGGTAATTACGGCTGGCCCCATGTCGAGGGCTGGGCCGAGGACTCTGACTACATCAACCCCCTCGTCACCTGGACCACGGACGAGGCGTCCCCGTCCGGGATTGCTGTCACCGACGAGGGCATCTGGATGACCGCACTGCGGGGAGAGCGGCTGTGGCACGTACCCATCCGCTCGGACGGGAAGCTCGGGGAGCCGCGCGACCACCAGCTGAATCTGGGGAGGTTGCGGGCCGTCACTGCCGCTGCAGGCGATGACCTGTGGGTGGTCACGTCCAACACGGACGGCCGGGGCGACCCGTCAGCCTCGGATGACCGGATCATCCGACTCGAGGTCGACTGACCGGCTCGTGCGCTGACGGGTCGCCGTGCAGGAGGATGACCTAGCGGACCGGTTCTCCGGTGTCGTGCCAGACGTTGGTGTCTTCCCAGACGCTGCCGTCCTGGAGGTTGCCGACGGCGCCGTAGCGGTAGTCGTCGCCGAAGCGGTTGTCGGCGTAGTGGGCGCTGTCGGTGTCGCCGCTGCGGCCGCCGTTGATGGTGTAGTTGCCGCCGTTCATGAGGTTGCCGATGACCTGGAGGTTGCTGATCGGGTCGTCTCCGGCGAGGGATCCGATTTGCAGGGATGCGTTCAGCGGGGTGTCCAGGGAGGGGACGTATGCCTGCAGGTTGTTTCCACGGATGGTGACGTTGTCGCCGTTGCGGATCTGGATGGAGTCGTGGTGGCCGCCCTCGTGGGGCTGCAGGTCGTGGATGTAGGAGTCCTCGATGAGGACGTTGTCCTCCTGGATGCGGATGCCGTCCTCGGCGGAGTGGATGTTGGCGTTGCGCACGGTGGCAGCGCCTTGGAGGTAGATGCCGATGCCGGTGCCTCCCTCGTTGTCGACCTCGACGTTCTCGATGACGGCGCCCGTGGTGTCGTCGGTGACCTTGATGGGGTAGAGGCTGGTGCCTGTCTGGACGAGGGTGTTGCGAATGGTCACGTCATCCGCGTCGATGGTGATGACTCCGTTGACGTGCAAGCCGTCGATCACGGTGCCGTCCTGGGTGATCCGCAGGCTGTCGGATGGCTCCAGCTCGACCCCTGCCGGAACGCCCGTGCTCTGCGCATCCGGGAAGCCCTGTGGGGAGCTGGGCTCGGGTGCCGGCTCGGTGGGCTCGGTGGTCGGCTCGGGTGCCGGCTCGGTGGGCTCGGTGGTCGGCTCGGGTGCCGGCTCGGTGGGCTCGGTGGTCGGCTCGGGTGCCGGCTCGGTGGGCTCGGTGGTCGGCTCGGGTGCCGGCTCGGTGGTCGGCTCGGGTGCCGGCTCGGTGGGCTCGGTGGGCTCGGTGGTCGGCTCGGTCGGCTCGGTGGGCTCGGTGGTCGGCTCGGTCGGCTCGGTCGGCTCGGTGGGCTCGGTGGTCGGCTCGGTCGGCTCGGTCGGCTCGGTGGGCTCGGTGGGCTCGGTGGTCGGCTCGGTCGGCTCGGTCGGCTCGGTGGGCTCGGTGGTCGGCTCGGTCGGCTCGGTGGGCTCGGTGGTCGGCTCGGTCGGCTCGGTGGGCTCGGTGGTCGGCTCGGTCGGCTCGGTGGGCTCGGTGGTCGGCTCGGTCGGCTCGGTGGGCTCGGTGGTCGGCTCGGTCGGCTCGGTGGTCGGCTCGGTGGTCGGCTCGGTGGGCTCGGCCGAGGAGCCGTTCCCATCGGGAGGGATGACACTGCCGGGGCCGTTGGGACCGTAGGGCTGGCAGGCGCTCAGCGCTGCAGCTGCGGTCAGCGCAACGGTGACGGTGACGGCTCGTCTTCGGACCCGGATGCCGCGGCTCGTGGTCGCTCGGAAAGTCACGTTCTGATCTCCTTCTTCAGGGCGCCATCGTGATGACGGGCCCTGCTTGATACTGTCGAGTCACAATTGGGGAAATTGCGGCCACCGCTATGTGCGGAGACTGTCGTCCATATCGTGATGCAACCGTGACGTGGCGCTCCAGCAAAATGGACGCGCCCATGATAGGGCAAGTCGATCAGCCTTCAAGTCGGCGTCTCACGGACTGCCGAAGTCGTCGCGATCGATCATGGCCTCATCATTCGTTCGGGCCGACATGCGCATGCCGCGGTGGCGGCCCGAAAGATCAGCGCGTAACGGGTTCTCCGGTGTCGTGCCAGACGTTGGTGTCTTCCCAGACGCTGCCGTCCTGGAGGTTGCCGACGGCGCCGTAGCGGTAGTCGTCGCCGAAGCGGTTGTCGGCGTAGTGGGCGCTGTCGGTGTCGCCGCTGCGGCCGCCGTTGATGGTGTAGTTGCCGCCGTTCATGAGGTTGCCGATGACCTGGAGGTTGCTGATCGGGTGGTCTCCGGCGAGGGATCCGATTTGCAGGGATGCGTTCAGCGGGGTGTCCAGGGAGGGGACGTATGCCTGCAGGTTGTTTCCACGGATGGTGACGTTGTCGCCGTTGCGGATCTGGATGGAGTCGTGGTGGCCGCCCTCGTGGGGCTGCAGGTCGTGGATGTAGGAGTCCTCGATGAGGACGTTGTCCTCCTGGATGCGGATGCCGTCCTCGGCGGAGTGGATGTTGGCGTTGCGCACGGTGGCAGCGCCTTGGAGGTAGATGCCGATGCCGGTGCCTCCCTCGTTGTCGACCTCGACGTTCTCGATGACGGCGCCCGTGGTGTCGTCGGTGACCTTGATGGGGTAGAGGCTGGTGCCTGTCTGGACGAGGGTGTTGCGAATGGTCACGTCATCCGCGTCGATGGTGATGACTCCGTTGACGTGCAAGCCGTCGATCACGGTGCCGTCCTGGGTGATCCGCAGGCTGTCGGATGGCTCCAGCTCGACCCCTGCCGGAACGCCCGTGCTCTGCGCATCCGGAAACTCAGGTACCGCGCTGCTCGGTGACGCAGGAGTGGTGTCGCCCAAGGCGGTGGCCCCGGTTGGTGAACCATCGTTGTCGGACGAGGTGGACTGGCAGGCGCTCAGCGTCACCGCAGCGACCAAGGCGGCGGCTACGGTCACGGACCGGGTCAAGTTCGTCACCTGGACGGCTGACGACCGGTTGTTGTCAGTGCATCGAAGACTTGCACGTACTCCCTCGCTTGAGTCCGCCATGCCAGTTCGCCTTCGATGCGGGCCCGGCCCCGTCGTCCCATATGTTCTCGTCGAACGGGGTCGTCCAGCAGGTCGGACATCGCCTGGGCCGCTTCGAGCCGGTCGGTACCCGAGACGTATACGGCGGCATCATCGGCGCACCGTCGGGTCTCCCGCAGGTCCACGGCGACCACTGGAACCTCGTGTGCCATGTACTCGAGGGTCTTGTTCATCGTCGATCGGTGGTTGAACTCGTTCGGCGGGTCCGGGGTGACGCCGATGTCCGCGGTGGACAACCACCTGCTGATCTCCTCGTGGTCCACGCGCCCGGTGAACGTCACCCACGGGTCGAGCCCGCGTGAGGTGCAGTCGTCGCGGAGTGCGGCGGCGCTGTCCCCGAAACCCAGCAGCGCGAAGTGGGTGTCGCGTCGGCCGAGGTGGTGGACGAAGCAGTCGATGGCCACGAGGAGATTGTCGACGCCGTCCTGTGGCCCCATGATGCCGACGTAGCAGATCAAGTGCTTGCGTGAGCGTCGCAGCGTGGGGTGCTGCCCTCCGCGCTTCATCAGCTTCGGGTCCGGGGTGCTCATCACGACTGTGGCGAGGTGCGGGGGAATCCGGCCACGGTCAAGGGCGACCTCGCGGTAGCCGGGATTGGGTGAGATGACCCGGTCCGCCGTGCGGTAGGTCTGCCGTTCGTTCCACAGCAGCGCGGAGTACACGAGACCGTCCTGGCGGAACCGTGCCTGGTAGACCTCCGGGCACAGATCGTGCTGGTCGAAGACGAAGGGCCGTCCCATGAGCCTCCAGAACGCTCCCAGCAGCCAGTACGTGTCCGGAGGGTTGCAGGCCTGAAGCACGTCGAAGGGCCGGGTGCGGTGGATCCGCAAGGTCAGCAACGACGTGTGGGCGAAGCAGGTGGCGAACTCCCAGAAGTAGGAGAGGACGCCCCCGGTGCTCTCGAAGGCGCGGTAGGAGTACACGTGTACCCCGTCGAGAACATGCTCATCGACCTCGCCGGGCTCTTCCTTGGGGCAGATCACGCTGACGGCGTACCCGGCGCGGATCAGTGCCTGACACTCATGGCGCACACGTCGGTCCAGACGCAGCGGTAGGTTCTCGACGATGATCGCGACGTGTGGGGGCCTTCGTCGAGGGGCACCCGAGAACTGGCCGTCGTGGCCGCGGATCGCCGTGGGCAGGGTGTCACGGCCCCATCGCCGACGGACCATCGCTCGAATCCCCATGTCATCCATGCCCCCCGGCGGTCAGTTTAGCCGCGATCACGGGGGAGGACTAGGTCCGAAGGCTACACTCACGTATGACGGTTTCCCGCGCGGGCAGGCCCCGGGTGCGGTCTTCTACCGGGGCGACGATCTCGGGTGCGCTGGCGGCATTCGGGATCGACCCCTCGTCGATTGATGTGGTCGCCCCGCTGGTGTCGGGAACTGGGCGGACTCGCGGGTTTCGGGTGCGGGTGGACGACCGGGACTGGGCACTGAAGCGATACACGTCGCTGAGTGCGGTCGAAGGATTGCGCAGGTCTCACCCTCTGGAGCTCCGGTTGGCCGAGGCAGGCTTCCCGGTGGCACCACTCTGCATCGCCGGAAGCGGCGAGACCGTGGTCCGCAACGGTCCCGCCTGGTACTCCCTCCACCGTTGGGTCGAGGGACAGCAGGTGTCCATCGGCGGTCGGGACGCCCTGATCAGGGCTCGACCCCACCTCGTGCGCGAATTGGCGGTCATGATCGCGACCCTGCACATGGTCGGCAGCCAGGACCTGGATGAAGGGGGGGAAGGCGACCCCGATCGACTGTTGAGAGTGCCCCGCGCAAATGTGCGCCGAATTCATGGCTCTCGCCGCCGGCTGGTGTCCAGATGGCAAGTGCTGCGCCTGAAGCCCCGAAAGTCCGACTTCGACCGGTGGGCCCTCCGCGTCCTTCCCGAGGTGGCGGCGCGAGCCGAGACGCTCGCCAAGAACTCGATCGCGCACCGCGTGCCGCGGTCGGAAACTGGGCTCATCCACAACGACGTCAACTGGGAGAACCTCATCCTCGACGAGGGCTTCCACGTGCGGGCTCTGCTCGACTTCGACAACGTCGTCCGGGCGCCGTGGGCGCTGGAGGTCGGAGCGGGCGCCGTGGTGCTCGTGGGCGCAGACCCGCACACGGTTGACCAGTTCGTCTCGGGCTACGAGGCGACGACGGGCGCAGCATTCGATCGCGATCTGGTTCGACTGGGCATGGAGCTGAAGTGTGTTCGGTCGATCATCACCTCCGTGCTGGCGTACCTCGATGGAGGCACCGACACCCGACTGTTGGCGCCGTGGTGCCATCACCTGCACGAGTCGCTCCAGTTGGTGCAGCAGGAGTGAACGATGCAACCGACGCGGGTGGATTTCCGGGACGGGTCATACCTCCGGGACGTCCCCGGCCAGCTCCGGCGCCATGTGGAGGTACTCGGTTGCTCGGCGCTTCTGGTCGATGTCGCGGTAGACGCGATCAAGTTGCTCCATCGTCAGCCCGCTGGCCGCCGCGACCTCCTCCTTCGGTACGTCATTGTTCTTGCCGTAAAGGCACAGGTCCATGCGCTCGTGCGGGAGGGAGAAGTAGAATTCCTCCTGCGACTGGGGGAGGGAGTACGTGTCCGTCGTGGACGGTCGGGTGCGGATCTGCTCGGGGACGCCGAGGTGCTCGGCGAGCGCGTACACCTGGCACTTGTAGAGATGTGCGATCGGTTTGATGTCTGCGGCGCCGTCGCCGAGCTTGACGAAGAAGCCCTGGTCGAACTCGAGGCGGTTGGGCGTGCCCCCGACGACGTAATTCAGCCGATCGGCGTGGAAGTACTCGAGGGTCTTCCGCGCGCGCTGCTTGAAGTTGGTCGCGGCCACGATGCTCAGGTACGCCTCAGGAGTGAGGCGGTACTGCTGTCGCTCCCCGTGTGGGTCCACGACCACCACCGAGAAGAGCCGGTAGCTGTCGGAGTCGACCACTGACGGGAGCACGATCTTGGACAAGTATCCCGGGCCATACTCGGGGCAGACGAGTCGGATGGCGTCATCTCTGCGTCGGTAGGCACCGAACGCCGCCAGGACTGGAGTGATGTCCTCCGTCGAAGAGTCGATCTCGAGGGCCTCGGAGAGGCTGGTGCTGATGCTCAGCGTCTCGGGTGACGACTCCTTCTCGGGCATGTGGATCCCGAAGACGCGGTCGGCGCCGACGGCCTCGACAGCCAGCGCTGCGACCACGCTGGAGTCGATGCCCCCGGAGAGGGCCACGACGACTCCCTTCTTCCGGGTTCGTCTGAGGTGGTCCCGGATGCGGGCCCCAATCTGGTCCGTCATGGCGGGAAGGTCGATCCGCAGTGTGTGTGGCCCGAATGCAGTTGACATGGCGATCCCTAACTGTGCGCTGCTCGATCGATCACCGTCAGTGGTTCCGCCAGTGGTTGGGCGGCCCCTGATGATCCGTCACCAAGGATGAACTGGCGATACACGAGCTGGGTGGAAATCATGGCCAAAGTTCTCATGTTGTCTGTGTTTCCCATACGCGCTCCACCCTTCCTCCGGCACTTCCTCATGAGTGAGGCCGCGGCTGCGGGCTCGAAAATACCGGCTGCAGCCACTTCGTCGGGGGCCATCACCTCATCAACCCACGGCGCCGACTCATTGCCGAAGAAGGCGGACGCATCCGGGGACCGGTAGGGCTGTTTCGGCCTGGTCAGGATGGACTCCGGCAGCAGGTCCCAGAAGGCCCTCTTCAGGACGTGCTTCTCGTCCATCCCGAGCAGCTTGTGCCGGCTGGGCAGACGATTTGCCAGGTCGACGACGTCCCGGTCCAGGAACGGGAAGCGCCCCTCCACCGAGTTGGCCATGAGCATCCGATCACCTTGCGAGGCAAGGATGTAGCCGGGGAGGAGGGTGGTCATCTCCAGCCACTGGGCCCGGCTCAGTGGGTCCCAAGCGCTGTTCTGGGCGGGCATCGCGGCCACGAGGCCTCCGGTGACGTCGGTCGGCCAGTCTGCGTGCGGTGTGGTCAGAGCCAGCAGTGATGCCGTGCTGTCCCAGCGTGGTCGGTGAGACATCGCGGGGTCATCGGCCGAAAGGTTGCGGCCGAAGAACTCGCGGGCGAAGGCGGGGGCTTGCCCCGGCGCGCGGGCCATCCACGGGTACAGCAGGTCCAGAGCGCTTGCGCGCACTGCAGAGTCGGGGTCGCGGGCGACAAACTCGCGCAGTCGCCCTTCGCGAAAGATGTCGTACCCGGCGAAGACCTCGTCGGCGCCCTCCCCGGTGACCACGACCTTGTAGCCGTGCTCGCGGGCGAGCGCGGACAGCAGCAGCATTGGGGCGGGGGCCGCTCGCAGGAGCGGAGTCTCCGCGTGTCGCACCACCTCGGGGAAGGCCGCGCCGATATCGCCCGCGCAGACAGTGACCTCGTGGTGCTCGGTCCCCAGACGCTCGGCCATCCTGCGTTGGAAAGGCCCCTCGTCGAAGTCGACGTCAGAAAACCGCAACGAGAATGTGTGCAGCGGCACGTCGGTGTAGCGGGAGATGACGGCCGCGATGACGGCCGAGTCGATGCCCCCGGAGAGGTAGGCAGCGACGGGGACATCACTGCGTAGGAACCGCAGACGCACGGCCTCGATGAGCCGCTCGCGCACGTCGTCGGCGTTGCGCTCCAGGTCCTGTTGCTCTTCCTGCCCAAGCGGCGGGAACTCCGGACGCCAGAAGGCGCGGACGTCGTACGACTCCCGCGTGATGACGGCCAGATGGCCGGGTGGCAGCTGCTCGATCCCTACGAAAACCGTCCGGGGCGCGATCGTGCTCCAGAAGGTCATGGTCTCGGCCAGACCGACACGGTCGAAGGAGCGGGGCACCCCCGGATCGGCGAAGATCGCCTTGACCTCCGAGGCGAAGACGATCCGGCCCCGATCGCGGAACAGGTAAAGAGGACGCACGCCCAACCTGTCCCGGGAGAGAATCAGGCGTTGCCGATCCCGTTCCCAGATCGCCAGGGCCCACTGGCCGTTGAACCGTGCGAAGCACCCTTCCTGCCACTGCTCCCACGCGTGCACGATGACCTCGGTGTCGCTGTGACTGCGGAATCGGTGCCCAAGGGCCGCGAGTTCGCTCCTCAGCTCGACGTGATTGAAGATCTCCCCATTGAAGGTGATCCACACCGAGCCGTCCTCGTTGCTCATCGGCTGGGTACCACCGACCACGTCGACGATGGCCAACCGTGTCTGACCCAGGGCGACGTGTGCGTCCCGGTAGATACCGCTGCCATCCGGCCCGCGGTGCGACAGTCTGGACAGCATGCGCCTGATCATGTCGATCTCCGGTGTGTTGTCGAAGGAGAGGACCCCGGCGATTCCGCACATCGGTGGCTACTCCGCCAGGCTGTCCAGGACAGCCTCGATGGACTCTCGGTTGCGCAGGTGGTCAGCGGTGATCAGTCGGTCCGGCAGGACCACACCGCAGCCGTCCTCGATGGCCACCGCCAGACTGAGAGCATCGAGCCTGACGGCAGCCGACCCGAGCGGGAGTGGGAGCTCGAGCAGGACGCGGTCCCTGTCGGCGCTCATGGGACTGCTCGCAAGGGAACCACGGGAAATCGACGCTCGTGGTGTCCGTAGACCGGCTTCCTGATGTCGACGCTGATCGCCTGCTGCTCCAACTGGTGCTGGGCACTCTCCCACAGACTGCCCAGATACCGGTCGACGTCCTCCCGCATCACGTGGTTGCCCCCGGGGTCCGGAGTGATCTCGCCGAAGAAGATGCCCTTCGCTGTGTCGTACATGTCCACGCGGACGAAGGGTGAGTGGATGGCCGCGGAGAGCGTCTCGCCGGCAGCGATCAGCTCCTTGAGGTGAACTGGAGGCGGCAAGCGAGTGTTGGTCAGGGTGTCGACCACGGCATTGCCAAGGTCGGTGCCGTCCGTTGCAAAGTGCCGCGATCCGAGCCGTTTACCGGACCGCTGCGTCCGTCCGATCACCGTGATCAAGCCCACGACCCCGTGGAAGCAGAGCAGCTTGTAGTCAGGTGGAACCCGGAGGGTGGAGTTCCCCGGAGCGGGGAGGAGTTCCTCCATCAGAATCGTGGCGTCCTCGTCGTGGTGGAGGGCGTCGATTCGCAAGGCGAGATCGTCCGGGGAAATGACGTCCGGTGCGCCGTTGAGGAGGTCGCGGTACCCGTCGCGCTCCCGCACCAGCGGCCAGACTGCCTGCGCAGCGGTGCCCTGCGTCATCTTGATGACGAACTCGGCGGGTGCAGCGGTCCAATCGATGTCGGCGGTATCGGCATACTGACCATAGACCCGTGGAATGGGAACGCCGTGGCTGTGCGCGAAGTCGTATCCGGACGCCTTGTTGTTCAGTTCCCACACGGGGGCCGGTGCGTCCTGTGGGGACTGCAGTTGTCGCACCCGCTTGGCTTCGCGCAACTTGTAGAAGAACGACGCCTGACCCCGCTCCACCAGCAGTGCCTCGATGACGGCATCCCGTCGGGCCACGGGCGGCAGCCGTTGGAATGCCTGCTTGAAGACCATGTCCACCACCCCGCTTCGCTCGGCTCTGAGTCAGCGCATCTGCCGCGAAGTATAGCGGGGGTGACGGTAGCTGGACCCTGAGATCGGGGCGATGAAGGGAATGGCGTCGCCATGCTCATTCCGACAGTTCACGAGAACTCGTGTCTCGCTCCCACCGTGGTGATGGACCGAATCGTGCTCGCAGGCGCGCCAAGACGATCATCGCGGAGTACACGACGACATCACCGATGCGGGCCGGCTCGCGTCGGATGAGTGCCCGAAGATCACGCAGCTGACGGCGCTGCCCGGGGGACAGCGGCCCCGGCCCCGCCTCGACCCATTGCCCCTCTTGCGTCCTGTATCTGCGTCGCAGGATCATCAACAGGTCTGCGGGCCGGAGGGGGGTGTGCACGACCACCGCGTCGGTCGCGATGATCGTCACCTCGTCCATCGTGAAGAGTGAGTCGATGAAGAGGTCGTCAGCGATGACCTCGGGAAACTCCGCGAACCGTGCCCGGCCCTCCACGGAGAGCCCATAGCAGCCGGAACCCCACAGTGTCCCGGAGATGGACGGCAGCCTCTCCCGGACGGCATACCAGCGACGGACCGACCAGTGTGCGCGTGCAGTCTCGAACCGGCGGGGCGGCCGGCCGGCGAGCGCGCCATCGGTGAGAGCACGCAGGGTCGCCACGGCGGCCCGGCCGGTCATCTCGACGTCGGCATCGAGATAGACCCGGGGGCCGGGGACAGCAATCCGGTCCCCTTCCCGCAGGGCCGCGGTCTTCGACGCTTGAGGCAACTCGCGAACCCGGACCCGGGAGAACTCCCGGGCCACCTGCGCTGTCCGGTCGCGACAGCCGTTGCAGACCACGATGACATCGACCAGTCCTTCCTGGGCGATGTCGCAGAGGTGTCGCAATGCGCGTGCGATGACGGCCTCCTCGTCATGGGCGGCGATGATGATGCTGCCGATCGGGGTGCTCACCTGCCACCCCCGGGCAGGGACGCGCGCGCGTTCGATGACACCAGCGCCCGCAGTGCCGCTCGGCTCTGCGATCGATGAGTACGGATCGCGCTGTTCAGGACCACGACCCCGGCGAAACCCGCGGACGCCAGACGACCGTGCCACTTGCGGAAGTAGCGGACGCGATTGACCTCCTGCAGGGCGTGCAGCGCATCCGAGGTTCCTGACCCGGCGCCTTGGTGGCGCACGACCGCGTCCGGTACGAAACGGACCTCCACTCCCAGACTGCGCAACCGGCGGCAGTAGTCGGTCTCCTCGGAGTAGAGGAAGAAGTGCCCCGAGTCCCATGGACCGACCCTCCTCACGACCGCGCTGGGCACGACGAGCAGTGCTCCCGTCGCCCAGGCGACGACTGCGGGATGGGCGTACGTTGCCCGATCACGGATGGTCTCGCCGAGCACGGGCGGGCGGCCCGGCCATCGGTCACCGAAGAACGCGTCACCGACTGAGCCGAGGATGGTTGGTTCGCGACGAAGGGAACACTGCAGGACCCCTTCGCCATCCACGATCGTCGGCACCGCGGCGTCCCTCTGGCCGGCCACCTCTGTCAGCCGGGCGATGGATCCCGGTCCGAGACGCAGGTCGGGATTGAGGAAGACCGTCCACCGGGTGGGAGGCGCGTCGAGCAGCCCACGGTTGATCCCGCCGGCGTACCCCACGTTCTTCCCCGACTCCACGAGTTCCGCGTCCGGGTGGTCGGCGACGATTCGTGCGAGGTCATCGGCGGGTTCGTTGTTGACGACGACGACGTGCCATGAGAGATCGCCAGCGGCAGCCGGCACCGTCTCCAGCAAGCCGGCGACGTCAGAGGCGCTGCGGTAGGAGACGACGACCAGCAGGCAGTCGAGCACGGGCGACTCCTGGTGCTGGTCGACCTCTCCTACCGCCGCTGCATCCACAGCGACCCCGTGGGCTGGTGACGCAGCGACTCGGGCACGAGAGCCGGACGCTTCCCCCACACCCATGACGTCATCAGGAGAATCTGCCACGCATCGTTGTGGGTGAGGAAGGCTCTTAGCAGGTAGGCCTCCGTCCAGTCGCGCCCCTCGCGGATCCAGCGTTCGGGGTACTCGAACGGCCAGTGGACGTCGTGAACGTGCACGACGACACCCGAAGAGAGGGTGGGCAGGACGTGCAGGTACAGCCACGCCACGTCGGACCCGGACTTCAGCACGTGCGTGGAGTCGATGAAGAGGATGTCCCCGGCCCCGAGCTGGGCAAAGATCTCGATCGGTACATCCTGCACTGGCTCGTCGATGACGACCACCTCGTCCCCGGGACGCAGCCGAGTTCGCAACCGGTCCGGGTTCGGCTCCACGCAGGTGATCCGTAGGTCTGGCAGATATCTGTCCACGACGTCCAGCGCGACGGCGGTCGAGTAGCCGGACCCGACCTCGAGCAGGTGCTTCGGCTCGTGGTGACGGAGCATGCCGTGAAGAACTGCAGCGTCGGCGCGACCGTACATCCCGTTGGGCTCCCACCGGTCCTCGGGCAGCTGGACCATGAGCGGCGCGAGGCGGCGGGCCAGCCGCTCTTGTCCGGTCTCGTTGAGGTCCACCCCGACCACCGGCGCCGTCCGCCACGCGACGGCGCGTTCGCGGTCGGTGAGCGACGTGGTGGGGGAGTAGTAGTGGCCCGGCATCACATAGGGAGGCCTGTGCACCGCCGCCGCAAAGGCGCGCGCGGTGCGTACGGCGCGACCGGGCATCCCCTCCATGGAGGAAGTCTGGCCCAAAGATGATCCACTGACCAGAGGACTACGGGACCGTGCGCAGCGAATTGTCGTCGTCGCGGCGCCGGTCCCCAGGAGTCGACGGACGTGGGGAGCCGGGGATCCTACCCGGGTGCGGGTCCTTCCAGACCTGTCGCACGCGTGTGCGTACCTGTGCCATCAGGGCGGTGGTGACGAACCTGTCGCCGGGCCCGGCGACCTGCAAGGCGCGGGACGGCGACGTCTCGTCGAGCCGCCACAGAGCCCCGGTGGCTCCGATGAGGATGCACACCATGCCGACGAAAGTGGCAAACGAGAAGGAGTCGAAGGTTCCGCTGGCGACCATAGCCGCCGGCATGGTGACGGCCAGCGCGTGGCCCAGGTGCCGGGTCTCCTGGTCCCGGCCGCGGAGGCGGGTGCTGCGACCGAGTAGGTATGGGACAAGAAAAAGGGCCGCGAAGCCGAGTACGGCGAGCACACCACCGGAGAGCAGGAACCCGTAGATCTGGTTGTCGAGCAGGAGGAATTCCTGCGGGGTCACCATCCCGGCGCCCCATCCGAATACGGGGCGTTGGTGCCACAGCTCCAGCACCCGTGCTGTCCGTTCGATTCGGTCAGTGACGCTCGGGTCGTTCTCGACGTTCGTGAAGAGCGATTTGATCGTGCCGAGCACCCCACGGTTGAGCACGTGGAAGACCGCGGTTGCCAGCACCGCGAGAACGAACGCGTTGTAGCGCTGCCGCCAGGGCCAGACAACCGCCATCAGGCCCATCCCCACCACGACGGTCACCAGGGCCGACCGGGAAACCGAGAGCGGGATACCGAGCGCGATGAGGACCACGGCGACCCAGCGCCACCACCGCTGCAGGCCCGGCCGTGAGAAGAGGGCATAGTGCATGGCCACAGGCAGCGCGAGCGCCAGGACGACGCCGAACTCGATGTAGTGATTGGCCGTGCCTGCGACGCGAGGAATACCTGCGGTTCCTCGCGAGGCGACCCCCAGCACTTCGTAGTTGAATCGCAGACCCGGAATCCGGACGTATTGAACGAGGTCGACCACCCCGAAGAACTGGAGTACACCCACGAGGGACATCAGGCCGGAGAGGAAGACCAGGAACTGCAGCACCCGGTCCAACTCGTACCGCGTGCGCACTCCGTCCGCCACCGCCAGCGTCACACCGGCGATGGCTGCCACGACGATGAGCCAGCGGGTCGCTGCGCTTGCCTGTGCCTGCGATGGCAGGCGATCGAAGCCCACCACGTACCCGATCAGCTGGGTGAGGACGAAGACTCCGATCACCCATCGGATCGGCTGTCGTCCCCGAGGGAGGCGATGGGGACGGACCGCCGAGACGACCCACAGGAAGGCGAGCAGGATCCCGATGGCCACTGACGGGCGACCCGCCGCGCCCATGCCACCGATCACCAGGCGGGCGGGGATGAGGAACTGCAGTGCGAGGAAGAGGACGAGAAGTCCTACGGTGGTGAAGGTGCCGCCGCGCAGCAGCACCGGCGTCCGGTCCTCCCGTGCCCGCTGGAGCGGGGTGGGGAGATGCAGCAGGATCGGCTGCCAGGGGTCACCCTCCGAACGGGCACTCTTGCCGACCACTGCAGGTCACCTGACCCCACTCACGCGCGGCCCTGGCTCGACGCCGACTCGCGGTCGTCAGTCGCCGTCGGGTCTCGCTGTGAGGCTGCCTCTGCCCCTGCGGATGGCTGCGAGGGCGTGTCGTCGGGTTGGCGCTGCCGAGGTTCGTCAGAGGGGGTTGCCCCACGTCGTTCCCGTCGCGGGATGCTGGGGGAGAGTTCGGACGGGTGCGAGCGCCGCAGGCGCCGTCGACGCTCAACCCACCGCTTGATGATCCCGACCAAGTCGTCGAAGAGGATGGCCACCAGCAGCGACAGTGCCGCACCGGCGATGCCGACGATCGCCATGTTGCGCATTCTGCCGTCGGTCACCACCTGGGACAGAGCTGGCGCCCGAAGGACCTCCAAGCTGATCTGGGTGTCCTTCGGGAGGCCGGCAGCATCCTGCCGCTGGGACAACTCCCGCTGGGCGACCTCGAGCACTTCCTCGGCCGTGGCCACACTCTCGGGCCTGGTATCGCTGAGCACCGTCACGTCGATGATGCTGCTCCGGGAGCGCGTGTCGATCTCGTAGTCGGGATTGAGCCCTTGGTCCTCGAGCTCGTCCCGCACCGGGGGGCCGTCCAGCACGATGGACAACACATCGCTGGTGCTTTCGATGCTGCCGTACGGGTTGTCGATCTCGGCCTCCTGGGCCCCGGGCACGAGGATCGCGGTGGCGGTGACTTCGTACTGTGGATGCACCCCCTCGCCGACTGCATACGCACTCAGCCCTGACACCACGAGAAGTGGCAGGAACACATACCAGCGGCGCAGCACCGCCACTGTGATCCGCCAGACGTCCATCGAAACCCCATTCCGCCGAGAAATCGGCTTGGACACCTGCAAGGTGCCCCACTTCTGCAGCATACTCAGTGACATGAGGGACCGGGGGTTCTCGACAACTTGCGCCGTGATCGATCCACACCTGATCGGCTCGAGGGTCCTGCCATGAGTCACCGGGCCGACATCCTCATGATCACCCACCGCAGCGCCGGGTATCTCCACCTGAGCCTGCCCCGCCTGCTGTCCACTCTGGGAGAGGGGGATCGGGTGTGGTTGTGGCACAACGGCGATGACGAGGCCACTCTCGAGGCGATCCGGCCCTTCACACGCGATGACAGGGTGCACCGCTTCCACCACAGCCGGGAGAACGTGCGGCTGCGTGAGCCGACCTGCTGGCTGTGGAGTGAGTCGAGTGCACGCTTCGTCTCCAAGGTCGACGACGACTGCCTCGTCAGTCCCGGCTGGTTGGACACCTTCGCCGAGGCACACGAGGCGAACCCGCAGTTCGGCGTGATCGGCAGCTGGCGTCATCCCCCGGAGGACTCCCGGCCGGAGTTGGCCCGTCGCAAGATCCAGACCTACGCCCGTGGGCACCAGCTCATGCGCAACCTCTGGGTGCAGGGCAGTGGATACCTGATGTCACGGGCGGTCGTGGATCGCGCAGGACTGCTCGGCCCCGACGAGTCCTTCACCGCCTACTGCATCCGCACTGCGCGGGCGGGTGCGGTCAACGGCTTTTACCACCCCTTCGTGCCCGAGGACCACATGGATGATCCGCGCTCGCCGCACACCCTGATCCACACCGATGCGGATCTGTTGTCACGCATGCCCTTGTCCGCCGAGAAGAACGGGGTGACAACGGTGGACGCGTGGACGGACCAGCTGCGGCACAGTGCCTACCTTCTGCAGTCGGCCTCCCTCGACCCGAGGGCCTACACCGGCTGGCGGGCGAAGGGGAGGTCGGCCCGCCGCCGCCTTGCTCACCTGGTGGGTCGACCGGTGCGTTGGTGATGTCCGGGTCGTCCCGTGGTCCACGCGACCACACCGGCATCGCGACCGGGCTGCGTCTCGTGCTCGCCGGAGCCTCCCTCGGGACCGGTAATCGCGGCGTAGAGGCACTGGCTCGAGCGGTCATCGACAGCATCGGCCGTGACAGTGCAGATGCGGCCCTGAGCGTCCTGGACGACGGATGGGGTGTCCGGGCTGCACCCGCGTTCGGCGCTCGTTCCGATCTCGTGGGGGTGCGGTGGTCGCGGCGATGGCACCGGCCGGAGAGCTGGGCCCGGATCCGATTGGCCCAGGCGCTGGGCCGAGCGGATGCGAATCCGGCAGCAGCCCGCTTCGCAGCCGCCGACGCCGTCCTCGACCTGAGCGGTGGCGACAGCTTCACGGACCTGTACGGCCCTGCTCGCCTTGCTGCCGTGTCAGCGCCCAAGCGAGCCGCCATCAGGGCCGGACGGCCCCTGGTGCTGCTGCCCCAGACCTATGGTCCATTTACCACGTCCCGTGGACGCACGAGCGCCGAACGGATCATCCGTTCCTCGAGCGTGGCATTCGCCCGGGACCCGTGGAGCCACGAGCAGCTCCTGTCGCTGGCCGGTCCCGACGCCGATCACACGCGTTTGCGAAGGGGGGTCGATGTCGCTTTCGGCCTGGAGGCGCGACGTCCCACGGAGGGGGTCGCTGAGCAGGTCGAGCAGTGGACCAGTGGTCTGACGGCAGGCGTGAACGTCAGCGGGCTCCTGCTCGACAGCGCCGCCCGGACACGGTTCGCGCTTGCGGGGGACTACCTCGCGACGATGACGCAACTGGTTCGTGGTCTGCTCGCGGCCGAAGCGCAGGTGGTATTCGTCCCCCACGTGCACTCGTCGGGGGGAGTCGGTGAGAGCGACATGGCAGCCATCAGGCGGATCCGGGAGCAGCTCTCGTCACGGGAGAGGTCCCGGACCCGTGTGGTGCCACCGGATCTTGATGCCAGAGAGCTCAAGTGGTGCATCTCCCGTCTCGATTGGTTCGTCGGCAGTCGGATGCACTCCACCATCGCTGCCCTCTCGACGCTCACGCCGGCCGCTGCCTATGCATACAGCGACAAGGCGTCGGGCGTCTTCGAGACCTGCGGGATGCGCTCCCAGGTGGTCGATGCCCGGCAGAGCGCCGGAGGCGAGGCCGTGGACGCGATCCTGACCTCCTTCAATGACCGTGAGGTGATCCGTGCGGACCTCGCAGCAGCGGTGCCCCCCGTCGTCGAGGAGTCGCGCACCCAGTTGCGTGACCTCCTGACCGACGTCGGTCGATGGCGTGACAGCGGCGGCACTGCGGAGCCGATCGTCTGAGCCCGGACACGAAGGGGCCGCGCCGGCAACAGCCCGCGCGGCCCCCTTCGCATCACGGGACGGCTCACATGGAGTCGAGCACCGCGTTGAACGTGGCGCTCGGACGCATCGCGGCCGAGGCCCTCTCGGTGTCGGGCTTGTAGTACCCGTCGAGGTCGACGGGCGAGCCCTGGGCGTCGATGAGCTCACCGACGATCGTCTCCTCATCGGACGCGAGCCGCTCGGCGACGGAGGTGAACCGCTGCTGCAGCTCGGCGTCGGTGTCCTGCGCAGCCAGTGCCTGTGCCCAGTAGAGCGCAAGGTAGAAGTGGCTGCCGCGGTTGTCGATCTGACCGAGCTTGCGGGCCGGGGACTTGTTCTCCTCGAGGAAGGTCGCGATCGCCGTGTCGAGGGTGTCCGCGAGGACCTGCGCCTTCGGGTTGTCGAAGTTCTGCGCGAGGTGCTCCAGGGAGGCACCCAGCGCGGAGAACTCGCCGAGGGAGTCCCAGCGCAGGTAGTCCTCCTTGAGGAACTGCTGGACGTGCTTCGGTGCGGAGCCCCCGGCGCCCGTCTCGAAGAGGCCACCGCCGTTGAGCAGCGGGACGATCGAGAGCATCTTCGCGCTCGTGCCGAGCTCGAGGATCGGGAAGAGGTCGGTCAGGTAGTCGCGCAGGACGTTGCCGGTGACGGAGATGGCGTCCTTGCCGGCGCGGATCTGCTCCAGGCAGAAGACGACCGCCTCCTGCGGCGGCAGGATGCGGATGTCCAGACCATCGGTGTCGTGGTCGCCCAGGTACTGGTCGACCTTGGCGATGACCTGCGCGTCGTGGGCGCGCTTCTCGTCGAGGAAGAACACGGCCGGGGCGCCGGTGGCGCGGGCCCGGGTAACGGCGAGCTTGACCCAGTCCTGGACCGGGATGTCCTTCACCCGGCTCATCCGCCAGATGTCGTCCTTCTCGACCGCATGCTCCATGAGGGTCTCACCGGCGGCGTTCGTCACGGCGACGGTGCCGGCCTCGGGGATCTCGAAGGTGGTCGGGTGCGACCCGTACTCCTCGGCCTTCTGCGCCATGAGGCCGACGTTGGGCACGGTGCCGATCGTCGCGGGGTCGAGGGCGCCGTTCTTCTTGTGCTCCTCGATGACGGCGGCGTACATGGTGCCGTAGGACCGGTCAGGGATCATCGCGAGCGTCTCGGACTGGCCGTCGTCGGCGTTCCACATCTGGCCGGAGTCACGGATGACGACCGGCATCGAGGCGTCGATGATGACGTCGCTGGGCACGTGCAGGTTGGTGATGCCCTTGCTGGAGTCGACCATCGCCAGGGCCGGGCGCTGCGTCGACAGCGCGTCGATGTCGTCGCGGATGGCGGCAGCGGTCTCCTCCGGGAGGGTCTCCAGCTGGCTGTAGAGGGAGGCCAGTCCGTAGCGCAGGTCGACACCGGCCTCGGCGAGGGCCTCGGCATGGGTGTCGACGACCGAGCCGAGCCAGGCCGCGACGGCGTGACCGAAGATGATCGGGTCGGAGACCTTCATCATCGTGGCCTTGAGGTGCAGGGAAAGCAGCAGGCCCTCCTGGCGGGCGACCTCGATCTGCTCCCGGTAGAAGGCTCGCAGCGCCGACGCGGACATGAAGGTCCCGTCGACGATCTCTCCCTTCGTCACCGCGAGGGAGTCCTTCAGGACGCTCTTCTGGCCGCTGGCGGTGGTGAGCGTGATCGTCAGGGTGTCATCGGCGGGCATGACGACCGACTTCTCGTTGCCGAAGAAGTCGCCCCCGGACATGGACACGACGCGGGCCTTGTCGTCGGCGGTCCACTCCCCGAGGCGGTGCGGGTGCTTCTTGGTGAAGTTCTTCACGGCCTGGGGGGCACGGCGGTCCGAGTTGCCCTCGCGCAGGACGGGGTTGACGGCGGAGCCGAGCACGTTGGCGTAGGCGGCGGCGACCTCCTTCTCCTCATCGGTGCGGGGGGAATCCGGGTAGTCCGGCAGGTCGTAGCCCTGGCCCTGCAGCTCGGTGATGGCGGCCTTCAGCTGCGGCACGGAGGCGGAGATGTTCGGCAACTTGATGATGTTCGCCTCGGGCGACTGGGTCAGCTCGCCGAGCGCGGCGAGGTTGTTCGGGACGCGCTGATCCTGGGTGAGGCGGTCGGGGAACTGGGCGAGGATGCGAGCCGCGAGCGAGATGTCACTCGTCTCGAGCTCCACACCGGTGCCCGAGGTGAAGGCCTGGACGATCGGCAGGAGCGAGTAGGTGGCCAGCGCCGGCGCTTCATCAATCTTGGTCCAGATGATCTTCGCGGTCATGTGTGTCCCTCCGTGGGTGTGCGGTTCCTTGCCCCGATCTTCCCACGTGCCGGTCAGGCTCACGACGCGGCAGTCGGTAGGCGACTGCGTTGGTAAGAGTCTGGTCAGAGTAGTAAGCAATTGGTAAAGTCGTGATCCAGCGATCTATTGATCCCGGGGAGGGGACATCTCGTGCAGGTAGAAACAGCAGTGTTTTTGATGTGGGCAGTTCTGCCGCTGCTCGCCTACTTCGGGGGGCGGTTGGTCCTGATGAGGACGGAGCACAAGCGGGGATCCCGCTCGGCACCCGACGCTGAGCAGCGGTTGGCGCAGTTGCGTCGCTGGAGGGACGAGAATCAGGTGGCTCCGCGTGGTCGAATGGCGGATGCTCTGAGGTTGGCGCAGGGCGCCGACGAGACGTCCGTCCAGCAGGCCAGGCAGCTCTGACATGGTTGCGGTCGCTCCCCGGGGGTCCAGGGCGTCGGCGGAGTACGAGGGCCCCGATGGACTGGTCCGGGTTCGCACCGGTGTTGCCCTGACCGACTTCGTGGTGATCGTGTGGGCGGTGTTCGGTGCCCTGATCGTGCGCTTCGGCCTCGACGCCGGTTCGGACATCGCGGCGAGCGGTGACCGGTTCTCGCTCGGTTACCCGGCGTTCAGCTTGGCGCTCGCTGTGACGTGGTGGCTCTCCCTGCGACTGCACG
This sequence comes from Janibacter cremeus, assembly GCF_013409205.1. Taxonomy (NCBI): domain Bacteria; kingdom Bacillati; phylum Actinomycetota; class Actinomycetes; order Micrococcales; family Intrasporangiaceae; genus Janibacter; species Janibacter cremeus. The sequence goes on from NZ_JACCAE010000001.1 coordinate 2,571,395, forward strand.
GCGCCTACGAGGTGCAGACTCTGGGCCGTGGCGCGACTGAGTACCGCTTGCTGATGACTGCCACCCTGCGGCTCTTCGCCACGGTCGCACTGCTTGCCTATGCGTTGAAGATCGAGGTGGCTCGTGGCTATGTGCTGCTCGCTCTGCCCGCTGGGCTGCTCGGTCTGTTCATCGCGCGCCGGATGTGGCGGCGGTGGTTGGGCGCGAGGCGACGGACGGGGGAGTTCAACCACGATGTCCTGGTCGTGGGGGAGGCTGCCCACGCCCGTGGCCTCATCGAGGCCTTCACCGGGGCGCCGGAGACGGGGTACGGCGTCGTCGGGGTCTGCACGTCCACCACGGATGACGAGTGTGTGGGCGGGGTCCCGGTCGTCGGTACCGAGCACCAGGCGGCTCAGGTGGCCATGGAGCTGGGAGTCGACATCATCGCCTGCGGGGCGGTGCACCGTCTGGGGCCTGCCGGGCTTCGGCGCTTGGGCTGGGCACTGGAGGGCAGCGGGATCGAGCTGCTCGTGTCCCCGGGGCTGACCGAGATCGCGGGGCCACGGGTGGTGGCCCGTCCGGTGGCCGGCCTGCCCCTGCTGCACATCGAGGCCCCGACGTTCTCGGGAGCCCCGTTGATCATGAAGTCCGTGCTGGACTGGCTGGCCGCCCTGGTCCTGCTGATCGTCTTCTCACCGGTGATGCTGGTCGTGGCCGCTGTCATCAAGTTCCATGACGGGGGTCCTGTCCTCTTCCGGCAGGAGCGGATCGGGCTGGACGGCGAGCCCTTCCAGATGACGAAGTTCCGCTCGATGGGGGTTGGCGCGGAGGCCGAGTTGGAGGAGTTGAAGCGCCAGCAGACGCACCTGCTCGCTTCCACACCGGATGACAACGCCAGTCACCACGCCTTCGGACCCGCGCCCACGAGCGAAGGGGCCACCGGAGGGCAGGTGGATCGCGGCGTGCTCTTCAAGATGGAGGATGATCCTCGGGTCACTCCCTTCGGCCGGTTCATCCGGCGGTACTCGATCGACGAGCTGCCGCAGCTCTTCGACGTTTTGCTCGGGAGGATGAGCCTCGTCGGCCCTCGCCCCCCGCTGCCGGCCGAGGTGTCCCAGTACGAGTACGACGTGCACCGTCGGCTGCTCGTCAAGCCTGGCATGACGGGGCTGTGGCAGGTCAACGGACGCAGCAACCTCTCCTGGGACGAGTCGGTGCGCCTCGACCTGTACTACGTCGAGAACTGGTCGGTCGCGCTCGACATGATCATCCTGTGGCGGACATACGCCGCGGTTGTCGGCAGGGACGGTGCGTACTGATGGCTACGAGTCATGGCTGGCGGGGGTCGTTTCGAGGACGTACCTATCGTGCCCTTGCGAGCGTGCTCGCCCGCAGCTCCGATCCGATCGACTCATTCGAGCACCTTGTCGTAGGACGCGGTCCGTATCCGTGGGAGGCTTCGCTGCGCACTCCTGTTGGGGTGGTCCGCCTGTGGGTGCCGACCGCGCGTGACGCGCTCGAGGTCACGCGGTCCTTCCACCGTCGTGAATACGGATCGGGAACGCCGCAGGTGGTCGTCGATGTCGGCAGTCGAGCGGGGATCAGCAGTGCGTACTTCCTCAGCCGCTCGGACACGACTCGGGTCCACGTCTGGGAGCCGTCCCCGAGCCACGTGGAAGTGGTGCAGCGCAACGTCACCCCGTTCGCGAGTCGGTGCACCGTGCACCCCGTGGCGTTTGCGACCACCTCGGGCCGAGATGCGACGACGCAGGGCATCGGCGATGCCCTGCGGGGTGTGCTGCGCCTCGAGGACCACATCGATCTGCTCAAGATCGACGTGACCGGGATCGACGAGTACCTCCTCGCGGCCATTCCTGAGGACGTCCTGCCTGACATCTACGAGATCGTGCACGGCTTCCCCCAGGGCGTACGACGCCACCGTCCGCACGGGTATGAGCCCGATTACCAGTGGCGTCTTGCCGGCTAAGTGGCTGACCGGGGCCCCAGCAACCCCTCGGCCACCAGCTGGTCCACGAAGTCACCCACCTCGTCACGGATGCCGTCGACCTCCACACCTGCCTCGTCGGCGACCCGGTCGGCCACCGTTTCCCGAGGCCCTTCGGTGGTGGCGAGCCAGATGAGTGCTGCCGTGCCGCGGAGCACCGAGATCGGGCCCCGGGGCAGGCGCGCGAGGTACAGGACAGACGTTCCGTCGTCGTTGTCGGAGAGGGTCCAGGCGAGGTCGTTCGGGATGCGGTGGGTCATCGTCGCCCCCGGTACTCGGCCACCGCACGACGGGCCCGGTCCAGGAATTCGCGGGCGATCTCGCGGCGGTTGGGCCGGTGGCCCAGACGCGTGGCCAGGTGGTCGGTGTTCACCACCGGCAGACGGGCCAGAAGGCGGGCACGAGTGGCCAGGTCGGGGGCAGCTGCAATCCTGGCGCGCCACTCCTGCAGTCGTCCTTCGCGGGTAACCGCCAGCCAGAGGTCCTTCTCGGACGAAGGGGGAAGGTCGGCCAGCTGGCCGGTCCCCGCGGCGAAGGCCACGTCGGCACGGAACTCGCCGACCCATGCGCGCACCGCCTGCCGCAGCTCAACGTGCGCCCCGTCCCAGGCGTGACTGACGTCGGCGGTGGCCTGACCGTCGGGGAGGCTGCGCCCTGCGTGCAGAACCAGAAATCCCACTTGGGCGGGGATGTCCGGCGTCGGGCACGTGACCCCGGCGATCGCGCGTTCTACCCTCGCTGACCACAGCCGGTCGAAGGCCTCGGCCGGTGACAGTCCGATGCCGGGGTAGTGCCGGTGCACGTCGAGGTAACCCCACAGGTCGTGCCACAGCGTGGTGGAGTGCTCGAAGGGAGAGCCGGTGGCGAACCGGCTCGTCGTCCGGTACCCGGCCCCCGCGCACACGGCGAGGAACCTCTCGAGGTGGGCGGGCCGCACGAGCACGTCGGCGTCGCTCGCCCGACGGCCCTCGTGGACGAGCCGCTCGTCCAGGGAGTCGCCCTTGATGTGCAGGACGTCCAGGTCGTGCCGCGCGGCGAGGTGTTGAGCGGCTGCGTGTCCTAAGCGGACCCGTACCGCCAAGGGCAGATCCGTGGTTGCGTTGCTCGCACGGGCGTCACCCCGGTGCCGAACGCGGTCGAGCACGGTCTGCATCTCGCGCACCCGATCGGTCCACGTGGGTACCCCGTGGTCCACGCCAGCGGGGTACCGGTCGGAGGCCGGTAGTGCGGCGGCAACGGTGGCGGGGAAGTCCCCCGGATCCACCACTCGCAGGCGGCCGTCGGCGGCTTCCCGGAAACCGGCGACCGGGGTGCTGATGACGGGGCGGCCCACGGCACGGTATTCGTAGAGCTTGATCGGGTCGAGGCTGTCGGTGAAGTCGTCGACGACGTGCGGCACGAGGAGCGCGTCGGCGTGCTGGAGGTAGCCGGGGACGAGCCGCCGGTCCTTCGCCCCCAACCGCGCGACCCCCGCAGCGTCCAGCCGGTCCTGCTCGGCGCGCGTCAGCGCATCGGGACCGACGAGCGCGACGGTGCCGCGGCCCGCGAGTGCGCTCGCCGTCTGCACGCACAGGTCGATGTCGAGTCGGTCCGAGTGGAGCGTGCCGACGTAGATCGCGACCGGACCAACGGGAAGGTCCTCTGGTCGCGCGGTCGGCCGAGCAGTCGCGTCGATGTCCACGGCGTTGTGGACCAGCGTCACCGGACGTCTGGAGGACTTGGTCGCGGCGAGGGCCCGTGAGCAGACGACGACCTCCACGGCCTGGTCCAACAGGGTGGCCTCGTGCGACGCCAGACGCGACAGGGTGGTCGATCCCCGGTCGGCCTCCAGCCAGTCATCGGTGATGTCGTAGAGGGTTGGCCATCCGGTGCGCTGCATGACCAAGGCGCCCTGCGGGTCGTTGACCCACAGCACCGGTCGAGTGAAGCCGAGACGTTCACAGGCCCGGCGGATGGCGGCGGCCCAGCGCTCGTCCTGGTGCGTATCGATGCGGCGCGGCAGTGCCTTGGTCGGCTCGAGGAGCCACAAGGCGTCGGGCGCGACGCCGGGTAGATGGGGCCCTCTGCGCAGGCCCCGTCCGGTCCTCGGCGAGTGCCCGATCCACATGCTGTGCAGGGGGTCACGGGCGGGCTCGACGAAGAGCACACGAAGGGAGGGGTCGGCGCGCAACAGGCCGGTCAGCAGATGCTGGTTGCGGCGCCAGACCCGGTCCCAGGGCTCGAGGGAGATCACGACGAGGTCCTGCCCGTGACCGGGCCGCGGTTCACGGGGGGACCTGCTGGCCATGACGTGCCGGTAGAGGGACTCGGTGGACTCCGCCTGGGCCGCAACGGAGAATGCCCGCCGTTGCCGCTCACGGAGTGCTTGCCCGTAGCGATCATGTCGGGCCGGGTCGAACGCCAGATCGGCGAGCAGCCGGCCGGCCATCACCGCATCACCCGACGCGAAGAGCGCCGCGTCGGCGACCCCGCCGACGTTCTCGAGGTGACCACCGGCTGCTGCTGCCACGACCGGGGTCCCACAGGCCATCGCCTCGATGACGGTCAGGCCCATCCCCTCGACCGGGCACGGTGCCAGCAGGATGCCGGCGCGAGCCATCAGTAGGTCGACGTCGTGACGGTGGCCGACGAAGTCCGTGACCTCCCTGATGCCGAGCCGCCGCGCGAGCATCTCCAGCTCTACCCTCAGCGACCCGTCGCCCGCGATGACCAGGCGCCACCCCCTCTCGTGCAGGCCGGACTCGGCGAAGGCCGAGACCGCGACTTCGGTCGCCTTCTCCGCCTCGAGGCGCTGGGCGACCAGCACTGTCCGGTCGCGTGTCGACGGGGGCTGCCCGTCGGGGCGAATCGGGACCCCGGGAGGGATGACGACGGCGTCCACGTCGATGGTGCCCGCGATGTACTCGCTCACCGCGATCTCGGCGGCCAGGCGCTGCTGGAACCGCTCGGCAACTGCGCGTGCCGCCCGGGTGGACCCTCTTCGTGCCGCGAAGTGGCGGGTGCTGACGATCGGGGTGCGGGCCAGGGTCGGACTGGCCAGAGCGGTCAGGTCCGCCTCGGTCATGTGGGTGGCCACGACATCGGCGCGTCGTCCGGCAGCGCCCGCCAGATGGCGCAGCGTCGTCGTGCGGTCCGGGGCCGGCAGCAGTCGGACGCCCGAACGGCTGATCGCCGCGCGCATGGGTGCCTGATCGCCACCGAGCACGGTCACCTCGTGCCCGGCATCGTGCTGGGCAGCGGCCAGGACTGCGATGTGACGTTCGACGCCGGCGAAGCTGGGGGTGCAGACGACGTGCGTGATCCTCATGCCCTGCCTGCCTCGGCCGGTGCTGCAGATGCGGGCCGGACCGATGATGGGCTCATCGCATCGTGGCGGAGATGCTCCTCGTCCTCGTGCTTGGCGCAGGCGCCCAGACAGATCCCCGCGATCACGAAGGGGACCGAGGTCTGGGCGGCCACCCAGAACAGGTCCAGCTGCCCTTGGACGAAGCGGCTGAGGACGGCCAGCACCGCGAGCATCCCGTAGGTCGGCGGCATCCTCCACAGGACCACGATGCTGCCGACCATGAGGACGAGGAAGCCGATGAGCCCGATGATCCCCGCCGAGGTGAGGACCTCGATCTCGGCATTCGGCGGCTGGAACCCACCGGGAAAGCGGTCGGTGTACCACCAGCGCAGCCCCACGCCGACCAACGGCTGTGTCTGCCAGATCTCGATGGCGTCCTCGAACCACTCGAGGCGTTGGAAGGCCGAGTTGTGGATGTTGCCGCTGGACAGCTGATCACGAACGAGGGTCAGCACGATGGCGATGGCCGGAACGACCGCCAGCAGTGCCGCGCGTGATCTCCGGCGGTCCGTGCGGGTGCGTAGGACGAGGACGATGAGGGTGACCCCCAGGGCGGTGATGGCCTGACGCGACTGCGTGAAGCCGATCCCGATCACCAGCCACCAGAAGATGACCATGGCGGTCCGTGGCCCGACCTCCAGCCATGACGGTCGGATGTAGGCGATGAGTGCGGTGGTGCCCAGGATCGTCCCGAGGAAGTTCTTGTGCATCTCGTGGGGCAGGTACACGGGTTGGAAGTCGCCGCGGAGGACCTGCAGCAGCCCGACGCCGATGACCCAGGTCGCCAGGACCACCGCCGCCGCGAGCATGAGCTGCAGACCGGTGCTGCCTCGCCCCTCTCGCCCGACGGCCCAGCCGACGAGGAGCGCCCCTGCGACGAGGACCCAGGAGTGCACCCAGTCCAGCAGGTTGGCCACGTAGGGGTTGAAGACCACCGTGAAGAGCGTCGCCGCTTGGTACACCGCGGTCAGCCACAGCAGGTTGCGCATCTCTCGGCTGAAGGGGCGTCGGGCGAAGACGAGCGCGGTGGCGGTGCCGATGACGAGCGCGGCGTCGGACACCGACAGGTCCGTGGCCCCGTAGCCGGCCCGGGCCACGACGTACAGCAAGGGCAGGACCAGCAGCGGGACGAGCGCGTTCTGGAGTGCGGCGACGCCCAGGAGCAGCACGGCGACCGCGCAGGCCAGCGCGATGGCGGGCCGGCCCGGGGCCACCCAGCCGATGGCTGCGGCGAGCATCGCTGCGACGAGCAGACCCGCGACGGTGGGCGCGTGTGCGCGCGCTGCTCCCATCACGGTGTGTCCTGGAGTGGACGCTCCCGCGTGCCTGTCAGCTCCGCCTCGACGGCGACGGGCCCGCGCAGGTAGCGACGGACTCGGTCGCGGGCCGCGTCGGCGGGCGAACCGTCGAGGAGCAGAGCCCGCGCAGCAGACCCGACGATCACTGCCGCCCGGGTGACCTGCCAGCCGATGGCGCCGAAGTGCTTGCGGTGGTAGCGCTCCTGGGAGGCGTGGAAGTGAGCGTCCCGGCGACGGGTGTCGGTGCTCGTCGCCGAGCCGAGGTGGAGTGCGCTGACCTGCGACACGAGGCGGTGGCGCCACCCGAGATCGACTGCACGCTTCGCCCAGTCCGTCTCCTCGGCGTAGAGGAAGAAGGACTCGTCGAGGGCTCCGACCTGGTCCAGCGCCTGCGCACGTAGCAGCAGCACGGACCCGATGACGTAGTCATCGGTCCCGAACCGGCCCAGACCGATGGCCTCGGCAGCAGCGCCCCACGGTGTCGGAAGGGGCCACGCCACCCGGCCGGGACGTCCGTGACCATCGACCTGGGCCGGCCCGACGCTGGCGAGATCCGGCTCCGCGTGCAGGGCCGTGTGCAGCGCGCGGATACCCGCCTCGTCCACGACCGCGTCGGGGTTGAGCAGCAGCACGTCAGCGCCGGGCAGGAGTCGGTGGGCCAGCCCGTGGTTGACCCCGAAGGCGAAGCCTCCGTTGCGCCCGGAGTCCAGGTACCGCACGCCCAGGTCCGCACAGGCACGACGAACGTCCGGGTCGCCGGAGTTGTCGACGACGGTGACCGGGAGGTGCGAGATGGGGCCGAGGGTCTCGCGCAGCATCTGCGCGGAGTGGAAGGCGACCACGATGATCTCGGGGCCGTCGACGACGACCGGTCCAGCCCCCTTCGCAATGTCCTCGTACAGCGCCACGTACTGCTCCCCGATCACGCCCCAGTCGAACTCGCGCGCTCGCGCGAGCCCCTTCCGCTGCATTGTCGTCCACAGGTCGTCATCGGCGCCAGCACGGGCCAGGGCCGCGGCGAGGGCGTCGGGGTCACCGGGTGGCACCAGGAGCCCGGCACCCCCGACGACGTCGGGCAGGGCGCCGCTGTCGGTGGCCACGACTGGTGTGCCGCAGGCCATCGCCTCGACCACGACGCGCCCGAACTGCTCCAGCCACCCGGGGGTGGTTCGCGACGGCACGGCGAGCACGTCCAGAGAACGGTAGAAGTCGGGTAGGTCCGCCTTGCCCACCGGGCCGAGGAACTCCGCCCGTCCCGCCAGATCGGGGCTGGTCGCCCGCTCGCGCAGATCCTGCAGCTGGGGGCCAGCACCGGCCACGACCAGTCGCAGGTTCGGGGTGGCCGCGACGGCCTCGAGGAGGACGTCGACGCCCTTGTGGCGAGCGAGCCGACCGGCATAGCCGACCCGGACGGGATCGACCCCGTGGTGCGCCCGTCGCCCCTCTGGTGTGAAGCGGTCGGAGTCGATGCCCAGACCGATGAGGACGGCTCGACCGGCCAGGCCCTTGCGGGTGACGATCTGACCGGCCTGCTCGTTGCACACGCTCACGGCGGCGGCGTGCCGCAGGGCCCAGCGCTCCAGCCAGCGGAAGGGGGGAGGGTAGCGCTTGTCGATGTTCTGCGCCGAGTACAGGCAGTACGGCATCCGCGCGCCCCGTAGCGCCCGCAGGGCGAGCACCTCGGCCGTCGCGAGCGCGAAGGGTTCCTCGTGCAGGTCGAGCACGTCCCACTCCCGGCGCAACAGGCGCCACAGCGGGCGGGGATCGTAGACGAAGAGGGCGGGGTGGATCCCGAGGGTGCGGACACCGATGACGTCCTCGCCCGGCCGGGGGTCGAGGGGGACGTCGCGCCCCCCTTCGTCCCACCGCCGGGCGGTCACCGAGGTGACCTCGTGGCCGAGCCTGCGCGCAACCCGCTCCCGCTCCCGCCAGTCATCCACCACGCCGCTGTGGGAGATCCGCAGGATCCGCACCTTATACACTCCTCGGCAGCGGGTGGGTGGCGTCATGTCGACCCTACCTTCGCGGCACCGAGGACGGTGTCGTTCAGGCTTGGGGAGGAGTCGACTGTGCAGTTGAGCGAGTTCTTGGGTGTGCTGCGCACGCGGTGGACGATCGTCGTCTCGTGTGTGGTCCTGGCGGTCCTGGCGGCCGTCGCGGCGACCCTGCTGACGACGCCGGTGTACGAGGCCAGCGCGCGGATCTACCTCAGTACCGAGCGCTCCGGCGAGGCGTCGCAGGGGGGCGTCTTCGCGCTCACCAGCGATGACCTCGAGACCTATGTCTCGATCCTCGACACCCCGGCGGTGCTGGAGCCCCTGCGCGAGGAACTCGACATGGAGCCGGGCCACCCGATCAGCGTCCGGGCCAGCGTGACCGGATCGACCTCCATCCTCAACATCACGGCCCGGGCATCCGATCCGCAGGAGGCCGCCGACGTGGCCAACGAGGCGGGGCCCCAGCTGGGTGCCGTGGCCGGGGAGTTCTCCACCCTGCTCGCCTCGTCCGGTCAGAAGGTCGTCTCCACGCCGATCGAGCCGGCGGTGGCTCCCTCGCGTCCCACGTCGCCGGACCCGGTACGCAACATCGGGCTGGGGCTGCTCGCCGGCCTCGTGCTCGGGATCGGGCTGGCCTTCCTCCGGCACGCGCTGGACACCAAGGTGCGCGGCGAGGAGGACATCCGCGCCCACTCGGACGCACCGATGCTCGCCGGCCTGCCGCTGGAGCAGACGCCCAAGAGGGGGCTGATCAGCCTCGAGGACCAACCTCACGGCCGCCACGCCGAGGCCGTGCGGCGTTTGCGCACCAACCTGATGTTCATCGATGTCACCACCGGCCGGCACTCCTTCGTCGTGACCTCGGCCGTGCCCGGGGAGGGCAAGACGACGACCGCCGTGAATCTCGCGCTCGCGATGGCCGACTCGGGCCGGCGCACCCTGCTCGTGGATGCCGACCTGCGCAACCCGTCGGTGGCTCGGACCCTGGGGATGGAGGGGAGTGTCGGCCTGACGACCGTGCTCCTGGGGGAGGCTGACGAGCATGAGGTCATCCAGTCGTGGGGGAGCGCCGGTATGGATGTTTTGCCCGCGGGCCCGATCCCGCCGAACCCGAGCGAGCTGCTCGGCTCAGCGCCGATGGAGGCCCTGCTGACCAGCCTGGTGCAGCAGTACGACTTCGTGCTCATCGACTCCCCGCCCGTGGTCCCGGTCATCGACGCCGTCGTCATCGAGCGGCTGACCGGAGGGTTGCTCATGGTCGTGGGCGTCGACCGGACGAGGAAGAAGGACCTGGCGGCTGCGCTGAGGCAGCTGGAGACGGTCGGTGCGCGCGTGTCCGGCTTCGCCCGCAACTTCGTTGCCGGCAAGGGGAGCGGCGAGTACCGCTACGGCTACCACGCCTACGGTCAGGACGCGTCCCGCGAGACCCGTAGCGGCCGAAGGGCCACCGAGGCAGGAGCCGGCCGACGGCAGTGACCTGACGGCAGGCATCGACTGACGACGAAGGGCATCGCACGAGTGTTCTCGTGCGATGCCCTTCATCCGCCTTCAGGGAGCGGTCGAGGCGACCGGTGTGAGCTCAGGCCAGGTGTGCCCCGGTCGCACCTTCAGTCGCGCCCTCGGGCTGCGGAGGCGGAGCCATTCTGGCGTTCCCCCCGGAGTACGGGCCACGGGTGCCGTTCCGCCTCTCGAAGGTCAACACCTCCGGATTGCCGTCGCCGTACTGGTCGATGGTGATGGAGCGTTGCGCCCAGTAGGTGACGTCATCGCACCTGTTTCCCGGCTGCGTGAAGCTGAACTCGACGTGGAAGTTACCCAGGTACAGACGTCCATCCGTGGCTACGTTGCCGGGATCGATCGGGCAGTTGTTGTTGTAGTTGAACGTGTACGGCCGGTACTGGAGCCCGTCGGCCTTGGTTGCGAGTGGTCCGCGTCCTGCGAAGTTCCAGCACGTGGAGTGGCCGCTCCCGGCCGAGACAGAAGCGTTCTGGTTGCCGATGATCCAGTACACCAGTCGTGCATCGGTGATGACAGCATTCGGTAGCACGTCATACAAGTAGAGACCGAAGGGAGCCCCGTCGGGTGTCCCTCCAGAGTAGTTCGGGTCGGAGTCCACATCGAGGGAGTAGCGACAGTTCCACCCTCCGCTCGGACTGTTGAGGACCCAGCCATTGATGCCGGGGTCCTTGCGGACCGAGGCCGCATAGGCCGGTGCCGCGGTGCCCCCCAAGATGACCGGCGTCGCCCAGGCAGCGCCCTTGGCCACCGTCCGGCGGGAGACGGGTTTCGTGGTTCCTTCGCTCATGACTTCCCCTCATTGTGCGATGCAGGCATCGGTACTTCCCGCACGATCAATCAGACCTTACTGATTACTTACTCAATGTGGCAATATCCTGACTGTCTGCTGGACGCAAATCTGGGGTTGGCCAACAGCAGAGAAACCACGACAGGGGGTGCTCGGATGACGTACCTCTTGTCGTCGCGGGGTGTGGCGAGCACCGTCTGCGCAGCGACAGCCTTGTGTCTGATCTATGCCCTTGGCGTGCTCACAGTGCCCGGTCAGTGGGTGGACGACGAGATCTTCGGGCTCGTGCAGGAGGTCGGTATCGGGCCGCTGGGGGAATGGCTCCCCTTCCTGGGGCGCACCGTGCTGCCCCGGGCTGCCCTGGTGGCGCTCGTCGTGATCGGCACGGTTGCCGTGCTGCGCAGACGGTGGAGTCGCGTGCTGATGGGTGCGTCGGTCGTCCTGATGTCGGTACCGACATCATGGCTGCTGAGGCAGTGGCTGCCACGGCCTGACCACGGGTACTCGTACGTGGAGAACACGCTGCCGTCCACCCATGTCACTGCGGTGACCGCAGCCGTCGTCGCCATCGCGTTGCTCATCCCCCTTCGTCCGGCGTGGCTGGACCGGGTGCTCCTCGGGCTCGTCGCTCTCGCGTGCCTCGGCAGCGTCGTGGGATATGCGCACCGCCCCAGTGATGTCCTCGCCTCGGTGCTGCTGGTCGGCGTCGTTGCCGGACTGGTCGGTGCGATCAGCGTCCCTCGGCGACCGACGTCCACACCGACGCATGCCCCGCCAGGCTCCGCTCCCAGGTGAAGTGGTCTGCCCTGGCCCTTCCTCGCGCAGCCACTCGTTGAACCTCGGGATCATCGCCGGTGGCGTCGATGATGCCCTCGGCGATCGAGTGCGCGTCCGGCGCGACGAGCAGCGCGCCATCGCCGACGACCTCAGGAAGGGAGCTGGTGTTCGCCGCGACGACCGGGACCCCGGTTGCCATGCCTTCGAGGGCGGGGAACCCGAAACCCTCGTAGAGCGAGGGCACGACTACCGCCTCGGCGGCGGCGATGAGGTGTGGGACGAGGCCGGCATCGACGAGGCCGGCGAGTACGACGTTCGGCAGGTGGGCGAAGAGCGCGGTTCGACGCGGGTGGGGGGGACCGGTGAGGACGAGGGTGAGCTCCGGTCTGGTGGCGTGGACGAGTGGCCACGCTGCGGCCAGCCCGGCGAGGTTCTTGCGCTCGGATGCGCCACCCGTGGTCAGCACGAAGGGGGAGGGGACCCCTACGGACCGCAGATCCGCGGGCGTGGCGGGTGCGGCGTCGAAGAAGCGTTCGTCGACGCCGTTGTGCACGACATGCGGTGGGTCGATGCCGAGCAGGTCGACGGCTTCGGCGGCGCTGAACGCGGAGACGCAGACGACCGCCGCCGCGCGCCGGATCTCCTCTGCGGCAGCGGGGACCGGGGCGGACTCGTCCGGGTACTTCCAGGCCACGACGTCGTGCAGCGTGAGCACGTCGGCATGGGGCGAAGGGGGCAGCTCCAGACTCATCCGGTGGACGACGGCATCACGGGGGTACAGCGCCCGACCGATGAGGCGGCGTGCCGACGCGGGGGCGCTCGCGACCTTCCCGAGCGGCAGTCGGTGGGTCCCGGGGAGCGGAGAGCGAAGGGAGCGCACGACCGCTTGGTCGACCGTCCAATCGGCAGGGAGGGCTTTCGGTGAGTGCATGACGATCCGGTCCTCGTACAGGCCCGTTCCCAGCATCGAGTCGGAGGCGATCCGCGCGATGGTCAGTCGGGTCATGGTCACTCCGAGGGCAGGGTTGGTGCTGTCATGATGGCATGCACGGGGCTCGACGAAGGGGGATACGGTGGCACAGAGGAAGCCGCGACGGATCGCGCTCATTGCGTCGTCCTTCCACCCGCACACCGGGGGCGTGGAAACGCACGTACGGGCCGTGGCCGGCGAGCTTGCTGCGGAAGGTGATCTTGTAGAGGTGTGGACCGTCGACCGGGGCGAGCGGCTTGGGGAGGGAATGGTCGACGGCATCGTCGTTCGGTACCTTCCGACGCCACTGCCGGCGCGTGACGCAAGGGCGCTGGCACGTTTCCTGGTGGCAGCCCCACCTACTCTGAGTGCCTGGTGGCGAGCGATGCGCTCCCTTCGTCCGCATGTGCTGCACGTGCACTGCTTCGGACCCAATGGGGTCTATGGGTGGTCACTGCACCGACTGACACGCAAGCCGCTCATCGTCACCTCGCACGGGGAGACCTTCATGGACGACCACGGCGTCTACGATCAGTCCGCGCTCCTGCGGACGGCCCTGCGTCGGGCCATCGCAGATGCTGCAGTGGTGACGGCTCCGACGCAGTTCGTCCTCGCCGACTTGCGGAGGCGTTTCGGACTTGTCGATGGCGGCGTCGTTCCCAATGGCATAGACCTCCAACCTCCCGCCAGAGAGTTGGTTCGACTACCCGTCGGACGGCCGGTCGTCCTAGCAGTCGGTCGGGTCGAGCGGATGAAGGGTTTTGACCTGCTGCTGGACGCGGCAGCCGACTCCCGCCTGGAGCACGTCCAGTTCGTGATCGGGGGAGATGGGTCGCAGACGCTCGCCCTTCGCGAGCAGGCTGTGCAGCTGGGCATCGACAAGCGCGTCCATTTCCTCGGGCAGCTCACTCCGGGAGAGGTCGCTTCCGCGATGGCGGCAGCAGATGTCGTCGCAGTGCCGAGTCGCAACGAGGCCTTCGGCATCGTTGCGCTCGAGGCGTGGCGCTCGGGTACGTCACTCATCGGGACGGTTCACGGAGGGATGCCAGAGTTCGTCGCGGACGGTGTCGATGGCCTGCTGGTCGACCCGACCGATGTGGACGCACTCGCAGGAGGTCTGAAGCGGATTCTGACCGAGGACGGGCTCGCTCGGCGACTTGCTGATGCGGGCAGAGGTCGCGTTCCGGACTTCAGTTGGGCTGCCGTCGCCCAGCGATATCGCCAGCTGTACGCGGGCCTAGGGGAGGTGCGCGGTGGGTGAGGAGCGCCGGCTTGATCGCTGGTGGCCCTATGACTCGGTGAGTCGCCGCCGCGGACGATCCGTGGGGCGGGTCGTCGATGCAGCCGTCCGCGCCCGGACATCACATCCGGCGGTCCTGCCGGCGTACTGGTGGGACGGTCACCCCAACTTCGGCGACGCCCTCACGCCGTGGGTCCTCGCGCGATACGGGATCATCGCCGTCCACACGTCCCCCGCAGCGGCACGACTGGCAGGCGTCGGGAGCATCCTCGAGCAGGTTCCCGAGGAATTCGACGGCGTCATCTGGGGATCCGGTCTGCTCCATGGCGAGACCACGCGCATTCCCCGCGCGCCGGTCTTGGCGCTTCGTGGCCCGTTGACCCGCGATGCCCTGGGGGTCACCGAGGATGTCCCGCTGGGCGACCCCGGCATTCTCGTGGGGCGTCACGTCCCCCGGCTGCGTGCGCGCTGGCGCCTGGGCCTGGTTCCCCATGGCTTCCATCGTCAGGAGCCGGGACTGCAGGAGTTCTCGGCACGGACCGGGCAGGACGTCACGGTGATCGACGTGCGGGCTCGACCCGGCCCGGTCATCCGACACATTGCCTCGTGCTCCGCGATCGTGACCACGTCCCTGCACGGCCTGATCGTGGCGGACGCGCTGGGCATCCCGGCCGCGTGGACCCGCAGGCAGCCCGACCTGTGGGGCGGGGACTTCAAGTTCCGCGACTACGAAGCCGTCATGACCCCCGGTCGCAGCCGCGAGATCGTCGTGGCCCCGGACACCACCCTTGCCGACGTGCTCGCGGGAACCGACCAGGCCGAAGATGACGCGCGGGCGGAGTCAGTCCTTCGTCTGGAGTCGACCATTCCGCGGCTACCCGTCAGCCGCGATCGTCCGTGGCGAGCGTTCGCCCACAAAGGACGATGACCTCCTGCACTCTCCGTTGTGCTGAACCGGGTGATTACCTTGCCCACGCCAAGCAACGGGCCAAGGGAGTCGTCACGCGTCGGACGGCCTTCGGTCCGATGCTGGAGACGATCCCGGCGTCAGCGGGAGTCAGCCCGGTGCGCGAGACCCACAACCCGATGGCAAAGGTGAGGACACTCACGGGGAGCGCGATCAGTGCCTGAAGGCCAGGTCCAAGGGCGACGAGGGTGGTGCCGAGATAACTGGCCACGGCTGCGGCCATCCCCAGCCACATGGGGCTCGAGGCGCGAAGGCTGGCCCGTGTCGGTGTCTCGAAGCTCTCCTTCTCAGTGAGCAGCAGCCAGCCGAACCTGACCAGTCCGACCGATGCCTTGGCCAAGACTGCCCCCCATGCGCCGAGCACCGGCACGGTGAGGAGCGCCAGAGCTCCCATTGCTCCCAGAGCCAGCAGGTTCAATCGCAACACGCTCATGCCCCGCAGACGCGAGGAGACGAAGGAGATCATGGGAAAGGTCACCACAGTCAGGCCGGCGGTGGCCGTGAGTACGAACACCAAGTTGGAGGCCGCGGTGTACTCGGCGCCGTAGATGACGGGTACGAGAATCGCGAGGACCGGGGCTCCAACGGCGATGATTGCGCCGATGATCGTTGATGATGTGCGCAACACTCGCAGGAAAGCTCGCCCGACAGCCTCCCCATCGACCTCCCGTAGGCCGGATACGGCCGGAACCAACGGTGTCAGCAGACTCTGCGCAGGAGCGAAGGCATGACCGGCCAGACCGAAGGCCAGCGCGTACATGCCCACCTGCTGCGCGGTGGAGAGCTGTTCCAGCAGGATGACTTCCGTCCGGTCGAGGGCCAACCCGGCCACGACTCCCGAGGCCCCCGCGGGAAGGGCGTACCGCCAGAACTCGCGGGGTAGCCGCCAGGGCGCCCGAATGCGAAGCACCGCCCGCCGGTAGATCGGGGCGATGATGGGAATGGCCAGCAAGGGAGCCATCCCGCTCACGACCAGACGAGTCAGCCAGACTCCGTCGGGCGTTCCCATCGAGTAGAGCGAGAGCAGCACTGCCGCCTGCGTGACGACATTCATCACGATGGCCAACTTGGCGCCGGCTGCGGTGCGGTTCTCGATCGTCAGGCACGCAGTGGCTCCACCGACGGCGGCCGGTACCCAAACGCCGAAGACCACCGCGCCGACGAGCAACGCCGGCCGCCCCTCACCCAGCAGGACCACGATCAGGGTGAGGAGGGGTGCGGCCCACAACACACGAAAGCCCTGGGACCGGGACAGCAGGGCTTGGACACGGCCGCGGTCTCCTCTCGCGTGTGCCTTTGACCCGAACTGGATCAGGCCCGAGCTGATCCCTGCGGAGACGATGAGGGTGGCGATGCTCATCACGGCCGTCAGGTACGCCAGCCGCCCGAAGCCCGCTGGACCGAGGACTCTCGCGAGCACGATGTTGACCACGAAGGCCGCCGGGAGTGACAGGGCCGTGTGCAGCACAGTCCAAGCGGCACCGGAGGCTGCCCGCTGCTGCAACTGTCCCCGAGTCAGTCGCGGCCCTTCGCCCATGATCAACCCCCCCCATCGGGTCTCGGTTCCCGGCACGAGCCGGAACCGGTGTGCGCCCTGGCGGCCGACGGGCCCGGATCTACACTCCGAGCACACCCTAGAGCGTGATGCGTCGCGATCGCGTGTCATTGAGGAGGCGTACGTGCTTGTCGTTGATCAGCCCCGGACGGCGGGGGTGGGAACGAGACTCCGGGTCACGACAAGACTCGCCGGAGCGGCGGTTGATGAGTTGTGGTTCGAGGTGCCCCGTCACGTCGAAGACATGGTCACGCGTCGAAGCGACCCCTTTGCCGTCGCATTGGTGCTGCCGGCGATGCGCCTTGGTGTGGACCTGCACCTGCACGGGGTGGTGACGGATGAACTGCTCCTTCGGCTCAATCACGAGTACCAGCACCTGCACCGCAGCGCTTTCCCGCAGTATCGGGCGATCACCGTGACGAGTGACGATGTGGCACCGCCAGAAGCCGCTGGCCCCGGTGTCGCGGCGGGGTTCTCTGGCGGCGTCGATTCGTATGCGTTGCTGCACGACTACTTCCTCGACGAGGATTGTCCACCGTCGTTGCGAGTGACCCACTGGTTGTTCAACAACGTCGGTTCGCACGGCGCCGGGAAGGCAGATGCGTTGTTCACGCGCCGCCTCAGCGATGTCCGGCACGCACTGGAACCAACACGTCTACCCGTGATCGACGTGGACTCCAATGTGGACGCCGCTTACCAACTCGGGCGTCGTCATGGACACACCGCCTTCCTGCAGACGCACACGGCCCGCAATGCGGCCGTGGCACACCTTCTCGCTCCGGGCCTGGGACTGTGGCTCTACGCCTCCTCCAGCCACTACCGCCACATGCATGTGCGTCCGAGCTCCACCAGCAGTCCGAGTGAGTCAATCGGGTTGCAACTGCTGTCCACCTCGTCGCTCCAGCTGCGGTCTGTTGGCGGTGAGTACACCCGGGTCGACAAGACGCGGGTCATGGCCGACGTACCTGATGCGGTGAACCACTTGGACGTGTGCATTCGTGAGGAGTTCGACGCGCCATCGACGAACTGCTCCGCGTGCTTCAAGTGCCTGCGCACGATCTATGCCCTGGAGTTGCTGGGGTTGGCGCCGCCATTCTTTGCCGCGGGCACATTCGACTACCGCACGTACGCCGAGGCCAAAGAGGACTACGAGGTCACGCTCTTGACGCCCGAGGCTGCCCCTCTTGAGCGAGAGATCAGGCAATTGGCAGGCGAGGTCGGTCACTCATTCAGCCTGCGAAGCAGGGCACGGGCAGTGCTCGCACGGATGCAGGCCAAGGTGCGACGGATGGTGTCATTGCCGATCAGACCTCTACGACGCCGATGATGATCAGGGTCGTGAGCGTGTCGGGCGGGGCGCGAGGTCAACATCTTCGCCGTGCCCCGACACCCACGTCGCCAGCGGCGCGGTCGCAGTTGTCCACGCCAGCGTGTCCAGACGGGCCTGCCGCTGCTCTGGGTCGAGCCGGGTCGGCGGCCCCTCGGTGTCCAGCCACTCGGTGAGGGCCGGGATCCACTCGTCCCGCTCGTCCGCGATCCGAGGCAGGCCCCGATACCCCGGCGCTCCTTGATCCGTGGTGATGACCGGGACACCGACGGCAAGCGCTTCGGCGTACTTCACAGGTGCGCCGACACTCTCCGGCAGCGGGATGGCAATGGCCCAGGCGTCGCTGAGGAAGGCCTGCAGGTCGTCGACCCGGCCCCATGCCTCCACCCCGGGCGCGGCCGCAATGGCAGGGTCGAGGCCGGAACCAGCGACCGCGCACGTCGCACCCGTCGCCAGATGCACTGACGGCCAGACTTCGTTGATGAACCAGTTGAGTCCAACCGTGTTGGGCTGCCACGACCAGTTGCCGAAGAGCTTGAGGACCGGCGTCGACGCAGGTGCTGGCTCGATCGACCACTCCTGAGGGTCGATGCCGTTCTCGACGACCAGCACAGGCGCGGGGCCGTCGATCAGCGAGGCTGCCTCACGGGCCGAGGTCACCGTGACCACGGTCGCCTCGTGCCGGATGCGCCGCTCGAGATCGAGCCAGGCCCGCGAACTGCTGCCGGACCCCGACCACCGACTGAAGACGTTGTGGAGGTCGACGACCGTGGGCCGGTCCTTGGGCGCCGCCCACCCGAACCGCTCCCAGCTCTCACCGTGCGCGACGACGACTACCTCGCCCCACGCTGCGAGACGGCGCCTGAGCGCGCGTCGTCGCCCCGGTCGGGGCAATCGACCACGCCACTCCAGCGGCGGCAGGCGATGCACGTCGTCGGCAACCGCGCGCACCGAGGTGTCGTCCTGCGGGCCGGCGAGGGTGACGACCCGAACGGTGTGCCCCGCTTCTGCAAGGGCGCGGATCTGGAAGAACTGTCGGCGCTGGCCCCCCTGACCGAACTGGTCCGGTGTCTCGTTGCTCACCCAGTGCACCGCCACCATGGTGTGATCCTTGCATGCGCTCGGTGGCGCGCTCGCTTCTGCCGTCACCTCGTGGGGCCTAGCGAGGTGACAGTTCGGTCTAGGCTGCCTCCAGTCGACGATCTGGGGAGAGATACATGCACGGACCGGTACGGGTGGCGATTCTTGGCCACACGGCACAGTTTGGTGGTGTCGAGCTGGCACTGGTGCGGCTCATGGGCACGCTGGCGACCCGATCGGACGTGCAGGCCCGGGTCATCCTCTTTGCCCACGGTCCGCTCGTCACTCGTCTGCGCGAGTGTGGCCACGAGGTCGAGGTACTCCCGCTGGACGAGGGAATCGGTGGCACCACCCGGTACCAGGCAGCCGGGGCCGCCACGGCCGCAACCTCGGCGGTGCGGTCCGCGCCCTTCGTCATGAGGCTGGCTCGACGGCTGCGTGAGCTGGAGGTCGACGTCGTCCACACGACAACCCTCAAGACCCACCTGCTCGGGATCCCCGCGGCACGTCTCGCTCGCCGTCCACTCGTCTGGCACGTCCGTGACCGGATCGCCCCTGACTACCTGCCCGCTCCCGTGGTCCGCCTCGTGCGGCAGGTGGCGACCCGGGGGCCGCAACGGGTCATCACGAACTCGCGAGCCACCGCAGCCACGCTTCCGGGGGCGCGCGGTCTCGCTGTCGCCCACCCCGGTCTGACGCCCGACCAGATCGCGTCCGAGCCTCGCCCCCGACCGGCGCTCCCGGTCGTCGGCATCGTCGGCCGGATCTCCCCGACCAAGGGGCAGCTGGAGTTCGTGCGTGCGGCCGCTCGCATCGCGCAGGCGCACCCCGAGGCCAGGTTCCGGATCATCGGGTCGCCGATGTTCGGCCACGAGGAGCACGAGGCGCAAATCCGCCGCGAGATCGAACGACTGGGTCTGACCAACCGGGTGGAGTTGACCGGTTTCAGCGACGATCCGGCCCTCGAGTTCGATGCGATGACCGTCGCCGTCCACGCCTCACCCACGCCCGAGCCCTACGGTCAGGTCGTCGCCGAGGCGATGGCGCGCGGTGTGCCAGTGATCGCCACGGACGCCGGCGGTGTGCCCGAGATCGCCGGTGACGGGCCGGCGCCGGTCGGCTGGCTCGTCCCACCCGGCGACGTCGACGCACTGGCTGCAGCCATGGACTCGGCGCTCGCTGATGCGGACGAGGCCGAGCGAAGGGGGCGGGCCGGCTGGGAGCGCGCGCGCACCGCTCTGGGCATCGGACCGAGCACGGACACGATCGTGGGTGTCTGGCAGGAAGTCGCCGGACGCGAGCGTCCGCGTGTGGCAATCGCCCACGACTACCTCACCCAGCGCGGAGGAGCGGAGCGCGTCGTCCTGGCCATGCTCAAGACCTTCCCGGACGCGACCATCCACACGACGTTGTACGACCCGGAGGGGACCTTCCCCGAGTTCCGGGACGCCGATGTCCGGGTGAGCCCGCTCAACAGGATCGGGGTTCTGCGGCGGAACCACCGGGTGGCGCTGCCCTTCCTCCCCTTCGCCTCGAGCCGGCTACGCATCGACGCCGACGTCGTCATCGCCAGCAGCAGCGGATGGGCCCATGGGTTTCCCACGACCGGACGCAAACTCGTGTACTGCCACGCGCCGGCACGCTGGCTGTACCAGTCGCAGCGCTACCTGGGACGGGACCCGAGGCGCTCGCCGATCGGCTTGGCGCTCCTGGCGCTGCGGTCCCCCCTCAAGGCATGGGACCGGCGCGCTGCGGCCACCGGGGATGTCTACCTGGCCAACTCCCACGTCGTGCGCGAACGCATCGACGGGGCCTACGGCATCGATGCCGAGGTCCTCCCGCCCCCCTTCGCCGTCGACTCCACGGGAGACCGGGAGCCGGTGCCCGAAGTGGCCCAGTGGGATGGTTTCCACCTCGTCGTCTCCCGGTTGATGCCGTACAAGAACGTGCACCGCATCATCGAGGCCTTCTCCGGTCTGCCCGAACGGCTGGTCGTCGTCGGCGCCGGTCCGATGCTCGAGGAGCTGCAGGCCGCCGCTCCGCCCAATGTCGCGGTGGTCACGCGCCTGACCGATGCCCAGATGCGTTGGGTGTATGCCAACAGTCGGGCCCTCGTCGCGGCCAGCCACGAGGACTTCGGACTCACCCCGCTCGAGGCGGGCGCCTTCGGCAAGCCGACCCTCGCCCTTCGTGCCGGTGGGTACCTCGACACGATCGCCGAAGGGGTGAACGGCACCTTCTTCGACGAGCCCACGGCCGCGTCGATCCGCGAATCCGTCATAGCCGCACGCGCCGCCGAGTGGGATCCGCACGCGGTGCGCGACCACGTGGAGGCGTTCTCCCCGGAGCGGTTCGCCCTCCGCCTGCAGGCCGCCGCGGCGCGGCTCGCGGAATAGGCCAAGAGGTCTCTGCGATGTCGAGGGTGAATCACGTCGGAGGACTCGATGCGCTTCGCATCCTCGCGGCACTGGCCGTCTTCATCTGTCACCTGGTCGCCTACTGGGGACTGACGGGGCTTCCCTTCAAGCTGCCGGAACTCCTCTCCAGCGGTGCACACGGCGTCGACGTCTTCATCGTCATGTCCGGGTTCGTGCTGAGCCTGCCGGTCTTCGCCACTGGCCGCGGCCTCGACACGGCTAACTTCCTGCGGCGGCGGGCCACGCGGATCCTGCCGCCGTACTACGTCGCTCTGGCATTCGCGACGGTCATCGCCTTCTCGCCGATCGCAACGTGGATCGTGGCGGAGCAGGCGTCGTTCGAGGACCTCGCCTGGCACATGGTGCTGCTCCAGACCTGGTCGCCACAGCACCTGGCCACGATCAACGGCTCCCTCTGGAGCGTCGCACTCGAGGTCCAGCTCTACGCCGTCTTCCCGGTGCTCGTGCTGGTCGCGAAACGGTGGGGTGTCACGCCCATCGTGGCCGTCACGGCGCTGATGTCGGTGGCGCTCTCTGCAGTGGAGTTGCCCGGTGCCATCGGGGCAGCACTGAC
Organism: Janibacter cremeus; assembly: GCF_013409205.1. Lineage (NCBI taxonomy): Bacteria > Bacillati > Actinomycetota > Actinomycetes > Micrococcales > Intrasporangiaceae > Janibacter > Janibacter cremeus. The sequence continues at coordinate 2,593,235 of NZ_JACCAE010000001.1, forward strand.
CGACGAGCACAACCTGCCGGTGAGGTTGATCCAGTTCGTGACGGGGATGGCCTGCGCACGCGTGGTCACTCTGGGCAGAGTGCCCCGGCGTCGAGTCCTCTGGACCATGGTGGTGGCTACCGCGATCGTGGCAATAGGGGCCAACACCATCGGAGTCCGTGTCGGGCAGGTCGCCCTGTGGGCACTTGCCTCGGGCTTCTTGGTGCTGCTGACCGTGGACCAACTCGGCGCCGTGTTTGAGCGGACCCCGCTGGAGCGATGGGGGCTGGGCGCCTACAGCTTCTACCTGCTCCACCAGCCCATTACGCTGATGCTCGGGAAGGTTGTCCGGCCGCACGTCTCCGACGATCGTCTGGCGTTCGTCGTCGGTATCGCCATCTGTCTCCCCGTCGTGTCCCTTGCCGCGTGGGCCATGTATCTCGTGGTCGAACGTCCCGTCCACACGTTCGGCCGAGCGCGGTATCCCGTGCTGCGCAACGTGGCGGACCCGACGCCGGCGGCCTGAGCTGGTCGAGGAGCGCCGCATCACTTGCGGCGCGGAGTGGCTGCGGGGTGCGGTCGCCCAACTGACACAATGACGCCCATGACCACGGCTTCCGAGCGGCCACGCATCCTCTCCGGGATGCAGCCAACCAGCGACTCCCTCCACCTCGGCAACTACCTGGGAGCCCTGGTCAACTGGGTGGGACTGCAGGAGGACTTCGACGCGTACTACTTCGTCGCCGACCTGCACGCACTCACCGTGCCGACGGACCCGGCCGACATCACCCGTCGCAGTCGCATCACGGCCGCCCAGTACATCGCCGCCGGCGTCGACCCGGAGCGCTCGGCGATCTTCTGCCAGAGCCACGTGCGCGAGCACACCGAGCTGATGTGGGTCCTGGCCTGCCAGACCGCCTTCGGCGAGGCCAACCGGATGACGCAGTTCAAGGACAAGACGGCCAAGGGCAGCAATGCCAATGTCGGCCTCTTCACCTACCCGATCCTCATGGCCGCCGACATCCTCGTCTACGACGCGGCACGCGTACCGGTCGGCGACGACCAGCGCCAGCACCTCGAGATCACCCGCGACCTGGCGCTGCGCTTCAACCAGCGCTTCGGCGACGCGCTCGTCGTACCCGAGCCGCACATCATCACCGAGTCCGCGCGGATCATGGATCTGCAGGAGCCGACCGGCAAGATGAGCAAGACGGCCTCCTCCGACAAGGGCCTGATCTCGCTGCTCGACGAGCCCAAGCGGATCGCCAAGAAGATCCGCTCCGCCGTCACCGACGCCGAGGGCGAGGTCCGCTACGACCCCGAGGCCAAGGCCGGCGTGTCCAACCTGCTCTCGATCCACTCGGCCCTCTCCGGGACGACGATCGCCGACCTCGAGGCCCAGTTCGCGGGCAGGGGCTACGGAGACCTGAAGCAGGAGGTCGCCGACGTCGTCGTCGCCGCGGTGGAGCCCTACCAGAGGCGGATGGCGGAGCTGATGGACGACCCGGGTGAGATCGACGCGATCCTGGCGAAGGGAGCCACCCGCGCCGCCGAGGTCGCCTCCGCGACCCGTGACCGGGTCTACGACCGGGTCGGCCTGCTCCCCGCCACGCGAGGCTGAGGATGGCGGTGCACGGGGTCTCGATCGCAGTGCCCGAGCCGTGGTGTGGCCAGCTGCAGCGGCAGCGCGAGGACGTCGGGGACCCGATGGCCCACGCGATCCCACCGCACATCACGCTCATGCCGCCGACGGAGATCGCTGCGAGCGAGATGGATCGATTCGTCCGGCATCTCGAGGGAGTCGCGGGCAACCACGGACCCTTCACGGTGCGCCTGCGTGGCACCGGCACCTTCCTGCCGGTCAGCCGCGTCGTATTCGTCCAGGTCTCCCAAGGCATCCCGATGTGCGAGCGGCTGGAACAGGCCGTCCGCCGTGGACCGGTCTCACGAGACCTGGAGTTCCCCTACCACCCGCACGTGACCATCGCCCACGACATCGACGAGTCGGGGCTCGACCGCGCCTTCGACGACCTCGCCGGCTTCGACGCGTCCTTCGAGGTCAGCCGCTTCCACCTCTACGACCACGGCGCCGACGAGGTCTGGCGGCCGATGGTCGACTTCGACCTCACGGGCGAGCGTCTGCAGCACTCATCGTGATGTGGCTCCCATCGTGGCGGCGCAAGGAGGTCGCCGGGTGATGTCCGGGGCGGGCGCCTGATGGCATCTTGGCCGCACGAGCTCGCCGTGCTCCCGGTAGCGTTCGCGCCATGACGTCGAGCGAGGAGCTGGAGAGGCTCTGGGCAGTGGTCCCGGCCGGGGGCGCCGGTACCCGCCTGTGGCCGGTGTCGCGAGCAAGCTCGCCGAAGTTCCTGCACGACCTCACGGGAGACGGGCGCACCCTGATCCAGTCGACCGTCGACCGCCTGCGGGGCCTGGCCGACGACCGCGTGCTCGTCGTGACCGGTGCCGCGCACGTCGACGCGGTCCGTGAGCAGGTGCCCGACCTGACCGACGACCACGTGCTCGCCGAGCCGTCACCCCGGGACTCCATGGCTGCGATCGGTCTGGCGGCTGCGGTGCTCGAGCGTCGCGACCCGGAGGCGATCATCGGGTCCTTCGCCGCCGACCACGCGATCAGCGACGTGGGCGGCTTCCACGCAGCGGTCGAGGAGGCAGTCGCCGTGGCGGCGCGGAGCGAGCGACTGGTCACCATCGGCATCGAGCCGACCCACCCCGCGACCGGCTTCGGCTACATCCAGCAGGGGCCGCCGCTGGACGGATTCCCCACCGCCTCCCGGGTGCGCCAGTTCGTCGAGAAGCCCGACGCACGCCGAGCCGCCTCGTACCTGGCCACTGGCGAGTTCCGGTGGAACGCCGGCATGTTCGTCGTCCGGGCGAGTGTTCTCCTCGACCTGCTCGGCCGCTGGCACCCGCAGCTGGCCGCACGGCTGCGGCAGATCGCCGCCGAGCCCGGCCGGCTCGGGGAACTGTGGGACGGACTGGAGAAGATCGCCATCGACCACGCCGTCGCGGAACCCGCCGCCGACGAGGGACTCGTGGCGATGGTGCCCGGGTCCTTCGACTGGGACGACGTCGGTGACTTCAAGGCACTGACCGGGCTCCTGGCCCACGAGGACGAGCCGATGACGGTCGTCGGGGACGCTGCCAACGTCCGCTCCATCGACTCCGAGGGCCTCGTCGTGTCCGAGTCCGGTCGCATGGTCGCGGTCGTCGGTCTGGAGGACATCGTCGTCGTCGAGACCGACGACGCGCTCCTGGTCACCAGCCGGGCCCGGGCCCAGGACGTCAGGCTCGTCGTGCAGGCACTGAAGGACGAGGGACGTACTGACCTCGTTTGAGAGCCATGTGCATCCTCCTCGCGCCTTCACATGCCGTGATCGCAGATCGGTAGAGTCCATACCGCCATGACTGCCCCCCTTGCCCCGACGCTCCTCGGCGCCATCGACCGGCTCCTTCCCGAGCTGATCGACTTCCGGCGGGACCTGCACGCACACCCCGAGGTGTCATGGCAGGAGCACCGCACGACCGCACGGCTGCGCGAGCGCCTCGAGCAGGCCGGGCTGGAACCACGGGGGATCGGGGAGACCGGCCTGGTCGTCGACCTGGGTGCGAAGAATCCCCGTCGGCGGGTGGCCCTGCGTGGGGACATCGACGCTCTGCCGGTGCGCGAGCGTACCGGGCTGGACTGGAGCTCCACCCACGACGGCGTCTGCCACGCCTGTGGCCACGACGTGCACACGGCCGCTTTGCTCGGAGCCGGTCTGGCGCTCACCGAGGTCGCCGACGAGCTGGCCGCCCGGCACGTCGCCGTGCGCCTGGTCTTCCAGCCCGCGGAGGAGGTCATGCCCGGAGGCGCCCTCGCGTACGTGGAGGCCGGGGTGATGTCCGGCGTCGACACCGTCTACGCGGTGCACTGCGACCCCGCACTGGACGTCGGTGAGATCGGTCTGCGTGAGGGAGCGCTGACCGCGGCCGCGGACCAGGTGACCGTCACCCTGCGCGGGCGGGGTGGACACACGTCGCGTCCCTTCCTCACCGAGGACCTCACCTACGCCTTGGCCAAGGTCGTCACCGACGTCCCGGCCGTGCTGAGTCGGCGGGTGGACCCGCGCTCGGGACTGGTCGTCGTCTGGGGCCGGGTCACCGCCGGTGAGGCGATCAACGTCATCCCCTCCACCGGCGTGGTCCAGGGCACCGTGCGCATGCTCGACGTCGGGCTGTGGGAGGAGATCGGTCCGCTGCTGCACGAGGTCGTTGACGGGGTGGTCGCGCCCTACGGGGTCGATGCCGCCGTCGAGCACATCCGGGGAGTGCCGCCCGTCGTCAACGACGTCTCGGCCGTCGCTGCCCTCGGCCGCGCCACCATGGCCGCAGGGATGCGCCCCGTGCCCACGCCCCACAGCCTCGGTGGCGAGGACTTCGCATGGATGCTCCACGAGTCGCGGGGCGCCCTGGCCCGGCTGGGCACTCGTGCCCCCGGCGGTCGTGTCTTCGACCTGCACCAGGGCGATCTCGTCATCGACGAGGGCGCGGTGCGCAACGGGGCGGCGTTGCTCACACTCGCCGCCGCGGGGGAGTGGACCCGGGTCGAGCAGCACGACTGAGAGCGACAGGGGTTTCCCTCTCCCGGGGTGGACTCCATCGCGGTCTGATAACGGTTGGGTGGACAGTGGCCAACGGATGCGATCCCGGGGGCTACCTGCACGTAGCATCCCTGGATGGCACATGCGTGCCCAAGTACCCCTGTTATGAAGGAGAGCGCCTTGCGTCACACCGTGAAGGCTGCGTCGGTCATGTCCGTGGCCGCCCTGGCACTGACCGCCTGCGGCGGCAGCAGCACCGAGGACGAGACGTCGGCGTCCGGGTCCGGCTCGGACGTCAAGGCGTGCCTCGCCTACGACGTCGGCGGCCGCGGCGACCAGTCGTTCAATGACTCCGCCGCCAAGGGTCTTGACCAGGCCGAGGACGAGCTGGGCATCGAGACCGAGGAGGTCGAGGCCAGCCAGGGTGAGAACGACGCTGCCCGTGAGGACCGCCTCAACCAGCTGGTCGACGTGGGCTGCACCAACATCATCGGCGTCGGGTTCATCTACGCCAAGGCCATCGGCAACGCGGCCAAGGACAACCCGGACATCAACTTCGCGATCATCGACGACGCGTCCGACGCCTCCAAGGGCGACAACATCGCGCAGCTCGTCTTCGCCGAGCACGAGGGCTCCTTCCTCGTCGGTGCCGCGGCGGCGCTGAAGTCCAAGAGCGGCAAGATCGGCTTCATCGGTGGCACCGACGTACCGCTGATCAACAAGTTCGAGGCGGGCTACAAGGCCGGCGCCAAGGCCGTCAACCCGGACATCGACATCCAGGTGAAGTACCTCGCCGAGGACGGTTCCGGCTTCGCCGACCCGGCCAAGGGCAAGACCGCCGCCGAGGGAATGTACGACAAGGGTGCCGACGTGATCTACCACGCGGCCGGCGGCTCCGGTGCCGGCCTCTTCGAGGCGGCCAAGGAGAACAAGAAGATGGCGATCGGTGTCGACTCCGACCAGGCCAAGACGGCCGAGGAGGACGTGCAGGACGTCATCATCACCTCGATGGTCAAGAACGTGAACGTCGCGGTCTTCGACTACCTGAAGTCGGCGACCGAGGGCGAGGACATCTCCGGCCTGGTCGAGTTCAACCTCAAGGACGGCGGTGTCTCGTACTCCACCACTGGTGGCAAGATCGACGACATCACCGACAAGCTCGACGAGTACAAGCAGCAGATCATCGACGGAGAGATCACCGTCCCGTCCAAGTGACGCAGATCGACTGACCCCGGGTCCGGTCACGTGCACCGCGCGCGACCGGACCCGAGGTATGTCGGCGGTATCCTTCGCCTGCGGCAGCACGTCGCAGACGCACCACGGAGGCACGATGAGCAGGACCGTCCCGGACCCCCCTTCGCCAACCGGCGCGCCCAGCGGGGAGATGGCCGTCGAGGTCGAGGGGATCACCAAGCGCTTCCCCGGAGTCGTTGCCAACCACGACGTCTCGTTCGCTGTGACGCGGGGGACGGTACACGCGATCGTCGGCGAGAACGGTGCGGGCAAGTCCACGCTGATGAAGATCCTCTACGGGGTCCAGCGCCCCGACGAGGGCACCATCCGCATCAACAGCGAGCAGGTCACGCTGCACTCTCCCGCGGATGCGATCAAGCACGGCGTCGGCATGGTCTTCCAGCACTTCATGCTTGCTGACAACCTGACCGTCACCGAGAACGTCGTGCTCGGGGCGGAGAAGCTGCACGGGATCGGTGCGGCGGCCCGCGCGGAGATCGACCGGATCTCCGATGACTACGGCCTCGACGTCGACTCCGGCGCCCTCGTCGCCGACCTGGGGGTCGGGGCCCGCCAGCGCGTGGAGATCCTCAAGGTCCTCTACCGCGGTGCCCGCACCATCATCCTCGACGAGCCGACCGCGGTCCTCGTGCCCCAGGAGGTCGAGGAGCTCTTCGGCAACCTGCGCGAGCTGAAGCGAGAGGGCATCACCGTCCTGTTCATCTCCCACAAGCTCGACGAGGTGCTCTCCGTGGCCGACCGCATCACCGTGGTCCGTCGCGGGACCACCGTCGACACCGTCCTGCCCGGCGACGTCACCTCCCGTCAGCTCGCCGAGCTCATGGTCGGCAGCGAGCTGCCGCTACCCGAGAGCGAGAAGTCGACAGTCACCGACCGCGTCGTCCTCGAGGCCGACGGCGTGACCCTCCACGGTGGTGGGCGCGCTCTCCTGGAGGACGTCGCGCTGCGCATCCGGGCCGGGGAGGTCCTCGGGATCGCCGGGGTCGAGGGCAACGGGCAGGCGGAGCTGGTCGAGGTCCTCATTGGCGTACGCGAGCCCTCGGCCGGCCGGATCGTCCTCGAGGACACCGACATCTCCGACTGGGACGTCCGCAGCATCCGCGAGGCCGGCGTCGGGTACATCCCCGAGGACCGGCACCGCCAAGGCCTCCTCCTCGACGCGCCCTTGTGGGAGAACCGCATGCTCGGGCACCAGACCGAGGCACCCTCGTCCAAGCACGGGATCCTCACCCCCACCGAGGCCCGGACCGACACCGAGCGCATCGTGGCGGAGTACGACGTGCGGACCCCGAGCATCCATGTCACCGCAGGGTCGCTCTCCGGCGGGAACCAGCAGAAACTCATCATCGGACGCGAGATGAGCCACCACCCCAAGATCCTCATCGCCAGCCACCCGACCCGCGGTGTCGACGTCGGTGCCCAGGCAGCGATCTGGGACCTCATTCGCCAGGCCCGCAGGGAAGGTCTTGCCGTGCTGCTCATCAGCGCCGACCTCGAGGAGCTCATCGGGCTCTCCGACACGATCCGGGTCATCCTCCGCGGACGCCTCACCGGTGAGTTCGATCCGGAGAGCGTGACCAGTCAGCAGCTGGGCAGCGCGATGACCGGTGCCGGGAAGGACGCGTCATGAAGCTCTCCCCGCGCCGGTTGGCGCTGAACCTCTCGGCGCCGCTGCTGGCGGTGGTCGTGGCCTTCGTCGTCACCTCGGTCGTGCTCATCGCCGTGGGAGACCCGGTCGGGCTCGTGTGGCAGACGCTGTTGTCCGAGCCGAGGCCACGCACGCTGGTCAACACCTTCAACAGCGCGATCACGTACTACATCGCCGCCGTCGCAGTCGCCATCGGCTTCAAGATGAAGCTGTTCAACATCGGTGTCGACGGCCAGTACCGCCTCGCCACCTTTGCCGCGGCGATCTTCGCCGGCCAGGGGTACCTGCCGGGACCGCTGAACATCATTTTCGCGATGCTCGTCGCCATGGCCGTCGGCGGCTTCTGGGCCGGTATCGCCGGTTGGCTGAAGGTCAGGCGCGGCGTGTCCGAGGTCATCTCGACGATCATGCTCAACATGATCTCGGCGGGACTCGTGGGCTGGGGGCTGCGCACCTGGGGTCACCGCGCCGAGGGGAGCAACACCCGCAACACGACGACCATCCCGGAGTCGAGCCAGCTCGAGGGGTTGCCCCTCGTCCCGGACGCTCCCAACCTCGTCTACACGCTGCTGGTCCTGGCGGTCATCGTCGGCGGCGTCTACTGGTTCGTCGTCAACCGCACCCGCCTGGGCTTCGACGTGCGCGCCACGGGCGAGTCCGAGACGGTGGCCCTCGCCAGCGGCGTGAAGGTCTCGCGCATGGTCCTGTTGGCGATGATCGGCTCGGGTGCCGTGGCCGGTCTCATCGGCATGCCGGCCTTCTTCGGCGCCGACCACAGCTATGGACTGAACTTCCAGGAAGGCGTCGGCTTCATCGGCATCGGCGTGGCCCTCCTGGGGCGCAACCACGCGGTGGGGATGGCCTTCGCCGCCCTGCTGTGGTCCTGGCTGGAGAAGGCATCCGACGGACTGCAGCTGCAGGCCGGGGTCTCCCCGGCGCTCGTCTACATCATCCAGGGCGTGATCCTCCTGGCGGTCGTCATCGCCTACGAGGTCGTCCACCGGTTCGAGCAACGGCTGGAGCAGAAGCAGGTCACCCGCCAGCTCGACGCGGGAGCACCGGCGGAAGGAGCCTCGGCATGAGCACGCTCGTGAGTGCACCCGAGACGCAAGCGGGGCCCCTGCCGACGGGACGACGCTTTCCGTTCTGGGCGTGGCCCCTCGGACTGGCAGTGGCGATCGTGGTCATCGCGATCGTCCGCGAGATCACCGGCAAGGACGACATCTTCTCCTCGGGGACGATCAGTGCCGCCCTGGCCTGGGCCATGCCGCTCGCGCTCGCCGGTCTGGGTGGCCTGTGGTCGGAGCGGGCCGGGGTCATCAACATCGGGCTCGAGGGGATGATGATCCTCGGGACCTGGGGCGCAGCCTTCGGCGCGATCCACGGTGGGCCGTGGATGGGCGTCGTGGGCGCCATGGTCTGCGGCGCACTCGGTGGCCTCGTGCATGCGCTGGCCACGGTCACCTTCGGCGTGGACCACATTGTCTCGGGTGTCGCGCTGAACATCGTGGCGCTCGGTGTGGCCAGCTATCTCGCGTCACGCTTCTTCGGTGACCTCGAGGGCGGGAGCGACGTCCAGTCGCCACCCCTGCCGTCGCTTCCGAGCGTGAGCCTGCCCGGCGTCTCCAACCTGCTGGGGTCGATCGAGGACCACGGCTGGTTCTTCGTCTCCGACGTCGCCGCGCTGCTGCGCGGAGTGACGACCGACCTGTCCGTGCTCACCGTCATCGCGCTGCTGCTCATCCTGGGCACGTGGTGGGTGCTGTGGCACACCGCCTTCGGCCTGAGGGTCCGCAGCTGCGGCGAGTCCCCTGCCTCGGCCGAGACCCTCGGCATCAACGTCTACCTGTACAAGTACATCGCGGTCACTGCCTCCGGTGGCCTCGCCGGTCTCGGCGGTGGATTCCTGGCGATGGTCGCCTCGAGCGCCTACCGCGAGGACCAGACCGGTGGTCGCGGTTACATCGGCCTTGCAGCGATGATCTTCGGCAACTGGCGCCCCGGCGGCGTCCTCATGGGCTCCGGGCTCTTCGGCTACATCGACGCCCTCCAGCTGCGTGGTGGTGGCGAGGCCATCCACGCGTTGCTGCTCCTCGTCGGAGTCCTGCTCCTGGCCATCGGCGTGTGGCAGATCGTGCGCCGCCAGCGGCTCGTCCAGGGCAGCATCGCCATCGTCGCCGGCATCGTCGTGATCATCCTGTGGATGCTCACCGACACCGTGGTCGGTGATTTCACCCGCTTCGCGCCCCACCTGACGACCCTGCTCGTCCTGGCCTTCGCCAGCCAACGGCTACGCATGCCGGCGGCGAACGGCAAGGTCTATCGCCGGGGCGAAGGGCACTGACGTGGCGCCCCTGACCCAGGACGGATGGCAGCAGCTGCACGCCGCTGCCGTCGAGGCCATGGGGAGTGCCTACGCTCCGTACTCCGACTTCCCGGTCGGAGTCGCCGGATTCGCCGACGACGGCCGGCTGCTCAGCGCATGCAACGTCGAGAACGCCTCGTACGCGGTGGGCCTGTGTGCCGAGTGCGGTCTGGTCAGTGACCTGGTCCGCACCGGCGGGGGCCGGCTCGTCGCGGTCTGGTGCGTCGACGCACGCGGCGAGACGCTCATGCCGTGCGGACGCTGTCGCCAGCTGCTGTGGGAGCACGGCGGAGCCGAGTGCGTCATCCGCACACCGGAGGGAGACCTCTCCCTCACCGAGATCCTGCCCCAGGCATTCGGGGCGCAGGACCTGACGAAGGGAGCGCCGTGAGTGATCCGGTCGAGAACCACGACGTCGTCGACGTCATCCGCGCCAAGCGTGATCGGGGTGAGCTGAGCGACTCCCAGATCGACTGGGTGGTCGACGCCTACACCCGCGGCGTCGTCGCCGACGAACAGATGTCATCGCTGGCCATGGCCATCCTGCTCAACGGCATGACCCGGCCGGAGATCGCCCGCTGGACCACGGCGATGATCGACAGCGGTGAGCGGATGGACTTCGCCTCCTTGAGCCGCCCCACCGCGGACAAGCACTCCACGGGCGGGGTGGGTGACAAGATCACCCTCCCGCTCGCCCCACTGGTCGCCGTCTTCGGCGTCGCGGTGCCCCAGCTCTCCGGGCGCGGGCTCGGACACACCGGAGGCACCCTCGACAAGCTCGAGGCGATCCCCGGCTGGCAGGCGAACCTCACCAACGACGCGATGCTTGCGCAGCTCGAGGACGTCGGCGCCGTCATCTGCGCCGCTGGGGCCGGGCTCGCCCCGGCCGACAAGAAGCTCTACGCCCTGCGGGACGTCACCGGGACCGTCGAGGCGATCCCGCTCATCGCCAGCTCGATCATGAGCAAGAAGATCGCCGAGGGCACCGGCTCGCTCGTCCTCGACGTCAAGGTCGGCTCGGGCGCATTCATGAAGACGCGGGAAGACGCCACCGAGCTGGCCCGCACCATGGTCGATCTCGGCACCGATGCTGGCGTCAACACCGTCGCCCTGATCACCGACATGTCCGTCCCACTCGGACTGACCGCGGGCAACGGTCTGGAGGTCCGCGAGTCGCTCGAGGTCCTCGCCGGAGGTGGTCCGCAGGACGTCGTCGAGCTGACCGTGGCCATCGCCGACGAGATGACCCGTGCGGCTGGCCGCGAGGTGGGCCCGGAGGAGCTGAGGGCCGCACTCGCCGACGGTCGCGCGATGGACGTGTGGCGCCGGATGATCTCCGCGCAGGGAGGGGACCCGGACGCACCCCTGCCGACCGCGGCGGCGACCGAGACGATCAGTGCGGACACCGACGGCCACCTCGAGCACGTCGACGCCTTCGCCGTCGGGCTTGCCGCCTGGCGCCTCGGCGCCGGTCGGGCCCGCAAGGAGGACCCGGTGCAGGCCGCTGCCGGCGTGGAGCTGCATGTCCGTCCGGGGGAGCCCGTCCGGCGTGGTGACCCGTTGATGACCTTGCACACCGACACCCCGGGGCGCTTCGCTCGGGCGCTGAAGGCACTGGACGGTGCCTGGCGGATCAGCGACACGCCCCCGACGACACGCTCGGTCGTGCTCGACCGGATCACTTCAGGAGGATGACGATGCCCGAGCTGAACGACACCCCTTCGATCATCGACGTACCGGGTGGCAAGGTCATCGCAGAGCACGTCGGCCGCGTCGCGACGGGCACGGATGCGATGTCGCTCGCCCACATGAAGGCACCGGCGGGCTGGTCCGAGCCGGCCCAACGCCCGCAGTTCGACGAGGTCACCCTCGTCATCGCCGGGACGGTCGTCGTCGAGCACGATGGCGGCACGACGACTGTCACGGCCGGCCAGAGCATCGTCACCAGGGCAGGGGAGCGGGTGCGCTACTCGACCGGCGCGGACGATGCCGAGTACGTCGCGATCTGCACGCCGGCCTTCGCTCCCGACACGGTCAACCGCGAGGAGGAGGGATGAGCGCTGACGAGCGGGTGATCCGCGCACTTCCCAAGGTCGTCCTCCACGACCACCTGGACGGAGGGGTGCGACCGGCCACCGTCCTCGAGATCGCCGACGAGATCGGCCACGAGCTGCCGGTCGACGGTGCCGACCGTACGGCGGAGGGTCTGGCCACCTGGTTCCGTCAGTCGGCCGACTCCGGTTCCCTGGAGCGATACCTGGAGACCTTCGCGCACACCGTGGGTGTCATGCAGACCGCGTCAGCGCTGCGACGCGTCGCTCGGGAGTCGGTCCTCGATCTCGCCCGCGACGGCGTCGTCTACGCCGAGTCGCGCTACGCGCCGGAGCAGCACCTCGAGGCCGGCCTCACCCTGGACCGGGTCGTCGAGGAGGTGGACGCCGGCTTCCGCGAGGGCGAGGAGGAGGCCGCCGCCGAGGGACACCCGATCGTCGTGCGGGGCCTGCTGACCGCGATGCGGCACGCCGCCAAGTCCCGCGAGATCGCCGAGCTCGCGGTGCGCTACCGGGACCGGGGAGTCGCCGGCTTCGACATCGCGGGTGCCGAGGCGGGGCACCCGCCGAGCCGTCACCTCGATGCCTTCGAGTACCTCAGGCGCGAGAACGCGCACTTCACGATTCACGCCGGTGAGGCCTTCGGGCTGCCGAGCATCTGGGAGGCCCTGCAGTGGTGCGGGGCCGATCGCCTCGGCCACGGCGTGCGAATCGTCGACGACATCGGCTTCGGTGGCGGCACCGTCACCGACGACCCGCTGGGAGCCAATGCAGCGGTGCTGCAGGACCCGTCACAGCTGCGGCTGGGACGTCTGGCCGCGTACGTGCGCGACACCCGGGTGCCCCTGGAGATGTGCCCGCACAGCAACGTCCAGACCGGTGCCGCACCGTCGATCGCGGCCCACCCGATCACGTTGCTGACCCGACTGCGCTACCGCGTCACCCTCAACACCGACAACCGACTGATGTCGGACACGTCGATGACCAAGGAGATGCACGCCCTCGTCACCGAAGCGGGCTGGGACCTGGCCGACCTGCGCTGGGTGACGACGAACGCGATGAAGTCCGCCTTCCTCCCCTTCGACGAACGGCTCGAGCTGATCGAGGGGACGATCAAGCCCGCCTACGCGACCGCCGCCCCGGCCTGATCCCCAGCCGATCCTCGGTGACGCTCAGTAGGTGCCCGTCCCAGCGGTGCCGGCGGTCTGGCCCGGCTCGGGGACGACGAGGCCACCGGATCCGACCTGCTCGGCCTCGGCCAGGAGTGCGGTCGTGCTCGAGGTGCCGATCCGGGTGACCCCTTCGGCCAGCATCGCCAGCAGGGTCGGGATGTTGCGCACCCCGCCGGAGGCCTTGACCTCCATGCGCTCGGGGGTGTTGGCCCGCATGAGCGCGACATCGGTCAGCGTGGCGCCGCCGCCGGCGAAACCTGTCGCGGTCTTGGTGAAATCCGCCCCTGCGTCGGAGCTCGCCCGGCAGGCATCGAGCTTCGCCCGCTCATCGAGCAGCGCGGTCTCGAAGATGACCTTGACCAGCGCCCCGGCGCCGTGGCCGACCTCGACCACGGCGGCGATGTCCTCTCGCACCGCCGTGACGTCCCCGCCACGCAGTCGGCCGATGTTGAGCACCATGTCCAACTCGGTCGCGCCGTCGGCGAGGGCCTGACGGGACTCGGCGACCTTGGCGGCAGTGGACGTCGTCCCGTGCGGGAAGCCGATGACGGTGCACACCCGCGTCGGGCTGTCCGCAACGTCGGCGATGGTCGCCGCAGCCAGGGCCACATCGCTCGGGCGCACGCACACGCTCCAGATGCGCTGGCCCGCCAGCTCACGGACCGAGGTGGCCACCTCGTCGGGCGTCAGCCCCGGCTTGAGCAGGGCGTGATCGATGAGGTCAGCGACGTCCTGGACGGTCAGCGTGCTGCCGGGGGCGAAGGGGGCGCGAGTCATGTCACCAACCCTACGGCTGCCTGTCGACCCAGCGTGAGCCGACGTCGACGAGCTCACCGGCGCCGGTGGTGACCTCCGCGACCATCGGGACGAGGACCTGCGCCCGCTCGGCAGGGACACCGAGCAGCAGCGTCACCTCGCGGGCGTACTCGATGTCGAGGATGGCGACGCCACGGGAGCGCAAGTCGTGCTCGATGCGGCCGGCCTCGGCGTGGGAGAGTGCCAGCTCGTGCTCGAGGACCAGCCAGCGGTCCAGAGTCCCCACGGAGTCCAGACCGGCCCGCACGGCGTCGCCATAGGCCCGGACCAGGCCTCCGGCACCGAGGAGCACCCCGCCGAACCACCGCGTGACGACCGCGACGACGTCGCTGACCTGCTGACCGCGCAGCACCTCCAGCATCGGCGCACCCGCGGTCCCGGCGGGTTCACCGTCGTCGGAGGAACGATGCAGCCCGCCACCGGGACCGATCATGAAGGCGGAGCAGTGGTGGCGAGCGTCCCAGTGCTCCTTGCGCAACCTCTCCACGACCGCCCGGGCGGCCTCCTGCGACTCCACCCGCTCGAGCGTGCAGCGAAAGCGTGAGCGCTTCACCTCGATCTCCACCTCGCCGTCACGGGCGATGGTGCGGTACGACGTCGGGGACACCGTCTGCTCCTCAGGCTCCGGCGAGGGCCTGCTCGGCCCGCCTCGGCGATGCCGGCTGGGCGCCGAGCCGGACGTGGCGTGCGACGACCCGGGGCTCCTCGCGGGTGAGCACCAGACCTCGTCGGACCAGGGTCCACGCAGGCTTGCGGCGCTCGACGAGGTCACGGACCAAGCGCAGGAGGAAGGTGTGCCACCGGTGGTGGCGGATGCACCACGCGGAGTGCAGCAGGTCCGCCTCACGCAGCGCGGGGACGGCCTCGGCCGCGAAGATCCCCTCGGCGAGGACCAGGTCGTCGTCCCGTGCGGTGACGGTGTGCTCGCCTCTCGCCCGTGAGCTGGCGATGTCGTACAGGGGCATCGACGCATTGCCGGTCTCGACGAGGCGGCGCAGTGCCGCGACGGCCGCGTCCTGGTCCCAGCTGTCGGGATGGTCCCAGTCGACCATCCCCAGCTCCTCGCTGCGCGGCAGTGCGGGGTCGTCACCTTCGCGGTAGAAGTCGTCCAGCCGCACGATCGGCCACCCGTGGGTCCGGCGCAGGCGGTCGGCGAGACGGGACTTGCCGGAGCCGCTCGGCCCGGCGAGGACGACGACCCGTCCGGGTCCTGGGGGTTGGTCGGGCGCGGTCACAGCGGGAGAGTCTACGAGTCGGGTCAGGACAGGGTGGTCAGTGCCTCCATCGCGGCACGCACTGCAGCCAGCCGCCGAGCGGCGCGCTCGCGTGCGGCAACCAGGTCCGCGCGGCCGGCGACCGGTTCGATCGCCTCGAGGTAGACCTTCAGCTTCGGCTCCGTCCCCGATGGCCGCACGATGATCCGGGTGGCGTCGTCGAGCAGGTAGCGCAACCCGTCCGTCGGTGGGAGTGCATCGCTGCCGAGGGCCAGGTCGTCGGCCCGGGTGACGACCGAACCGGCGAGCGACGATGGCGGGTCCTGCCGCAGTCGGGTCATGAGCACCCCCAGGTCGGCGAGGTCGGTGACCCGGATCGAGAAGGCGTCCGTGGTGTGCACGCCGAGCTGGGTGTGCAGGTCGTCGAGGACGGACAGCAGGTTCCGCCCCTCGGCCTTGAGGATGGCCGTGAGCTCGGCGATGAGCAGAGCGGCCGAGACGCCGTCCTTGTCCTTGACCAGGTCCGGGGCGACGCAGTAGCCGAGCGCCTCCTCGTAGCCGTAGTGCAGGCCGGGCACGCGCGCGATCCACTTGAAACCGGTGAGGGTCTCCTCGTGGGGCACCCCCGACTGCGCGCACATCGCCGCGAGCAGGCGTGAGGAGACGATCGAGTTGGCCATCCGGCGTCCCTCGGGGACACCACGCATCATCAGGTGTGAGGCGAGCAGGACTCCGAGCTCGTCGCCGCGCAGCAGCCGCCAGCCACCGTTGGCCTGCGCGTCCGGGACCGCCACGGCGCACCGGTCGGCGTCGGGGTCGTTGGCGATGACGAGGTCCGGCGAGGTCTGCCCGGCCTGCGCGAGCGCGAGGTCGAGTGCACCGTCCTCCTCGGGGTTGGGGAAGGCGACCGTCGGGAAGTCCGGATCCGGGTCCGCCTGGCTCGCCACGCGCTGCGGCATACGGAACCCGGCGCGGGCGAAGGCCTGCCGCACCGTCGTGTCCCCGACGCCGTGGAGGGAGGTGTGCAGGACGCTCACGTCACGAGGCGTCCCGGGGGAGACCACTGCGCTGATCGCCTCGAGATAGGCCTCGTGCACCTCCTCGCCGAGCAGCTCCCACCCGGACTCGACCCGCGCCACGGAGGCGACCGATGCGATCCGGGCGATCTGGGCGGCGATCTGCTCGTCGGCGGGGGGCACGATCTGGCTGCCGTCGCCGAGGTAGACCTTGTAGCCGTTGTCCTGCGGCGGGTTGTGGCTGGCCGTGACCATGACCCCGGCGTCCGCACCGAGGTGCCGGATGGCGAAGGCGAGCACCGGGGTCGGCAGCGGTCCCGGCAGGATTGCCGCGCGTCCCCCGGCAGCGGTGACGACGGCGGCCGTGTCGGTGGCGAAGGCGTCGGACTTGTAGCGCGCGTCCCGGCCGATGACGACGAAGGGGGCGTGTGTCCCCTCCTTGAGGTGGGCCACCAGGCCCGCGGCCGCACGGATGACGACGGCGCGGTTCATCCGGTTCGGGCCGGCGCCGAGGGCGCCGCGCAACCCGGCGGTGCCGAACTGCAGCAGGCCGGCGAAGCGGTTGGTGAGGTCGGCGACCGCGGCGGGATCACCCCCCTTCGAGGCGCCCACGCGGAACGTGGGACCCGCTTCGTCGCGCCTCAGGACACCGCCTTCGACGGCGGTGAGGACCGACTCCAGCTCGGCCCGGGTGTCGGGATCGGGATCGTCCGCAGCCCACTCGCGTGCTGCCCGAACGAGGTCGTCGACATCGCCCGTGCCGTGGCGTCCGGTGTGCCCCATGGCTCAGATCCGGCCGACGATGTCGGCCAGCAGACGTCCGCACCGGTCGGCCGCCGCACGCCCGGCGGCGACGACCTCGTCGTGGGCCAGCGGGGTCTCGCTGATGCCGGCGGCCTGGTTCGTCACGAGCGAGACGCCGAGGACCTCCAGCCCTGCCTCCCGTGCGGCGATGGCCTCGAGCGTCGTGCTCATGCCGACGAGATCCGCGCCGAGCACCCCGGCCATGCGCACCTCGGCAGGGGTCTCGTAGTGGGGTCCGCGGAACTGCGCGTACACGCCCTCACCGAGACCGGGGTCGACCTCCCGGGCGGTCTCGCGCAGCCGGGAGCTGTACAGATCGGTGAGGTCGACGAAGTTCGCACCCTCGATCGGCGAGGTCGCGGTGAGGTTGATGTGGTCACTGATGAGGACGGGCGTGCCGGGCGCCCACTCGGGGCGCAGGCCACCGCAGCCGTTGGTCAGCACGATCGCGCGACAGCCGGCCGCGGCCGCGGTGCGCACGGCGTGGACGACGGCGCGCACGCCGCGTCCCTCGTAGAAGTGCGTCCGCGTGCCGAAGACGAGGGCGCGGCGCCCGGTGTCGGCGATGTCGACCGAGCGCACCTGCCCGGAGTGGCCGGCCACGGCAGCGGCGGCGAAGCCGGGCACCTCTGCCTGGTCGAAGGCGGCCCGGGTCTGCCCGACCAGGTCCGCGGCCTGCCCCCACCCCGAGCCCAGGACGAGGGCGATGTCGTGCTGCTCGACACCGGAGCGCTCGGCGATGGTCGCCGCAGCCTCCCGGGCGAGCGCGAAGGGGGTGGTGCTGTCTGGCTCATCTGTGCTGCCGGTACCGGCAGAGGTCGCATCGATCACATCCGCAATGTACAAGGGTGATTGGATGAGCGGGTGAGACGAACCAGTTCTGTTGTGATCCTCGGCGGTGGCCCCGGCGGCTACGAGGCGGCCCTGGTGGCCGCCCGGCTCGGCGCCACCGTCACCGTCGTCGACCGGGACGGCATCGGTGGTGCGGCGGTTCTCACCGACTGCGTCCCCAGCAAGACCCTCATCGCGACCGCCGACTACCTCGGGGGCCTCGAGGTCGCCTCCGAGCTGGGGGTGCACCTCGAGGACGACCAGGGCGACCCGGTTGCCGAGCCGGTTGCCGAGCTCGCGGCCATCAATGAGCGCGTCCTCGGCCTGGCCGCCGCGCAGTCCAGCGACATCATGACCCGGCTGACCGAGGTCGGTGTCCGGGTCGTCGCCGGCAGCGGACGACTGGAGAGCCCGCACCGCGTCATCGTCGAGACCGAGGCCGGCTCCGAGGCGATCGACGCCGACGTCGTCCTCGTCAGCACGGGGGCCACCCCGCGGGTGCTCGACTCCGCCACACCGGACGGGGAGCGGATCCTGACCTGGCAGCAGATCTACGATCTGCCGGAGCTGCCCGAGAAGCTCATCGTCGTCGGCTCCGGTGTCACCGGCGCCGAGCTCGCGCAGGCCTACCTCGGACTGGGCAGCGACGTCACACTCGTCTCCTCCCGCGACCTCGTGCTGCCCCAGGAGGACCAGGACGCGGCCGCGGTCATCGAGGACGTCTTCCGCCGACGCGGGATGACCATCCTCAACCGTTCCCGGATGGCCAGTGCCACGCGGGAGGGTGACGGCGTCGTCGTCACCCTCGAGGACGGTCGTCAGGTCGAGGGCAGCCACGTCCTCATCGCCGTCGGCGCCGTCCCGCAGACGGCCGGCCTGGGCCTGTCGGAGGTCGGCGTCGAGCTGAGCGACTC
This sequence comes from Janibacter cremeus, assembly GCF_013409205.1. Lineage (NCBI taxonomy): Bacteria > Bacillati > Actinomycetota > Actinomycetes > Micrococcales > Intrasporangiaceae > Janibacter > Janibacter cremeus. The sequence continues at coordinate 2,611,903 of NZ_JACCAE010000001.1, forward strand.
AGGGCACATCGTCACCGACCGTGTCTCGCGCACCTCCGTGCGCGGCATCTACGCGGCGGGCGACTGCACCGGGGTCTTCGCGTTGGCCTCGGTCGCCGCGATGCAGGGACGTACCGCCATGGCGCACGCCCTCGGCGACGCGGTGACCCCCCTTCGCATGTCGGCCGTCTCCAGCAACGTCTTCACCGACCCGGAGATCGCGACCGTCGGGATCAGCGCCGCCGACGCCGAGGACAACGCGGACGTCGAGGCCGTGATGATGCCGCTCTCACGCAACCCGCGGGCGAAGATGCTGGGCATCCGCGAGGGCTTCGTCAAGCTCTTCGCCTACCGGGGTACCGGCACCGTGCTCGGCGGTGTGGTCGTCGCCCCGCGCGCTTCGGAGCTGATCTTCCCCGTCGCGATCGCGGTGCAGAACCGCCTGTCCGTCGACCAGGTCGCCTCGACCTTCACGGTCTACCCCTCGCTCACCGGGACGCTTGCCGAGGCGGCCCGGCGTCTGCACCCGTCGGACTGAGGGCGGGCTCCTCCAGCTGCAGGTCGACCTCGACCGACCGGCCCCCGATCGTCAGGATCTGGCTACGCGTCGCCTGCGTCCCGCGGTCGACGGCCGTGAGGTCGTAGACGCCTTCACGGGGGAGTGGCAGCGTGTATCGGCCCGCATCGTCGGTGCGCACCCACGAGAGCGCCCCTCCGGTCCGCTTGGTGATGACGACCGAGACGTCCACGGCGGGCACCGCCTGCGGGTCGGTGATCAGGCCGCGGACGGTCAGCCGGTCCCGCATGACGAAGGGGGCCAGCCTCCGGTCGTCGTTGAGGTCGGCATAGAACGACACGGGTGACCAGCCCTGGGCCGAGACGACGAAGAGGTGGCGGATCGGGCCCCCGGTGGCGACGCTGAAGTCACCCGCCGAGTCCGTGCGCGCCCAGTCGACGTGGCTGCCCCGGCCGCCCATGACGGTGACGATCGCGCCCGGGACCTCCTCCCCCCGGCCATCCACGACGCGGCCGTGGACGACGTGGTCGACGGTGAGTCGCTCGGTGGGCTGGTCGTCGCCGTCGGCAGCGCGACGGCGCAGGAACGGCAGGATGAGCACGGTGCTGATGCCCGCCGCCACGCCTGCCAGGACGAACATCAGCGTCATCGCGCCGAAGGTCGGGTAGCCGCCCGTGCCGGAGGTGATCGTCGCGGCGAAGACCGCGGCGGTGACCGCGCTGGCGGTGGAGGTGCCGACCGAGCGCAGGAGGGTGTTCAGGCCGTTGGCGGCAGCGGTCTCGGTGACGGGCACGGAGCGCATGATCAGCGTCGGCAGCGCCGAGTAGGCCAGGGCCGTGCCGGCGGTCACGACGAGCGTGCCGATGACGACGAGGGCCACCGAGTCGCTGAAGGGGATGCGGGCGAGGTAGGAGACGAACATGATCGCGCTGCCGATACCGATCGCCAGCTCCGGACCGAAACGTCGGGTCACCCACCCGGACACCGGCGCGAGCACGCCGAAGGCCACGGCGGACGGGGCCATCCACAGCCCGGCGTGCAGCGCGTCGAGGCCGAGCCCGTAGCCGGTGTCCGTCGGCGTCTGCAGCAGCTGGGTGGACACGAGCATGTTGAGGAACATGCCGAAGCCCATGAGGACGGAGATCGTGTTCGCCGACACCACGACGGGTTGCGCAGCCGTTCGGATGTCGACGAGAGGGTTGGGTATGCGCAGCTCGAGCGGCACGAAGACCGCGAGCAGGACGAGGCCGGTGGCGAACGTCCCGAGGGTGCTGGCGTCCGTCCAGCCCCAGTCCGCCCCCTTCGACACGGCCAGGAGCAGCAGGACGAGAGCGAGGCTGAGCAGGATCGCGCCGCGGAAGTCGAAGGCACCAGCGGTCCGCACGGGCGACTCGGAGACGGTGCGCAGGACCAGGGCGATCATCAGGAGCGCGAGGAGCCCCGGCAGCCACAGCACGACGTGCCAGTCGAAGGCCTCGGCCAGGTAGCCGCCCAGCGGCAGACCCACGCCGGCGCCGATGGCGAGGGTCGCGCTCATCAGTGCGACGGCCAGCGGGACCTTGTCGGGGTCCAGCTCGTCGCGCATGGTGGCGATGCCCACGGGGACGAGGGCCGTCCCGATGCCCTGCAGGACCCGGGCGAGGATGAGGAGGGGAAGGGCGGTGGAGACGCCACCGATAAGCGCACCGACGGCGACGATCGCCAGGGTCAGCAGGATCATCCGGCGCTTGCCGTACATGTCGGCCATGCGGGAGATGACCGGTGTGGCCACGGCTCCGGCGATCAAGGTCGCGGTGATCATCCACGAGGCGTTGCTCGTGCTCGTGCCGATGAGGTCCGGCAGGTCCGGCAGCAGTGGTAGCACCATCGTCTGCTGCAGCGAGACGATGGTCCCGCACAGGGCGAGGACGGCGATGACGAAACCGCCCCCGACGCGCCGGGTGGGCGTGCCGGGGGCGGCTTCGTCGGTGTGTTGGTCCGCCGAGGGGATCAGTCCTTGATGTCGGCGATGACCGCGCCGTTGTTGATGGTCTCGCCGACCTGCGCCTTCAGGCCGGTGATGGTGCCGGCCTTGTGTGCGTTGAGCGGCTGCTCCATCTTCATCGCCTCGATGACGACGACCAGGTCACCCTCGGCGACCTCCTGACCCTCCTCGACGGCGATCTTGACGACCGTGCCCTGCATCGGGGCGGCGAGGCTGTCGCCGGAGACCGCGGCGGCGCCGCCGCCACCACCGGAACGCTTCGGGGCCTTCTTCTTCTTGGCGCCGCCGCCTCCGCCGAGGGCCAGGTCGCCGGGCAGGACGACCTCGAGGCGCTTGCCGCCGACCTCGACGGTGATCTTCTGGCGCTCGCCGTCGCCTTCGGCGGCCTCGCCGATCTCACCACCGTAGGGCGCGATCTGGTTGTCGAACTCGGTCTCGATCCACCGGGTGTGAACGGTGAAGGGGGCGCCGTCCGCTGGTGCGAAAGCCGGGTCGGACACGATCGTCTGGTGGAAGGGGATGACCGTCGGCATGCCCTCGACCACGAGCTCGGCCAGGGCGCGGCGGGAGCGCTCGAGGGCCTGCTCGCGGCTGGCCCCGGTGACGATGAGCTTGGCGATCATCGAGTCGAAGGCGCCGGCGATGGTGTCGCCCTCCTCGATCCCGGCGTCCCAGCGGACCCCCGGACCGTGCGGCACGCGCATGTGGGTGACGGTGCCGGGGGCCGGCATGAAGTTGCGGCCGGCATCCTCGCCGTTGATGCGGAACTCGAAGGAGTGGCCACGCTCGACCGGGTCGTCGTAGCCGAGCTCCTCGCCATCGGCGATGCGCAGCATCTCGCGGACAAGGTCGATGCCGGTGACCTCCTCGCTCACGGGGTGCTCGACCTGCAGGCGGGTGTTGACCTCGAGGAAGGAGATCGTGCCGTCCTGGGCGACGAGGTACTCGCAGGTGCCGGCGCCGACGTAGCCGGCCTCCTTGAGGATCGCCTTCGACGCACGGACGAGCTCGGTGTGCTGCTCCTCGGTGAGGAAGGGAGCCGGGGCCTCCTCCACGAGCTTCTGGTTGCGGCGCTGCAGGGAGCAGTCGCGGGTGGAGACGACGACGACGTTGCCGTGCTGGTCGGCAAGGCACTGGGTCTCGACGTGCCGCGGCTTGTCGAGGAACTTCTCCACGAGGCACTCGCCACGACCGAAGGCCGACACGGCCTCGCGGACGGCCGAGTCGAAGAGCTCGGGGATCTCCTCCATCGTGCGCGCGACCTTGAGGCCACGACCGCCACCGCCGTAGACGGCCTTGATGGCGATGGGCAGACCGAACTCCTCGGCGAGGGCGACGACCTCGTCGGCGTCCTTGACCGGGTCCTTGGTGCCGGGAGCCAGAGGGGCGTTGGCCCTGACGGCGATGTGCTTGGCCTTGGCCTTGTCGCCCAGGGCGTCGATGGCCTCGGGGCCGGGGCCGATCCAGGTCAGCCCGGCGTCCATGACGGCCTGGGCGAACTCGGCGTTCTCCGCGAGGAAGCCGTACCCGGGGTGGACGGCGTCAGCGCCCGCCTCCTTCGCGACCTCCAGGAGCTTCTCCTGGACCAGGTAGCTGTCGCCGGGGGTCGACCCGCCGAGGGCATACGCCTCGTCGGCGACCTTGACGTGCAGGGCGTCACGGTCGGTATCGGCATAGACGGCGACGGAGCCGACGCCGGCATCGGCGCAGGCGCGGGCGATGCGGACGGCGATCTCGCCGCGGTTCGCGATGAGGACTTTGCTGATGGCCATGGGCGGCAGACTACTGCGTGTGGCGACGGGTCGACGCACGGCCCGCATCGTGATCCCGGTCCACTCCGCCTCGCCCCCGCCCGATACGAACTACTGCAGGCAGCAGTACGTATCGTCCGCAGTGGTTCGACCTGCTGCGGACGATACGAGTTGCTGCAGACGTGCGTCGCTCAGCGGTCACTGAGCACGCACTGGTCCGGCTCCGGGTACTGGCTGCGGATCTCCTCGGCGCGCTCACGGGAGAGGTTCCACCCCGGCAGACCGTCGTCGGCGGCCTCCGTGGTGCGACCGGACCGCAGGATGCAGGCCTTTACGTCCTCGGGCAGCGCGCTGGTGTGGATCGCCGGCACCGCGTCGTCGGACAGCGAGGCGAGGTAGCGCTCGTCGAGCGTGCCGCTGGCCTCCCATCGCTCGATGTTGTGCTCGGCCACCCAGGCGCTGGTGTTCCCGACGGACCACACGATCGTCACGACGGCTGCGCTGGCGAGGACGGTCCGGCCGAGCCACCGGCGCGTCGGGGTGAAGAGCGAGACGAGTACGGCCAGCACGATCAGCCCCAGCCAGATCTCGAAGAGGTCGACGCTCACGCGGAGGACCGTGTAGCCGAAGGCCTCCTGGTACAGCGCCATCCGACGCAGAGCCGACGCGACGACGATGAGGGTGAGCACGCACAGGGCGGCGTTCAACGCGGTCATCACACGGTGGTCGCGGGTGGTCTCGACGCGGCCCCAAGCGCGCACCGCGGCGACGAGGACCAGCACCAGGGCGGTGGCCACGGTCAGTTGGCCGAAGCCCTCGCGGGCCGACTCGGCGTAGGTGACTCCGGTCGTGCGCAGGACGTAGTCGTGCCCGCCGAACATCGCTGCCGCCTGCGCCACGATGAACGCGACGAAGACCGCGATGACGAACCCCAGCGGAACGGCCCACTCCCAGAGCGGGATCCGCGCGGTGCAACGGGGGAGGCTCTCGACGTGGGGTGGGTTGATGGACAGGTACAGCCCGGCGAGCGTGATGCCGGTGAAGAAGACGAGGGTGAAGGTCCGGAAGACGACCATGTCGCTCAGCTCCGGTACGAGCGCAGCGGCCCACGACCCGAGGACGGCGTCGGCGGAGGCGAGCAGACCGCCGAAGACGAGGAGCAGCACGAGGCTGACGGCGGCGGTTCGCAGCACCGACCACGTCCTGCCCTGACGAGCGAGTGCCTTGATCGTCCGGTCCAGCAGGGGAAGACCGCGCAGCGCCGAGAACGGCCAGGCCGCGACGGCGGCGATGATGCCGGGGACGGTGCGGGCGTCCGTGCAGGACGTGGCTGCGAGGACGCCTGCCATGGCGACGGCTATGAAGGTGAAGCCCGGGTTGTCCCGCAGCACCGTCGTCAGGGCCAAGGGGAGGGCCAGTGCCCCGGCGACCCAGGACCACCTCGCGGCGCGCCGGGGTGAGGCGAGCCAGATGGCCAGCCCGCCGCAGGCCAGGACGATCAGCATCCCGAGTCCGATCGCATTGTCCGGCAGCAGGATCGCCGCGACGATCCCGACGCCGAGGGCGGCGAGCAGCAGGTCCGGTCTGGGTGTGGTGACCCGCTCGGGCCACCACCGCCCGAGCAGGGACGAAGGGGGTGCAGCCGGGGCTGCTGTGGTGACGGCCGTGGAGTCAGTCATTGGGTGCTCCTGGTCGGTGGGGTCAACGGGGGTGGTGTCCTCGGTCCTTGAGGAGGTGAGGAACGAGCCGTCTCGAAAGGACAACGTCGGGTCAACAGGCAGGGTCATCCGCATCCGGGCGCCTGTGCTCTGCTGCGCTTCGAGGCTCGGCCGCGGGCGGCCTCGCACCTCAGCGACCGGTGGGCCGGGGGTGAGCGCCCGGATCGCACCGCCGTGCATGTCCGCGACCCACGCGGCGATCGCCAGACCGAGGCCGGTGCCACCCCCTTCGTCCCCGCCCTGACCGAAGCGGTGGAAGAGGTGCTCGGCACGCTCCGGCGACAACCCTGGCCCCTCGTCGGTGACGGTGAGCGACCACTGGTCGTGCTCGCGCCGGGCGGCCACGGTGACGGTCCCACCGGAGGGGCTGTGGCGCACGGCGTTGTCCAGGAGGTTGGCGGTGACCTGCGCCAGGCGGGCTCGGTCCCCGGTGATGGTGAGGTCGAGCGGGTCGACATCGGCAACCAGGGTGACCTCGCGGTCGTGGAGGGAGGCTTCGTGGACGGCGGACTCGAGGAGGTCGCTGACCATGACCCGGCTGGGGTTGAGCGGGATGCCGCCGTCGGGCCGGGAGAGATCGAGCAGGTCGGCGACGAGGGAGCTGAGTCGCTCGGACTGGGCGAGCGCGCTGCCGAGCGCGGCGTCGTTGGGGGTGGTGACGCCGTCGACGAGGTTCTCCAGGAGGGCGCGCTGAGCGCTCAGTGGCGTGCGCAGCTCGTGCGCGACGGTCGCGACGAGCCGGCGTTGGTTCTCCTCGTCCTCCTGCAGGTCCCGGGCCATCGTCGTGAACGCTCGGGCGAGCGTCCCGACCTCGTCACGACCGGTCGTGGTGATCCGGGCGCCGTAGTCACCGCGGGCCATCCGCTCGGCCGCCTGCGTCATCTGACGAAGGGGAGTGGTCATCCCGGTCGCGAGCCACCGGGTGACGACGAGGGCGAGGGCGATCGTCGCGGGTAGGCCGAGCCAGAGCGGGACGCCGGCCTGTGCGCCGACGGTGCCGACGAGCGCGGCGACGAGGATGCTCGCCCCCACGAGCACGGCCAGCCGGGTGCGGATGGAGGACAGTCCGACGAGGGGCTCGGTGCGACTCATCGGTCGGTCCCGTCGTCGAGCGCATAGCCGACGCCGTGGACGGTGCGGATGCGTCTGGGCCCGATCTTCGTGCGCAGGGACTTCACGTGGGTGTCGAGAGTGCGGCTGGAGTCGTCCCAGCCCCACAGCTGCGTGGCGATGTGCTCGCGATGCAGGACTGCGCCGGGCTCGCGGGCGAGCAGGACGAGGACGTCGAACTCGGTGGGCGTCAGGTGCACCGGCTCCCCGTCGACGGTGCAGCGCCGGGTGCGCGCGTCCAGCGACAGCCCGTCGTGCTGGAGGGGGCCGGCGTCCCGGTGAAGCTCGGCGGCGCGCTCGACCCGCCTCAGCAGCGCCCGGACCCGGGCAACGACCTCGCGCATCCGGAACGGCTTGGTCAGATAGTCGTCGGCCCCGACGCCGAGACCGACGATGATGTCGCTCTCGTCGTCGCGGGCGGTGAGCATGAGGACCGGCACGGGTCGCTCGGCCTGGATGCGCCGGCACACCTCGAGCCCGTCGAAGCCGGGCAGCATCAGGTCGAGGACGACGAGGTCGGGGGAGTGCTGCTCGTACGCGGCCACTGCGCCCGGCCCGTCGTGCGCTCGCACCACCGCGAAACCCTCCGCCTCGAACCTGTCGGTGAGTGCCTCGTTGATCGTCGGGTCGTCCTCGACGACGAGCAGGCGGGTGGGTGCGGTGTCGGTCATGCACTCAGGCTATGGACACCGGCCGGGAGATCACCGGGACGACGTCTGGAGTTCCTCTGGAGATCCGCCCCCAAATTCGCACAACCTCGGGAGCTGCGAAGGGGGCGTCAGGTGACCGGCAGCCGGGAGACGAACTGCCGCAGCTGGTCGATGGTGCGCACCTCGTGCATGTCGACGACCTGGGCGTACCTCCCGGCCACGGAGTCACCGGTGTCCCACTGGCCGACCGGCTCGGGGTTGAGCCAGACCGCGTGCTTCGCTCGGGTGACGAGCTCGCGCAGCGCGTCCACCTGCGGCTCGGTGCCGTTGGTGCGGGCGTCGCCCAGGACGAGGAGCGTCGAGCGTGGGCCGATGGCATCGATGTGGTGCTCGACCGCGTCGACGAAGGCCGCGCCGTAGTCGCTGGATCCGTGCCAGCGGGTCATCGTCGCCTCCCGGGAGACGCGCTCGCGGATGTCCTCGCCGATGCGGCTCTCCCGCACGAGCTCGGTGATGTCGTCGCAGGTGTTGACGAAGCCGATGAACCGGACGCGGCGGAAGACCCCGGCCAGGGACTGCAGCAGCATCATCGTGAACCGGGAGAACCCCGCGACCGAGCCGGACATGTCACACAGCAGGACGATGTCCGCGCGGCTGCGGTGGCGGCGGCGGTGAGCCGGACGGATCGGGACACCCCCGGTGGACATCGCGGCACGCAGCGTGCGGCGGATGTCGATGGCCCCGCGCGCATGGCGCCGCTGCCGGGCGGCGAGCTTGGCGGCGAGCTTGCGGGAGAGCGGCCCGATAGCGGCCTGCAGCTCGGCCGCCTCGGTGGTGCCGGTGAGCAGGAAGTCCTTGCGCTCCAACGGGTCCCGCACCCCGTAGCGCGAGATGCGGTCGCGTCCACGGACCTCGGCATTGCGTCGCGCGGCCTCGGTCTCGATCCGCCGGCGGAAGTGGCCGACTCGACCACGGATCTCGTCCCGGTCGTACCTGTCGCTGAAGCTCGGGTCCCCTTCGCCGCCACCACCCGACGCGCCACCGGAACCCGAACCGGAGCCACCCGACCCCTCACCGGAGCCGCCGGTGACGTTCCCGGCGTCCCGGGCCCGCTGCAGCGCAGCGGCGATGGCGGTCTGCGGGGCGAGCCGTTCGATCGCCTGGTGCGCCGACCACCCGCCGGTGCTCGCCTCGTTCGTCAGCCGTCCGAGCTCGGCCAGGGACCGTGCCGCGAGCCGGTCGAGCGCATCGTCGTCGGCGCGCGCGAGGGCGTCGACGAGCTCATCGCGGATCGCTGCGGCCCGCTCGCGCGCACCGGCGGTGTCGGTCGGGTCGGGGGCCTCGGCCTCGCCGGTGCGTTGCCCCACGGCGGCAGGGAAGTGGATGTCGAAGAGCTGGTCGAAGAGGGCCCGGTCCGACGAGCGGCGCATCATCGCCGCGGCGGTCCCGGCGCGCAGACGCTCGCGGTCCTGCAGCCCGAGCACCCGGGCAGCCGCGGCGGCGTCGGTGATCTCCGAGGTCCCGACCTTCACCCCGTGCAGGCGAAGGGAGCGCCCCAGGTCGACCAGCCGCGTCCCCAGCGGGTCAGGTGAGGACACTGTCCAGGTCCAGTTTCGCCGCGGCCAGCTCGATGTCCTCCTGGTGCTTCAGGACGACCCCGAGGGTCGAGCGGATCAGCTCCGGGTCGAGGTCCCCGGACGCCCCGAGGCTGAGCAGGGTGCGCGCCCAGTCGATGGTCTCGGCGACGGAGGGGGACTTGCGCAGGCGCATCTGACGCAGGGCGCCGACGAGCCGGACCAGGGACTCGGCGAGGGTCGTGTCGAGGTCCGGCACGGTCAGGGCGACGATCTGCCGCTCGAGCGACGCCTCGGGGTAGTCGATGTGCAGGTAGAGGCAGCGGCGTCGCAGGGCCTCGGACAGCTCGCGGGTGGCGTTGGAGGTCAGGACGACGAAGGGGGTCTGCGCCGCCTTGATCGTGCCCAGCTCGGGGACGGTCACCTGGAAGTCGGAGAGCACCTCCAGCAGCAGGCCCTCGATCTCGACGTCGGCCTTGTCCAGCTCGTCGATGAGCAGCACGGTCGGGTGCTCGTTGCGGATCGCGGTCAGCAGCGGCCGGGCCAGGAGGAACTCGTCGGTGAAGATGTCCTCCTTGACCGAGGTCCAGTCGGCCTCGTCCGCCCCCTTCGCGTCGTGGTGGGCGCCGGCGGCGGTGATCCGCAGCAGCTGCTTGGCGTGGTTCCACTCGTACAGCGCCCGGGCCTCGTCGACGCCCTCGTAGCACTGCAGGCGGACGAGCTCACCGTCCGTCGCGCCCGCGACGGCAGCCGACAGGGCGGTCTTGCCGACACCGGCCGGCCCCTCGACCAGCAGCGGCTTGCCCAGCTGGTCGGCGAGGTAGACCGTCGTCGCGATCGCGTCCGAGGCGAGGTATCCGTGCGCGGCCAGTCGCTCACGGACGTCGTCGACGGAGGCGAAACGAGGGGTGTGGGTCATGCGCGCAGTCTGCCGGACACGCGGACGGGAGGAACCTTCGGGGAGCTTCCTCCCTAGGATGCAGGGAGATCGAAAGGGGATCACGTGTCCGATGACGTCGCCAGCACCCTCACCCGGCAGCGAGAGCTGTACGGCGAGCCGCTGCGCGATCTCGCGGACCGGGTGATGGGTGCGTTGGGCCTGACACAGGGCCGACTGGCCCGGACCCTCGGGCTCTCGGCGCCGATGCTCTCCCAGCTGCTCTCGGGCCGCCGGACGAAGATCGGCAACCCCGCCGTCGTCCAGCGCCTCTACGTCCTGCTGGAGCTCGTGGACGAGGCGCCGGGGCTGGCCCCGGAGGAGCTCGCGGCCCGGATCGAGGCGGTGCACGAGGTGCAGGGCACCTACGCCACCACCCGGCCGACCAGCGACTCCGAGGAGGCGACGGTCGCTGGGCTGCGGGAGGTGGCCGGTCCCGCCGACCTGCGCGGGGCTGCGGACCTGCTCGCGGCGGAGCATCCCCGGCTGTCCTCGTTGCTGCGCAAGGCGGCCGAGGGCGCGCATGGGTGAGGTCTTCGCCGGACGATACGAGCTGCTCGACCTCCTCGGGCAGGGCGGCATGGGCTCGGTGTGGCGGGTCCACGACAGGCGCACCGACTCGGTGGTCGCGGCCAAGGTCCTGCGCCAGTCCGACGCGGCCGCGCTCCTGCGCTTCGTGCGCGAGACCGCCTTCCGGGTCCAGCACTCCCACGTCGTCACCCCGCTCGGCTGGGCCGGTGAGGACGACCGGGTCCTGTTCACCATGCCGGTCGTCGACGGGGGCTCGGTCGCCACCCTGGTCGGTGACCACGGGCCCCTGCCGGCCCCCTTCGTCGCGGAGATCCTGCGGCAGCTGCTTGATGCGCTCTCCGCCGTGCACGACTCGCGGATCGTGCACCGGGACGTCAAACCGGCCAACGTCCTGCTCGCGGCCACCGGTCCCGATCGTCCGCACGCCTACCTGACCGACTTCGGGATCGCGGTCGAGCTGGACGGGCCGCGCCTGACCGAGACGCATGCCGCGATCGGCACACCCGGCTACATGGCCCCGGAGCAGCGACGGGGCGAGCTGACGAGAGCCAGCGACCTGTACGCGGTCGGTGCCCTCGCGCGGTACATGCTCACGGCGGTACCGATCGACGGGAACCCGTTCGCCGTCGAGCGCCCCGGCGACGTGCCACAGGCACTCTGGCAGCTGACCAGCGACCTCCTGGTCGATGACGCCACCGACCGCCCGGACGCTGCGGCCGCGACCGCTCGCCTGCAAGCGCCAGAACTGGCCTGGACGCCCGGCGCGGCCGGGGATGTCGAGGTGCTGCAGCAGGTCTTCGACACGTGCGGGGGTGAGGCCGGGCTCCTCGAGCCGACCACCCTCGTGCGTCAGCTCTCGGACGAAGGGGGCGAGCCCCCTGCGTCCCATCCCTCACCGGCGGTGGGCTCTGATCCGGCACAGTACGCGGACACGATTGTGCCCGCGCGCGAGCCCGAATCTGCGTCCGGATCCCGTGTTGTCTCCGGAGCGGTGTCGACGCCGGGTCCGGTGCACCCGCCCCATCGGAAGCGAGCGAGGCTTCTGGCGGCTGGCGTCGTGACGGTCGCGGTCGTGGTGGTGGCGGCCGTCCTTGCCTGGACGTCCCTGTCCGGCGGCGACTCGGGCGGTGGCGACAGCGCGACCAGTCCGCCGGTGTCGAGCTCGTCGAGCACGAGTGATCCGACGAACTCGAGCAGCTCCTCGTCACCGGGCGAGTCGTCGCGGACGAGCCCCACGTCCGGCTCTGTCGAGGTTGGCACCGTGGTCAGCCGGGTCGGGCAGCCGTGCCAGTTCAGCGACGTCGGCCTGCGGGAGACGACCTCGGACGGGATCGAGGTCATCTGCGAGCAGACCGACGGGGACTACTCCTGGGAACGCTCCGACTGACTGGAGCCTTTGCGCCGCAGGCCGAACCATGCCCCGGAGACGAGGACGATCGCGGCCAGCAGGCCGCCACCGATCCAGGGAAGGCGTGAACCGCCTTCGTCCTGGGACGTGGTGGTCGAGGCTCGCGTGTTGTCGCTGTTGCTAGAGGTGCCGTGCCCGTCCGTTGTCGGCGATGGGCTCTGTGCCGATGTGTCTGCTGCTCCGGCGAAGCGCGGCTCACCGCTGATCTCACCCTTGACGTCCACGTCGATCTGCGCCGTCAACGGTGCGTCGAGGTCGTCACCCCTGGAGCTCTCGCGGCCGATCGCGAAGTAGTAGTAGCCGCTCATCGAGGCGTGATCGAACTCCTCGTGGTCCGATCCATACGTGCTTGCGTCCTTGTTCCGGTAGCGGACCTCGGGGATGTACTCGCCGAGCACCAGCGAGTGTGCGTGGCTGCTGAGGTGTTCGCGGTTCTCTGGCTCGCCCTCATTGATTCGGGTGATCTCACGCAGGGCGGGGTTCCACGAGTTGACCGTGAAGAGGATGTAGTCGGTGGAGTCCAACTCCTGACTGCCGCCCTCCCCCAACGGGGTTCCCTCGGTCGACACACGGGCGGTGAAGGCGGCACGTTGGCCGTAGCCGACACGCACCCGGTAGTAGAGCTGCTCACCGGCCAGGATCGTCTCCTCGTAGGACCCAGGAGCGAGAGTGGCGGCGTCGGCGAAGCCGCCACCGCCGACGACCGGCTCGGCGGAACCATCGCCCTTGGCCGTCCAACCGGTGATCTTCTCGCCATCCAGGGGCGCGGGGAGTGAGTCCGGGTCTCGGACCGGGGGCTCCTCGACGTAGACGAGCTGAACGGGGATGTCCGTGCCCTTGCCCTCGTCGTGGGTGACCTCGAGGAGGAGCTCGTCGGACGTTGCGCACGCGTTGTCGGCGGCAGGGTCCGTGACCTGGTTGTTGACGGAGGTCCCCACCGTGATCGACTCCACGCCGCGGAAGAACTCCGTGCTCGTCGAGTAGCCTCTCGTGCACTGCTCGCCGTCCGGGGTGTAGGTGATGATCTCCCAGAACTCGGAGTCGTTCATCTCGCGGTCCTGGAAAGGCGGTCGCGCCACGAGGCCGATGTGGACGATGGAGTTGGGAGTTCGCTTGATGCGGGCGTAGCGGGGCTCGGCGCTGACGGAGAACGTGTCGGTGTAGCGCCCCGGCGTGACGGTCGGGGCGTCGGTCTTGTCCTCGGTCAGGGTGATCGGGGTGCCCTCGACGCTGAATTGGCGCACGGCTCGGGTGGAGATCTTGGTCAGGCTGGTGGCGAGCTGGTCGGCGTCCTTGGCGTCGTAGTAGGTGCCGTCGCCGGCGTCGGCGATGCACTGGAGCTGCTTGCGGGCGGTGTCCTTGACGCCGAAGCCGACGGTGTCGATGCGCAGGTCGACGCCGTTCTTGACGAGTTTCTTCACGACGGGGCAGGGGTCGGGGACGCAGGACTCCTCGCCGTCGGAGACGAGGACGATGTTGCGCTTGCCCTTGGTGCCGAGGTCGTCCATGGCCTTGGTCAGGGAGTGGGCGATAGGGGTCTCGCCCTTCGCCTCGAAGCCCCTGATGGCCTTCGTCAGAGCGGGCTTGTCCACCGGTCCGATGGGAACGGCGAGCTGGGTGTCGGCGCAGGCGGCCTTGGTGGGGGTGCCGCCGGGCTCGGTGGCCCCGTAGACGCGCAGGCCGACGTGTGCGTCTCTGGGGAGGGAGTCCACGACGCCGGTGAGGGCTTTCTTCGCGGCGGCCATCTTGGTGCCGCCGGCCGGGTCGGGTTCCTTCATCGACCCCGACGCGTCGAGCATCAGCAACAGCTCGCCCGGATCCTCCGTGGCGGTCGACGTGGCTGCCGTGCCTGCGGTGGCGCTGCTCGTGGTGGTGACGGCGCCGGTCAGCGCCAGGACCCCGGACAGGCCGGCACCAAGGAGCGCTTGGACCGTGGCGGTGGAGGTGTGCATCGTGTGGTTCCCCTGGGAGTACGGCGATGTGTTTGCTAAAGCAAACGTAGATCTTTGCTTTAGCAAATGTCAATGCGATCCGCGTCGAGCCTAGATCAGGGCGAAGGGGGAGGGGGCTGAGGTGCGGGGCGAGACGGAGATGCTCAAGAAGCAGGCGAAGGCCGCCCGCCAGACCCGCGCGTAACTGCGGGGCGCCTCTGTCAGAGCGCGTCGAGCTCGTCCCGGCAGCGCCGCTCGAAGGTGCCCAGCTCGGTCAGCGCGTCCTCGATGTCGCGCCGCCGCTGCTCCAGGTCCTCCCGACGCTCGTCGATCTGCCCGAGCACGTACTCCAGCTGACTGCGCTTGCCGCGCGGGACGTCGTAGAGGTTGACGATGGTGGCGATCTCATCCAGCGGGAAGCCGAGCCGCCGGCCGCGCATGATCAACGAGAGCCGGGTGCGCTCCCGCCGGTGGAAGATGCGCGTCGTGCCGATCCGCTCGGGGGAGATCAGTCCGATGTCCTCGTAGTGGCGCACCGTGCGGGTGGTGATGCCGAACTCGTCGGCGATCTCGCGGATGCTCCACGTCGCGTCCGCGGGGGCCGGGCCGCCGGCCGGCGCGCTCGGAGCGGGGCCTGGGTCCCCCTTCGTCGGGCTTGTCATGGACGGCACTATGCTTTACGTTGACGTCAACGTCAAGCAACGCAAGCGACCCGGCGACGACGTCGGTACGCAGGGAAAGGTCGGGCATGTTCGAGCTCTCGCAGGACCACGAGGACTTCCGCGCCGCGGTGCGCGACTTCGCCGAGAGCGAGGTCGAGCCGCACGTCGCCCAGTGGGACAAGGATCACCACCTCCCGCTGGAGGTCGTGCGCAAGATGGGGGATATGGGCTTCTTCGGCCTCGTCGTCCCCGAGCGCTGGGGCGGGCAGGCCGAGACGGTCGACGGCATCGTCCAGTCCGACTTCACGGCCCTGTGCGTCGCGATCGAGGAGCTCGGCCGCATCGACCAGTCGATCGGTATCACCCTCTCCGCGGGCGTCGGCCTGGGCATCAACCCGATCCTCTCCTTCGGCAACGACGAGCAGCGTGACCAGTGGCTGCCGGACCTCGTGGCCGGCAAGACCCTGGCCGGCTTCGGCCTGACCGAGCCCGACGCCGGTTCCGACGCGGGCGGCACCCGCACCACCGCCAAGCGCGAGGGCGACGAGTGGGTCGTCAACGGCGCCAAGTCCTTCATCACCAACTCCGGTACCGACATCACCTCCCTGGTCACCGTCACCGCCCGGACCGGGACGAACGAGGACGGCCGCGCGCAGATCTCGGCGATCCTCGTCCCCAGCGGCACCCCCGGCTTCACCGTCGAGGAGCCCTACGACAAGCTCGGCTGGCACATCTCCGACACCCACGGCCTGAGCTTCGCCGACTGCCGGGTGCCCGCGGGCAATCTCGTCGGCGAGGAGGGCAAGGGCTTCCGCCAGTTCCTCAAGACCCTCGACGACGGCCGCATCGCCATCTCGGCGCTCGCCACCGGTCTGACCCAGCGCATGCTCGAGCTGTCGACCGAGTACGCCAACACGCGCACCTCCTTCGGTCGGCCGATCGGAGCCAACCAGGGCGTCTCCTTCCCGGTCTCCGACCTGGCCGTCATGGCCGAGACCTCCCGGGTGCTCACCTACAAGGCCGCGTGGCTGAAGGACCAGGCCGACCGCGGCCTGCGCTCGACGAAGGAGGTCGCCAAGGCTGCCGCCATCGCCAAGCTCTACACCTCCGAGGCGGCGGTGAGCGCGACCCGCATCGCGACGCAGATCTTCGGTGGCAACGGCTTCATCGAGGAGTACCCGGTCGCCCGTTTCTACCGCGATGCCAAGATCCTCGAGATCGGCGAGGGCACCTCCGAGGTCCAGCGCATGGTCATTGCCCGCCACCTCGGCCTGTCGGCCTGAGCGAAGGGAGCGACATGACCACCCCGTACCCGCTCGACCCCAAGGTCGAGGACGTCCGTCGGCGCATCGCCGAGGCCCATGCGGCCTCCGAGCGGCCCACCGAGAAGGCTGCGGCCAAGCTCGAGTCGCAGAACAAGCTCTACGTCCGCGACCGCATCGACCTGCTCGTCGACGAGGGCTCGTTCGTCGAGGACGGGCGCTACGCCAATGCCCTCGCCACGGGCCTGCCGGCCGACGGCGTGGTCACCGGCCGCGGTCTCGTCGATGACCGCCCGGTGATCATCATCGCCAACGACCCGACGGTCAAGGCCGGCTCCTGGGGCGCCCGCACGGTCGAGAAGATCGTGCGCGCGACCGAGACGGCCCTGCGCGAGGAGCTGCCCGTCTTCTGGCTCGTCGACTCCGCGGGGGCCCGGATCACCGACCAGGTCGAGATGTTCCCCGGCCGCCGCGGTGCCGGGCGCATCTTCCACAACCAGGTCGCCCTGTCCGGCAAGGTGCCCCAGGTCTGCTGCCTCTTCGGCCCGAGCGCAGCCGGTGGCGCCTACATCCCCTCCTTCACCGACCTGGTGATCATGGTCGAGGGCAATGCCTCGATGTACCTGGGCAGTCCCCGCATGGCCGAGATGGTCGTGGGGGAGAAGGTGTCCTTGGAGGACATGGGTGGCGCCCGGATGCACTGCACCGTCAGCGGCGTGGGTGACGTCCTCGTCGCCGACGACACCGAGGCCATCGAGACGGCGCGGATCTGGCTGAGCTATCTCCCGCTCAACTGGCACAGCGAGTTGCCCTCGTACGAGCCGGAGGGGCCCTCCGCGGAATTGACGAGCGAGACGATTCCCGAGCGGGAGTCGCAGCCCTTCGACGTCCACGACGTCATCGACGGGCTCGTCGACGACGACTCCTTCTTCGAGGTCAAGTCGCTCTTCGCCCCGGAGCTCGTCGTCGGCCTCGGTCGGATGGCGGGCGAGACCGTCGGCATCGTCGCCAACAACTCGATGGCCAAGGGCGGTGTGCTCTTCACCGACAGTGCTGACAAGGCCTCGCGCTTCATCTGGTTGTGCGACGCCTACTCGATCCCGCTGATCTACCTGGCCGACGTGCCCGGTTTCATGATCGGCTCCGAGGTCGAGCGCGGTGGCATCATCCGCCACGGGGCGAAGATGGTCTCGGCGGTCTCCTCGGCGACCGTGCCACAGTTCTGCGTCGTCATCCGCAAGGCCTACGGTGCCGGCCTCTACGCCATGGGCGGCCCGGGCTTCGCTCCCGATGCCACGATCGCCCTGCCGACTGCGCGTATCGCCGTCATGGGCCCCGAGGCCGCCGTCAACGCGGTGTACGCCAACAAGATCGCCCAGGTCGAGGCCGAGCACGGTGAGGCCGCCCGCGACGAGTTCATCGCCAGGGCACGCGCCGAGTACGAGGAGGACGTCGACCTGGAGCGCCTGGCGGCCGACCTCGTCCTGGACCAGGTGATCGAGCCGGAGAGCCTGCGCCGCGAGCTGCTCACCCGACTGCGCCACGCACGCGGTCGGGAACGCACGTTCTCCACCCGCCGACGGGACATCCCGCCGGTGTGATGAGCCTCGCGCCGCTCGCGCTGCATGACCGCCACCGCGTTGTTACCGTCGGGTAGTCGTTGGCGGAGATGTCTCCGTCGTGTTCCCTGACGAAGGATCTTCACCATGCAGCGCAGCACTCGATGGATCGCACCCTTGGCGGCCGCCGCCTGCGCGGTCGGCCTCGTGGCCACCGCCGGCAGCGCCGGAGCGGCGACCAGCGACCCCCTTCGAACCGATCTGTGGGGCCTCGACCAGATCAACGCCGAGCAGTCGTGGGGTGAGTCCACCGGTGGAGGCGCCACCGTCGCGGTCGTCGACACCGGCGTCGACCTCGGCCACCCGGACCTGGCCGGCCAGCTCGTGCCGGGCGCCACCTTCTCCTGCGCGGAGGGCCATCAGGGTCCCTGCGGCGACGGTGGCTGGAAGGGCGCAGACGGTGTCGGTCAGGAGACCGACGCGCACGGCACCCACGTCGCCGGCACGATCGCCGCCCTCGCCGACAACGGCCTCGGCGTCGCGGGGGTCGCCCCGGACGCCAAGATCATGCCGATCAAGGTGCTCGAGGACGGCTCGGGTACCAATGCCGACATCGCCGAGGGGATCCGGTGGGCGGCCGACAACGGCGCGGACGTCATCAACCTCAGCCTCGGCAGCCTGCCCGGCATGCAGCTGATCGGGGCCCTGGGGCTCGACACGACCACCGTGGACGCCATCGAGTACGCCCGCGACAGGGGCACGTTGACCGTTGCAGCGGCGGGCAACACCTCCACCCTGCTGTGCAACGACCCGGCCTTCAACAGCGACTCGATCTGTGTCGGTGCGACCGACCGCAACGAGCTGAAGTCCTACTTCTCCGAGCTGCCGATCAAGCTCAGCGGGAAGTCCGTGGCCGCCCCCGGTGGCGCGGGAAGCCCGCTCGGTGGCCCCTGCGAGGACGACATCATCTCCACCGTCCCGCGCGGTACCGGTACCCCGGAGTGCGGCGGCGCGGACTACGACGCCTACGCGGGCACCTCGATGGCGACACCACACGTCGCCGGCGTCGCGGCCCTGCTCTCCGCCCAGGGGCGCTCGATGGCCGGTGTCGAGGAAGCGATCCTCACCACCGCGCGGCACCCGTTGTTCGGTACCCGCGGAGGTTTCAGCCTCATGTACGGCAAGGGCATCGTCGACGCGGAGGCCGCGGTGGGCACACCCGTGTCCTGACCGGCTGCTCGACGAAGGGCGGTGGTGGCCGATGGGCCCACCACCGCCCTTCGTCCGTGTCAGGCGGAGGCGAGGTCCCACCAGTCGACGCCGAGGTCGGCCAGCAGCCGTCGCAGCAGCGGCAGGCACAGGCCGACCACCGTGCTCGGGTGACCCTCGATCGACTCGACGAAAGGGGCACCGAACCCGTCCAGGGTGAAGGCACCCGCGACGCGCAGCGGCTCGCCGGTGGCGAGATAGCCCTCGAGCTCGGCGTCGGTGACGTCGGCGAAGTGGACCGTGGCGCTCGCCGGTGCCCCTGCCGTCCGGCCGCTGACGGGGTCGATCAGCCAGTGCCCGGTGTGCAGCACCCCCGTGCGGCCGCGCATCGAGCGCCAGCGTTGGCGGGCGACCTCGGGCGTGCCCGGCTTGCCGTGGACGGCGCCGTCGATCTCGAGTACCGAGTCGCAGGCGAGGACGAGCCGGTGGTCCCCGGCCAGGCGGCCCCTCACGGCCGCCCCCTTCGCCTCCGCCAGCACCTGGGCCAAGCCGGCGGGGGAGAGGTGCGGGTCCTGCTGCCGGGCCCGTGACTCGACCGCGTCCTCGTCGACATCGCTGACGACGACCTGCGGGTCGAGGCCGCTGGCGCGCAGCAGCCCGAGACGGGCGGGGGATGCGGAGGCGAGGACGAGCGTGTGCATGAGCACATCATCCACCGGTTGCCGCTGGGGTGACCACTCGGTAACTTGTGCCCACCCAGTGATGAGGTCGCCTGTGTCCGGGGTCAGCCCCTGACCGGTCGGGGGATCTCGCTCCCGCCACAGACAGGACGTCCATGAGTTCCCTCGCCACGCGCTCCGCCGCCGCAGCCACGCTCGCAGTCGCCATCGCCGTGCCGCTCGCCGGGACCGCCCAGGCCGGCCCGGGGGAGGTCCCCGGCACGGCCGGCGCCAGCACCCTCACCGACACGCCGGAGCCGGAGCGCCCCGACTTCTACGAGCCGCCGGCGCAGATCCCGAGCACGCCGGGGACGGTCATTCGCACCGAGCCGGCCAGTTTCCTGCTCGACCCGTTGGGCCTGTCCTCCGGCGTCGTCACGGCCACACGGGTGATGTACTCCTCGACCGACGCCGACGGGGTGCCGATCGCCGTGACCGGGACCGTCTTCGTGCCGACGAGCGACTACGTGGGCTCCTCCGAGCGACCGCTGATCTCGTACACGGCCGGTACGCAGGGGATCGCCGACCGGTGCGCACCCTCCCGCCAGATGGCGGAGCTCGTCGAGTACGAGGGCATCGGCATCGCCCGCACGGTCTCCCGCGGCTACGCGGTCGCCATGACCGACTACCAGGGGCTGGGTACTCCCGGGACGCACACCTACATGGTCCGTGCCGCCCAGGGCCATGCCTCCCTCGATATGGCCCGGGCCGCGCAGCAGTTGCAGGGCGACGACGTGGACGGCGACAACCCGGTCGGTCTGATGGGGTACTCGCAGGGTGGCGGCGCCGCTGCGGCCGCCGCCGAGCTGGCCTCGACCTACGCGCCCGAGCTGGCCATCAAGGGCTCGGCCATCGGTGCCCCGCCCGCCGACCTCGCCAAGGTCGGGGCGAACATCGACGGCGGCCTGTACAACGCCTTCGCGCTCTTCGCCTTGCTCGGTGTCGCCACGGCCGAGCACATCGACCCGGCGCCCTTGCTCAACGATGCCGGTGAGCGGGTGGCCGCGGCCGTCGAGGGGGACTGCGTCTTCGACCTCTTCAGCCACGCCTTCAAGGACAGCGGCCAGTACACCGAGAGTGGCCTGGACCTGACCGAGCTGCTCGCCACGGAGCCCTTCGCCTCAGCGGTGGAGGAGCAGCGGATCGGCACGATGGAGCCGAGCGCTCCGGTCGTGATCAACCATGCGTGGGGCGATGACGTCGTCCCCTTCGAGGTCGGCAAGCAGCTCGCGAGCGACTGGTGTGACCAGGGCTCGCGGGTGACGCTCAACCCCGGTCTGACCCCGACGCACATCGGCGGGATGATCCCGCACGTCGAGAAGTCGATGTACTTCTTCGAGAAGCGCTTCGCCGGCCGCAACACGGCCAACAGCTGCTGGCGTCTCTGACCCAATGGGCGAAGGGGGCGGTGCCGGTGATCCGGCACCGCCCCCTTCGTCGTGCGGTCAGGCGGACCCGAGCACCGCCGTGCGCAGGGTGTCCAGGCCGACGCCTCCGATGTCGAGCGCGCGACGGTGGAAGGCCCGCAGGTCGAAGTTCGCTCCCTCACGGCGGGACGTCTCCTCGCGTAGCTGCAGCCAGAGCCGCTCGCCGATCTTGTAGCTCGGAGCCTGCCCCGGCCACCCCAGGTACCGGTCCAGCTCGAAGCGAAGGAAGCCCTCGTCCATGTTGGCGTGGGCGCTGAGGAAGGACCACGCCTTGTCGTAGGTCCACTCGCCCCCACCGACCTCGGCCGGGGCCTCGAAGCCGCAGTGCACACCGATGTCCAGCACCACTCGCGCCGCACGCAGCGACTGCCCGTCGAGCAGGCCCATCCGGTTGCCGGGGTCGTCCATGTGGCCCAGCTCGGCCATGAGCCACTCCGCGTAGAGGGCCCAGCCCTCGGCATGGCCGGAGGTGAAGGCGGAGTGTCGTCGCCACCGGTTGAGCAGGCCGCGCCGGTGGACGGTCTGGCCGATCTGCAGATGGTGGCCGGGAACGCCTTCGTGGTAGACGGTCGTCAGCTCCCGCCACGTGCCGAACTGGGTGACCCCCTTCGGGACCGACCACCACATCCGCCCCGGCCGGGCGAAGTCGTCGCTCGGCCCCGTGTAGTAGATGCCGCCGGTCTGGGTGGGGGCGATCATGCACTCGATCGTGTGCACCGGCTCCGGGATGTCCAGGTGCGGGGCGACCAGATCGATGGCCTCGTCGGCCTTCTCCTGCATCCACCTCTGCAGCGCAGTGGTGCCGTGGAGCTGGTATCGGGGGTCGTCGTCGAGGATCGCGATGGCCTCCTCGGTGCTCGCACCGGGGGAGATCTGCTCGGCCACGGCGGTCATCTCGGCGGTGATCCGGGCCAGCTCCGCCTGGCCCCACGCATAGGTCTCCTCGAGATCGATCGTCGCACCGAGGAAGGCCCGTGAGTGCAGTCGGTACTTCTCGATCCCGCAGGCGTCCGCCTCGGGGGCCTTGTCGCGCAAGGGCTTCAGCCGCTCGGCGAGGTCACGGTAGGCCCCGGAAGCGGCCTCGACCGAGCGGGCCAGGTCCGTCATGACCGAGTCGGCCAGGGGCGCCCCGCCGTCGAGGCAGGCATCCCGCACCAAGCCCGCGTAGTAGCCGTCCGGGGCGGTCAGGTCGGCGCACTGGTCGATGCACCGCTCGTACTGGCGACGAGGGGCGATGTGCCCGTCCGCTGCGGCCGCGGCGAGGGAGTCGGTCCACTGCTCGAGGGCGGTCGGCACCTTGGTCATCCGGCGGGCGATGGTCGCCCAGTTGTCGCCGGTGGCGGCGGGCATCATGTCGAAGACGTCGCGCACCGCCTGCATCGGCGAGGCGAGGACGTTGATCTCACCGAGGTCCAGACCGGCCGCGTGCATCTCCTCGGCGAGGCCGAGCCGCTCGCGCATCGCCTCGAGTGTCACCCGGTCCACGTCGTCCACGGGCGTGGCGTCCTCGAGCGCGGCGAGGGTCTCCCGGCGCAGGCGGGAGACCGCGGCGAAGCCCGCTGGGGAGAAGTCGTCGAGGTCCTCGTCGCGGCCCGGGAGGCCGAGGTAGGTCGCAGCGATCGGGGACAGCTCGACCTCGGCGTCGAAGTGGGCCTCGGCGATGCGGTCGATGTCGGTCATGGGGCGGGATGTCTCGTTGCTCACCTCCCGGACGGTACCGATCTGTGGGGGTCTTCGCGCGCAGAATCGGCTCATGAGTCGATACGTGCACGGCCACACCCCGTCCGTCGTCGCCTCCCATGGCGACCGCACCGCCGAGAACTCGGCCGGGTACCTGCTCCCGTACCTCGGGCCGAGGACGCGGCTCCTCGACGTCGGGTGCGGTCCGGGATCGATCACCCTCGATCTCGCCGAGCGGGTGGGCGAGGCGGTCGGCGTCGACGGATCCGCGGCAGTCATCGAGCGGGCCCGCTCCGCGGCCGGGACGAAGGGGGATGGCCGCACCGTCTTCGAGGTGGCTGACGCGCTGGCCCTGCCCTTCGCGGACGACTCCTTCGACGTCACCCATGCCCACCAGGTGCTCCAGCACGTCGGCGACCCGGTGGCCGTGCTGCGGGAGATGGCTCGTGTGACCCGTCCGGGGGGCCTCGTCGCCGTGCGTGACGCGGACTACGAGGCGATGACCTGGGCGCCGGCCCATCCCGGGCTCACCCGCTGGCTCGACCTCTACCGGGCCGCTGCCCGCGGTGCCGGCGGCGAGCCCGACGCCGGGCGCCACCTGCTGCGGTGGTGCCACGAGGCGGGACTGGCTGATGTGAGGGCGGGCGCCTCGCTCTGGTGCTACGCCGACGACGACGCGCGGGCCTGGTGGGGCGGCCAGTGGCAGCAGCGCGCCGTGGAGTCGAACTTCCACGACGAGGTGCTCGCCCAGGGGCTGGGTGACGAGGTCACCATCGCCGAAGTCGTCGACGGGTGGCGGGCGTGGACGGACTCACCCGATGGGTGGTTCGTCATCGTCCATGGTGAGGTGCTGGCACGCGTCTGATAGGAAGACCGCAGCCGTTTCCCCCTTCGCCCCACGGAGTGACCGCATGACCCTCACTGCTGCCGCCGACGGCTCCGCCCTCGGCAACCCCGGGCCCGCCGGCTGGGGCTGGTACATCGACGAGGACCGTTGGGACCGCGGGGGATGGGCGCACGGGACGAACAACATGGGCGAGCTCATGGCCGTCCTGGACCTGCTTGAGCAGACGGCCCACCTCGACGACGACCTGCACGTCATCTGCGACAGCAAGTACGTGATCAACTCGATCACCGCGTGGATGCCCGGCTGGAAGCGCAAGGGCTGGCGCAAGAAGGACGGCAACCCGGTCCTCAACGTCGAGATCATGCAGGCGCTCGACGCGGCGATGGCCGGGCGTCGAGTGACCTTCGAGTGGGTCAAGGGCCACACCGGTCACGAGCTCAACGAGGAGGCCGACCGGCTCGCGACGAGCGCTGCCGCGGCGTGGGCGAAGGGCGCGGCGCCGGAGGCAGGACCCGGTGTCCCGGGCGCACGGTCAGGCACGGCCGAGGCAGGTGCCGAGCAGGTGACCGAGCCGGTGCAGGACGAGCCGCTCTCGCTCTTCTGACTGGCGCGCCCCTCCTGACCGTGTGATTCGAAGAAGGTTCGCGTGACAAGGGCCGCGTGTCTTCTTCGAACTACACGTCAAGGACGCGCGGGTGCCGATCAGCCGTCAGTGATCGCGCTCGAGGACGTCGACGATCTGCTGGCGCCGGTGGCCGGTGTAGACCCCGGCGTCGATGACCCTGCGGGCGAGGCCGACGTCGCCGGTCTTTGCGCGCAGGACCATCGGCAGGGTGATGCCCGACCCCGAGGGCTCGACCTCGATGCGGTTCCCGGTGCGGATGTCCCCCGGCTCGACCACGCTGAGCAGGGCGCCCGTGCGGCCGTGCTCCATGAACCGCTTGACCCAGCCGGGCTCACCCATCCACTCCCCGAAAGTCGCGCACGGCTGGCGGGTCCAGCGCACCTCGAGGACGGCGGTGCCGATGTGCCACCGGTCGCCGACCTCGGCGGCATCGACGTCGATGCCGCTCGTCGTGAGGTTCTCGCCGAAGTGCCCCTCGCGCAGCTCGCGACCCAGGACGTCGGCCCACAGGTCCAGTTCCTCACGCGCGTAGGCGTAGACGGCCCGGTCCCACCCGCCGTGGAATCGGCCATCGCCCACGTGGTCGGCCGCGACGCCGGAGACACCGTGCCCGTCGACCACGCGTCGGGGTCCGGGGTTCGCCACCGAGATCACGTCGGCGGGGTGCTTGTCGATGCCGGTGGGCCGCCCCTTCGGGACACGCTGCAGCCTCGGTCGACCGACGTTCACGGAGAGGATTCGAGGCATGGACCGAGAGTATCCGCCGGGTCGAAGAAGCGTCGCGGCTCCGGGGCCGCGACGCCTCTTCGAATGATCACCGGCGTCGGCGCAGCAGCGAGCGATAGGTGGTCGACACCTGCGCGAAGAAGGCATCGCCCTCGAGCCGCAGCCCGATGAGGTTCATCCGCAGGACCGTGTCTCCTTGCATCGTCACGGCGTTCTGCCGCAGGTGGTCGAAGGTGACCTCCAGCCCTGCTGAGTGGGCCTCGCCGTCGATCTCGAGTGCCAGGCCCACCTCCTTCCAGTAGGCATCGAGGTACCGGGACCGGCCGTCGACCCTGCGCAGGACCTGCCGGTCGGGTGGGGGCAGGCCATGCCGGCGGCACAGCGGGATGATGTCGAGCTCGCCCAGCGAGTGTGCCCCGTCAGCCGCGTCCTCGATCAGTTGGGCGACCAGCGCCCTTCGCCGTCGCCCCGGGTATGCCTCGTGGGCCTCCCGCAGATGCTCGGCGGTGACGAGGCGTTGCTGGACGGGCAGGACGAGGAAGAGGGCCGCCGCACGGTCGCTGACCGCCCACTGCGCCGCGCGCAGTGCGGCCAGGGCAGGCGGGGTGCGGGGCAGGCCGGGCAGGGTGCACTCGCCTTCGGCGCGACGGGACACCTTGTGCTGCACCACGCCGTCGATGTCGCGGACCTGGCAGAGATGGTGCAGTGACACGTGGACCATCTGGTCGCTGAGCCCGGTC
Source organism: Janibacter cremeus (assembly GCF_013409205.1). Lineage (NCBI taxonomy): Bacteria > Bacillati > Actinomycetota > Actinomycetes > Micrococcales > Intrasporangiaceae > Janibacter > Janibacter cremeus. The sequence goes on from NZ_JACCAE010000001.1 coordinate 2,637,449, forward strand.
ACGCCCGCGAGCTGCAGCGCGGATACCCCGTCCACCCGCGCGTCGCCGCAGCTCTCGTGCACGCCGCGCCAGGCGCGAGCGCGGTCGGAGAGGACCCCGGTGTGCAGGGCGACCGTGTGCCGGCCGTGCAGCCGCCACCTGCCGGCCCGCACGTGCGCCGCGACACGGTCACGGCCGATGCCGATGGCTCTCAGCTGGGCCCGGGAGAGGACCCCGTCCGCGTCCTCGGCGGCCTCACTCGCCCGGTACAGCAGCTCTCGGGACCGGGCGGCGCGCGAGGTGGATATGGCAGTACGGTGGCTGACCGGCGCGGGATGGACCTGCTCCACGCCAGACCTGTGGAGGGCGGCGATGGCGTCGACGCGGGTGTGGCCGAGGACAACTCGAAGCAGGACCGCGGCCCAAAGGGCGCGGTCCTTCTTCGAATGCGTCGTACACGTCGTCCAGAGGTCAGCCGGGGAAGGCCGCGGCCCGCCAGGCTCCGGGGGCCGGGTGCAGTGGCGCGCGCACGAGCCGCTCGCGCGAGGCCCAGCGCGACGCGGGGCCGGGCGCCTCCTCGTCACCATCACCACCGATACCTGACAGCACCGCGACGAGCGCGGCGACCTGCTCCGTCGAGGCGTCCCCGATGACCTCGATGCGCGGCCCCGTCGGGGCCGCGGGCGTTTCGGTGTCCGGCTGCTCGTGCGTGGGTGTCGTCGATGTCACAGCGGAATGTTCCCGTGCTTCTTCGGCGGCAGCGTCTCGCGCTTGGTCTTCAGCGCGCGCAGCGCCCGGCTGACGTTCATCCGGGTGTTGCTCGGCGTGATGACCGTGTCGATGTAGCCACGCTCGGCGGCGACGTACGGGTTGGCCAGGGCGTCCTCGTAGGCGGAGATGAACTCCTGGCGTGCTGCCTCGACGTCGCGGCCCTCGTCCTCGGCGGCCTTCAGTTGCTTGCGGTAGAGGATGTTGACCGCGCCCTGGGCGCCCATGACGGCGATCTGGGCGGTCGGCCACGCGAGGTTGATGTCGGCGCCGAGGTGCTTGGACCCCATGACGTCGTAGGCGCCGCCGTAGGCCTTGCGGGTGATGACCGTGACGAGCGGGACGGTGGCCTCGGCGTAGGCGAAGATCAACTTGGCGCCGCGACGGATGATGCCGTTCCACTCCTGGTCGGTCCCCGGCAGGAAGCCCGGCACGTCGACGAAGGTCAGGACCGGGACGTTGAAGGCGTCGCAGGTGCGCACGAAGCGGGCCGCCTTCTCCGAGGCGCCGATGTCGAGCGTGCCCGCGAACTGCATCGGGTTGTTGGCGACGACGCCGACCGAACGGCCCTCGATCCGGGCGAAGCCGCAGATCATGTTCGGCGCGAAGAGCGGGTGCACCTCGAGGAAGTCGCCGTCGTCGACGACGGAGGCGATCACCTGCTTCATGTCGTAGGGCATGTTCGGTGAGTCCGGGATGATCGTGTCCAGCACCCGGTCGGTGTCGTTGACCTCGAGGTCGAGCTCCTCACCGAACATCGGCGGGTCCTCGAGGTTGTTGCTCGGCAGGTAGCTCAGCAGCGCCTTGACGTAGTCGATCGCGTCGTCCTCGTCTGCCGCCATGTAGTGCGCGACCCCGGACTTGCTGTTGTGCGTGTGCGCACCGCCGAGATCCTCGAACTCCACGTCCTCACCGGTGACGGTCTTGATGACGTCCGGGCCGGTGATGAACATGTGCGAGGTCTGGTCGACCATGACGGTGAAGTCGGTGACCGCGGGGGAGTAGACGGCGCCGCCGGCGCAGGGGCCCATGATCAGGGAGATCTGCGGGATGACACCGGAGGCGTGCACGTTGCGCTTGAAGATCTCGCCGTAGAGGCCCAGGGAGACCACACCCTCCTGGATGCGGGCACCACCGGAGTCGTTGAGCCCGACCACCGGGCAGCCGATCTTCATCGCGAAGTCCATCACCTTGGTGATCTTCTCGCCGAAGACCTCACCGAGGGAGCCACCGAAGACGGTGAAGTCCTGGGCGAAGACGGCGACCTGACGACCGTCGACCGTGCCGTAGCCGGTGACGACGCCGTCGCCGTACGGCCGGTTGGCCTCCTGGCCGAAGGCGGTCGATCGGTGGCGGGCGTACTTGTCCATCTCGACGAAGCTGCCCTCGTCGAGGAGGAGTGCGATGCGCTCACGAGCGGTCTGCTTGCCGCGGGAGTGCTGCTTCTCGACGGCGCGGGTCGAACCGGCGTTCGCGACCTCGGCCACACGACGCTTGAGGTCGGCGAGCTTGCCGGCCGTCGTGTGGATGTCGATGTCGACGGGGACGTCGGTGCCGCCGATCGACTGAGCGTCAGTGGTCTCGGTGCTCTGGGACATGGTGCGAAGCCTAACCTTGACGCTGTGCCGACCCCGATGGATGTCCAACGACTGACCAACCTGCTGCCTCCCGACGAGGGTTGGGGGGAGGTGGTGCATCTCCCCAGGGTCGGCTCGACCAACGCGGAGGCGGCCGCGCGTGGCGTGTTGTGGTCACCGGTGATCACCGAGCACCAGACGGCTGGCCGCGGCCGGCTCGGTCGCCCGTGGCAGGACACCCCGGGTGCCTCGTTGGCGATGTCCGTCGTCGTCCCTCCCGTCGCCCCCCCGGGCTGGCTGCCGCTGGCGACTGGACTGGCCGTGCGCTCCGCGCTGGTGGACGAAGGGGTGGATGCCCACCTGAAGTGGCCGAACGACGTCCTCCTGCCGGGGGACGACGGTCGAAAGGTCTGCGGCATCCTGTGCCAGTCGCAACCGGATGGTCGTGTGGTGGTGGGGATCGGCATCAACGTCGGTCACGGCCGTGGTGACCTGCCGGTCGAGACGGCCACCTCCCTTCGCCTCGTCGGTGCGCACGTCGACCGGACCACCTTGGCCGCAGCGGTGCTCACCCACCTGCGGCACCTGCACACCGCCCTGGCCGAAGGGGGGGAGCGGGCCGCGCAGGTGAGGGCGGACTATTCGGCCGCCTGCGCCACCCTGGGGCGTCGCGTCGTCGTGCACCACCCCGACGGCACCCGGGAGGAGGTCGAGACCACGGGTCTGGATCTCGACGGCTGCCTGCGTGTCATCCGGGCGCACGGCTCGGATACCGTTGCGGCAGGTGACGTGCAGCACATCCGTCTGCCCGGCGCGTCGTCCAGCTGAACCATCGATCCCACGGAGGTGCTGTGCCGTACGCCGGAGCCCACGGGCACGACCCTGACGAGCCGGGCCTGCCGGACGATGGTGCCCCGGAGGAGTTCGAGCGCGTCCTGCTCGGTCGACCCGCCTCGATGGGCCGGCGGCAGGTCTCCCGCGGCGCCGGGGTCTCGGTGCGCTCCGCCCGCAAGTTCTGGCACGCGATGGGCTTCCCCATCGTCCAGGAGGGCGATGACATGTTCACCGAGGCCGACCTGGAGGCGCTCTCGCGGGTCGCCCGGCTGGTCCGGGAGGGCGAGTTCCCCGAGGAGTTCGCGCTGTCGATGACCCGCGCTCTGGCCCGGACCATGGACCGTCTCGCCGCGTGGCAGGCCCAGCTCGTCCTCGAGGAGGTCGCCCGCCAGCGCCACGGCGACGAGGAGCCGACCGAGGATGAGGCCGTGGGGGACTCCGAGGTCGCGGCCGCCTGGCTCTCCGGTCTCGCCGACGAGGTCGAGCCCCTGCTGCTCTACGTGTGGCGCCGACAGCTGACCGCGACCATCCAGCGACTGCTGACCGTCGAGGAGGACGCCGGCCGCATGTCGGTCATCGGCTTCGCCGACCTGGTCAACTTCACCTCCGTCGTTCGGCGTCTGACCGAGAGGGACCTGGCCCGGCTGGTCCAGCGCTTCGAGGACCTGTGCACCGACATCGTCACCGCCCACGGCGGACGAGTCATCAAGACCGTGGGTGACGAGGTGCTTTTCCAGACCTTCGAGGTCGCCCCCGCGGCCGCCATCGCGCTCGATCTCGTCGAGGCCATGACCGAGGACGACCTGCTCCCGCAGGCCCGGATCGGTATGGCCCACGGTCCGGTCGTGCGCCGGCTCGGCGACGTCTTCGGCACGACGGTCAACCGCGCCAGCCGCCTGACCGCCGTCGCCCCACCCGGCGGCGTCTACGTCGACGACGCCCTCACTCGGTTGCTCGAGCCGCTCAGCGGATTCGCCACCGTCCCGACCCGCCGCCGTTCACTCCGAGGGATCGGGGAGGTCGTCCCGAGCCGCCTCGTGAGGGTCACCGGAGCGCGACGCGCCACCGATGTCACCGCGCACGTCTGAGGATGAGTTCCTATGATCCGACCATGACCCGAGTGCTGCTGGCCGAAGACGACACCGCCATCTCCGACCCATTGGCACGTGCGCTCGTGCGCGAGGGGTACGACGTGAGCGTGCATTCCGACGGTCGCGAGGCCCTCGACGTCGCCCTCGGCACACCGCCCGACCTGCTGGTCCTGGATCTCGGTCTGCCGACCCTTGACGGGCTCGAGGTGTGCCGTCGCCTGCGCGCCACGGGTTCCGACGTGCCGGTCCTGATCCTGACCGCCCGCGCCGACGAGGTGGACACCGTCGTCGGGCTCGACGCAGGGGCCGATGACTACGTCACCAAGCCCTTCCGCCTGGCGGAGCTGATGGCCCGGGTGCGTGCGCTGCTGAGGCGACGCAACGACGAGGCGATCGAGCCGAGCGGGCCGCTGCGCATGGACCTCGACAGCCGCCGCGTGTGGTTCCACGGCGAGGAACTGCCACTGACGGCCAAGGAGTTCTCCGTGCTCAGCGTCCTGGTGCGTGAGCGAGGACGTGTCGTCACCCGTGAGCAGCTGATGGGTGAGGTCTGGGAGACCGAGTGGTACGGCTCGACCAAGGCCCTGGACATGCACATCTCCGTCCTGCGCCGCAAGCTCGGCGACGACGTCTCGGACCCGACGCACATCGCGACGGTGCGCGGGGTCGGATTCCGATTCGACTCGTGACCTACGGCTCGCTGGTCCGTTGGCTGCTCGTCTCGGTGGCCGTCGGTGGCGCGGCGGTCACTGCCCTGGTGCTGGGACCCGTCTTCTTCGTCGTCGCCGGCGGCGGGGCCGTCCTCGGTCTTGAACCCCCGGTCTGGGTCGTCCTCGCGCCGGCGGCCGGTGCGGCGATCGCCGGTCTCGCGGCCCTGACCGTGCTCCGGGTGATCGACCGGCGTCGATCGCGGGGCCTGACCTTCATCACCCACCAGATCGAGACGATCCGCGAGGGGGGCGGTGCCCTTCCTCGCTCCAACGTCGGCCTGGCCGACATCGACGCGACGACGCAGGCGATCGCGCGTCTGGCCGGCGAGCTGGCACGCCAGCGCGCGCTCGACCAGGACTTCGCTGCTGATGCCTCGCACCAGCTGCGCACACCCCTGACGGCCCTGCTGATGCGCCTGGAGGAGATCGCCGAGACCGACGATCTCGACGACATCCGCGACGAGGCGGCCGTGGCCGTGACCCAGGTCGAGCGTCTGAGCGGGGTCGTCGACACGCTGCGTTCCCGCACGCAGGACGGCGGCGAGGTCCCGGAGATCTCGCTGGACTCGGTGCTCGCCGGCCTGCAGAGGGAGTACCAGCCGGCCTTCACCGCCGCGCACCGCACGATGCGCGTGGACGGGCCCCCCGGCCTGGCGGTGAGGTGTGCGCCGATGGACCTCTCGCAGATCCTGCAGGGCCTCATCGAGAACTCCCTGGCCCACGGCGCCGGCCTCGTGACGATCACCATGCGCGGATCGGGCGGGTCAGTCGTCCTCGAGGTCCAGGACGAGGGCGAAGGGATCCCCAGCGCGATCGCGCCGCACATCTTCGAGCGCTCGGTGACCTCGAGCGGATCCGGTCTCGGTCTCGGACTGGCGCGACAGCTCGCCGAGCGCAACGGCGGGCGCCTGGAGCTGGTGCAGGCCCAGCCCGCCGTCTTCGCCGTCTTCCTCTCCGGACCCGGGCGGCGCTGAGCCGACTCAGCTCGGGGTGTCGTTGATGCCGGTCTCGTCCGCGCGAATGCTCTCGTGGTGCAGCGGTGAGGTGTCGACGTCCATCGGCTCGTCGACGAAGACGAAGCGGCGGTAGGCCCAGAAGCGGAAGAGGGTGCCCAGGCCGATCCCGAAGATCGTTGCCACGTTGTCGGACAGACGCGAGGTCAGGCCGAGACCGTAGTGCGAGAGGACCAGCGTCAGGGTCGAGATGGCCAGCGCCACGCCGTTGACGAGGAAGAAGAGCGACACCTCATGGTGTGCGGGACGGGAGCGCCGGTGGGCGAACGTCCACAAGCGGTTGCCCAGCCACGCGAAGAGGGTCGCCACGACCCCGCTGATGATCCGGGCTGTGGTGACCTTGCCCTCGAGGACCGTGTGCGTCAGCAGGTTCATCCCGCCGATGTCGATGACGAAGGCCACGGCGCCGATGACGCCGAACTTGGCGATCTCGTGCCAGAGCGTGTCGATGAGGCCGGCCAGTCGCCCGGGCGCGCGCTCGCGGGGCACGTCGGCGGAGGCGCCTGCCGGCGGCTGCGTGGAATCGGCCATCTCCAGCAGGGTAGACGCGGCATGCCCGAACCGAGGCATCGTAGGGTTCTCATCGTGTCGATACCCCACCGTGCCCCTGGAGGATTTCCCGTCGTCGGCATCATCGGCGGCGGTCAGCTCGCCCGGATGTGCGTCGGGCCCGCGACGGAGCTGGGGCTGACCCTCTCCGTGCTCGCCGAGGACGCGCACTCCAGCGCGGCGCTCGTCATCCCCTCGTCACCGGTCGGCGAGCACACCGATGTCGAGGCGGTGCTGGCCTTCGCCCGCGAGTGCGACGTGGTCACGTTCGACCACGAGCACGTGCCCGCGGACGTGCTGCAGGCCCTCGTGGACGACGGCATCGCCGTCCACCCGTCGCCCGCTGCCCTGCAGCACGCCCAGGACAAGCTCGTCATGCGCGACGCCCTGACGGCGGCCGGGATGCCCTGCCCCCGCTGGACCGCGGCCTCCACCGCCGAGGAGGTCACCGCCTTCGCCGCACAGGTCGGGTGGCCGATCGTCGCCAAGACCCCCCGGGGCGGCTACGACGGGAAGGGGGTTCTCGTCGCCGAGAGCGTGGATGACCTCGACGAGTGGCTGGTCACCGCGGCCGGCCGCGGTGAGCCGTTGCTCGTGGAGGAGGCCGTCCCCTTCGTCCGGGAGCTGGCGGTCCTGATCGCCCGCAGCCCCTCCGGGCAGGCGGCTGCGTGGCCGGTGGTCGAGACCGTCCAGACGGACGGCATCTGCACCGAGGTCATCGCTCCCGCCCCCGACCTGTCCGAGGACACCGCCCGCACCGCGACCCTCGTCGGTCTGGACATCGCCGCGACGCTCGAGGTCACCGGGGTGATGGCCGTCGAGCTCTTCGAGCTCGCTGACGGCCGCGTGCTCGTCAACGAGCTGGCCATGCGTCCGCACAACTCGGGCCACTGGAGCATGGACGGCGCCGTGACCGGGCAGTTCGAGCAGCACCTGCGGGCCGTGCTCGACCTGCCACTAGGCTCACCCCGGCCGCGGGCCCGGTGGACCGTCATGGGCAATGTCCTCGGGGGGGAGCACCCCGACCTCTACCCGACCTACCGCCACCTCATGGCCCGCGACCCCGAGCTCAAGATCCACCTCTACGGCAAGGGCGTGCGGCCGGGGCGCAAGATCGGGCACGTCAACGTCTGCGGCGACGACCTGGCCGACCTGCGCGAGCGCGCGCAGCACGCGGCCGACTACATCCAGGGAGTGATCACGCAATGAGCAACGAGAGCACCGAGGCCCGCACGGACGAGACGACCCCACGCGTCGCTCTGGTCATGGGCAGCGACAGCGACTGGCCGACCATGGAACCGGCGGCCCTGGTCCTCGACGACCTCGGGATCGCCTACGAGGCGGACGTGGTCTCGGCGCACCGGATGCCCACGGAGATGATCGAGTACGGGCAGCAGGCACAGGTGCGCGGGTTGCGGGTGATCATCGCCGGTGCCGGGGGAGCGGCGCACCTCCCGGGGATGCTGGCGTCGGTGACGACCCTTCCGGTCGTCGGCGTCCCGGTCCCCCTGAAGCACCTCGACGGGATGGACTCCCTGCTGTCGATCGTGCAGATGCCCGCCGGCATCCCCGTCGCGACGATGGCGGTCGGCGGCGCCCGCAACGCGGGTCTGATGGCCGCGCGGATCCTCGGGGCCGGCGAGGGCGAGGAAGCGGCGCGGCTGCGTTCGTCGCTGGCGCAGTTCGCAGCGGAACTGGCCGCGCAGGCCCGGGCGAAGGGGGAGCGGCTGCGCGAGCGCAGATCGGCCGGCTAGATCAACGGGCCGCGCCCTCGCCCCGCAGCCTGCGCCACTCGATCTTCGGGCAGGTGTTCATCACGACCAGCAGCCCGGCTTCCCGGGCGCGGTCGGCGGCGGCCGGGTCCTCGACGCCCAGCTGCATCCAGATGGCATCGATCTGCAGGCGGTCCTTGTTGGCGATGACCTCATCGACGACCCCGCCGACGTGCTCGGAGTTGACGAAGCAGTCCACGACCTTGATGTCGGTGTCCGGGATGTCGGACACCGTCGCGTAGCCGGTATCGCCGTCGACGGTCTCCGCCGACGGGTGCACGGGGATGATCGCCTTGTGCATCTCCTTCTTGAGCCATTGCGCGACTCGGAGGGCGTCGCGGTCGTCGTTGTTGCTCAGGCCCACGACGACCCACCTCCCGGGGTCGGCAATGAGGCGTCGCATCGTCTCGGTGTTGTTCGTGTGCGTGAGGCTCATGTGGCCCATCCAACGCCGACCGCACGCGGGAATCAATGGCCCGCGCCAGCCGGGTCGCGGATTGTGTGACGCGCAGGAGACAATTTCGTCGTGGGGTGCCTTCCCCAGACCTTCTGCGAGCCCTGTGAGGAACCACGTGACCACGAAGATCGCCGTCGTCGGGACCGGCTACGTCGGCCTGTCCATGGCCGTCCTTCTTGCCCAGCACAACGAGGTCGTGGGCTTCGACATCGATGCCCGTCGGGTCGAGATGCTGGGGCGTGGGCACAGCCCGATCGAGGACGAGGAGATCGACCACTTCCTCGCCCACCGTGACCTCGACCTGACCTTCACGCTGGAGAAGGAGAGGGCATACAGCGGGGCCGACTTCGTCGTCATCGCGACGCCGACGGACTACGACCCGCAGACCAACTACTTCGACACCAGCTCGGTCGAGGGCGTGATCAGGGACGTCATGGCGGTCAACCCCACGGCCGTCATGGTCATCAAGTCGACCATCCCCGTCGGTTTCACCGCGGCCCTGCGGGAGAAGCTGGGTACCGACAACCTCATCTTCAGCCCCGAGTTCCTGCGTGAGGGGCAGGCCCTGCGGGACAACCTTCACCCCAGCCGCATCGTCGTCGGGGAGGTGAGTGAGCGGGCACGTCACTTCGCCGACCTGCTCGTCGCCGGGGCGCAGGACAGCGACGTCCCCGTGCTGCTCACGGACGCCAACGAGGCCGAGGCGATCAAGCTCTTCGCCAACACGTACCTGGCCATGCGGGTGGCCTACTTCAACGAGCTGGACACCTTCGCCGCGACCAACGGACTGAACACCCGTCAGATCATCGACGGCGTCGGTCACGACCCGCGGATCGGCACGCACTACAACAACCCGTCCTTCGGCTACGGCGGGTACTGCCTGCCCAAGGACACCAAGCAGTTGCTGGCCAATTACCACGAGGTCCCGCAGAACCTCATGCAGGCCATCGTCGACTCCAACCGCACCCGCAAGGACTTCGTCGCCGAGGACATCCTGGCGCGCGGGCCGCGGGTGGTGGGTGTGCACCGGTTGATCATGAAGGCCGGCTCGGACAACTTCCGGGCCTCCTCGATCCAGGGGATCATGAAGCGTCTGAAGGGCAAGGGCGTCGAGGTGCTCATCTACGAGCCGGTGATGCAGGAGGAGACCTTCTTCGGCTCGCGGGTCGTGCGTGACCTCGAGGAGTTCAAGGCGGCCTGCGACGTCATCATCGCCAACCGACGCACCCCCGCCCTGACCGACGTCGCGGACAAGATCTACACCCGTGACCTCTTCGGCACCGACTCCTGACGCCAGACGTCGACACGGGTAGCATCACCAGTCGTGAGCGCCAACCCAGACTTCGACCTGTTCCGCACCTCCGAGGACCACGAGACCATCCGCGAGGCGGTGAGGGCGATCGCGGAGGACAAGATCGCCCCCTTCGCCGCGGCGGTGGACGAGGAGTCCCGCTTCCCGGCGGAGGCCAACAAGGCCCTCATCGACGCCGACTTCCACGCGGCCCACGTCGCGGAGGAGCACGGTGGCGTCGGTGCGGACGCCCTCGCGGTGTCCATCATCATCGAGGAGGTCGCGCGCGTCTGTGCCTCGTCCTCGCTCATCCCCGCGGTGAACAAGCTCGGCTCGATGCCGGTCATCCTGGCCGGGTCCGAGGAGCTCAACGCGAGGTACATGCCGCGACTGGCGAAGGGGGAGGGATTCTCCTACGGCCTGTCCGAGCGGGAGGCCGGCTCCGACACCGCCGGGATGAAGTGCAAGGCCACCCGGGACGGCGACGACTGGGTCCTCAATGGGCAGAAGGCGTGGATCACCAACGCCGGTGAGTCCGAGCTGTACACGGTCCTGGCCGTCACCGACCCGGACGGGCCGCGTGGCAACAACATCTCCGCCTTCGTGGTGGAGAAGTCCGACGAGGGCTTCGGCTTCTCGGAGAAGGAGCGCAAGCTCGGCATCAAGGGATCGCCCACCCGCGAGCTGCACTTCGACAGCTGCCGCATCCCCGGCGATCGCATCGTCGGTGCCGAGGGCGAGGGCCTGAAGATCGCGCTGCGCACGCTGGACCACACCCGTGTGACGATCGGCGCCCAGGCCGTCGGCATCGCACAGGGGGCTCTGGACGAGGCTCTCGCCTACGTCAAGGAGCGCAAGCAGTTCGGCAAGCACATCGCCGACTTCCAGGGCATCCAGTTCATGCTGGCTGACATGGCGATGGAGCTCGAGGCAGCCCGCCAGATGGTCTATGTGGCCTCGGCCAAGTCCGAGCGCCACGACGACGACCTGCCCTTCTTCGGTGCAGCGGCCAAGGCGTTCGCCTCCGACGTCGCCATGAAGGTCACGACCGACGCCGTCCAGCTGCTCGGTGGTGCCGGCTACACACGTGACTTCCCGCTGGAGCGGATGATGCGCGACGCCAAGATCACCCAGATCTACGAGGGCACCAATCAGGTCCAGCGGGTCGTGATGGCACGTCAGCTTCTCAAGGGCCTGCCGACCTCGCGCTGAACTCTGGCATGCACGGACGGCGGATGGCGCCGGCACTTGGCGCACCGCCCGGACTCCTTGGCCCGGGCGCTCGCCGTGTCGTGACGGTCCGGGCGGCGGCCTGAGTCGTGCGCGACCCCATCCATCGTCCGTGTCGGTCACCGCTCCATCCGCTGGTCCCGCGGACGCCACGAAGGCCCCCGCTCGGTGAGCGGGGGCCTTCGTCGTGAATCAGCCGTCGTAGGTGTAGAACCCACGCCCGACCTTGCGGCCGAGCAGGCCCGCGTCGACCATGCGGGCGAGCAGCGGCGGGGGAGCGTAGAGCGGCTCCTTGAACTCCTCGTAGAGCGACTGGGCGACCGCCATCGTCGTGTCCAGGCCGATCAGATCCGCCAGGGCCAGAGGGCCCTGCGGGTGGGCAGCACCGAGCACGAAGCCCTGGTCGATGTCCTCGGCGGTGGCGAAGCCGGACTCGTACATCCGGATCGCGCTGAGGATGAACGGGATGAGCAGGCTGTTGACGACGAAACCGGCCCGGTCCTGACAGGTGATCGCGTGCTTGCCCAGCTTGCCGTCGACGTAGGCGCGGGCACGCTCCGTCGTCTCCTCGGCCGTCATCAGGGAGGGGACGAGCTCGACGAGCTTGAGCACGGGTACCGGGTTGAAGAAGTGCACGCCGAGGACGTTGCCCGGGCGCTTGGTCACGGTCGCGAGCTTCATGATCGGGATCGAGCTGGTGTTGGAGGCCAGGATCGCCTCGGGCGACTCGACGATCTCGTCGAGCTGCTTGAAGAGGTCGACCTTCGCGGACTCGTCCTCGACGATGGCCTCGACGACCATGTCCCGGTCGGCGAGCTGACTCAGCTCGGTGACGACCCGGATGCGCGCGAGGACGGCGTCCGCGCTGTCGAGCCGCCCACGCTCCTCGGCCCGCCGCAGCGACTTCTCCAGTCGACCACGGCCGGCGTCGGCGCGTTCCTGACTCGACTCCACGACGACGACGTCCGAGCCGGCGCGAGCGCACACCTCGGCGATACCCGCGCCCATGAGGCCGCATCCCACGACCCCGATTGCGTCCATGCTGTTGTCCATGGCAGTCACACTAACGTCCGTGTGACCACGCTCACGCGGCCGGGGGCAGGCATCAACCGTCGTCGGGCGTGATCGACAGCGGCTCGTCTGCCCGCAGGTCGGCGAAGAGCTGCTCTGCCCGGGCCTCGTCCCACTGCACGGCCGTCCCGGCCGGAGTCGGCAGGCTGGTGTTGCTGGTGGGGACGGCCAAGGAGTTGCCGTCACCCGAGGAGATCCCGCGGAACGCCCACAGCGCCAGCGCCGTGCTGATCATCGAGTCGTCCTCGCCCACGGTCAGTGCGCCGGCGCTCGAGGTGCCCAGGGCGTGCACGCGCCACGGGAGCAGCAGGTTGGCCGGGGAAATGACCTTGTCCGTCAGGGCGCCGAGGAACTCTCGCTGGCGCTGGGCCCGACCAAGGTCGCCCTTGGGATCGGAGTAGCGGGCTCGCACGTAGCCCAGGGCGGTCTTGCCGTCGAGGACCTGGCACCCGGGCTGGAGGTTGATGTGTGCCTTCTCGTCGTCCATGGCGTTCTTGACGCAGATCTCGACCCCGTCCACGGCATCGACGACGTGGGCGAAACCGCCGAAGCCGATCTCCATGTAGCCGTCCATCTTCAGGCCGGTGTTGTGCTCGATCGTCTCGGTTAGCAGCTCCGCGCCGCCGATGCTGAAGGAGGCGTTGATCTTGTTCATCCCGTGGCCGGGGATCTCGACATAGGAGTCGCGGGGGATCGACACCAGTGTCGAGGGGCCGCTGCCGGTGTGCAGCACGAGGATCGAGTCGGTGCGGGCACCCCCGGTGTCGCTCCCGGTGCCGAGCCGCTTCTGCTCATCCGAGGTCAGCCCGGCGCGGGAGTCGCTGCCGACGAGGAGGACGTTGCGTCCATCGCTGGAGGGGCGGTCGCCGTCCGGGGAGGCATCGACCTTGCCGACCTGGGCCCACGAGGCACTGACGGCCCAGAACATGCCGGCGACCCAGGCCAGGACGAGGACGAGCAGTACCGACACGAACGTGCGGCCCGGCCGTCGGCGCCGAGGACGAGCGGGGCCGCGCCCCCCGGCGCCACCGGCTCCCCCCGTGCCGCCCGTGGCGCGCGCGGGCCGGCCGCCATGTGGACCCTCTCCGGCGGGGCGCGAGGGGGGAGTCCCGGTGGGCATCACCCGGGTGCTGGGCTCGCCCCCGCTCGCCGGAGGACGTCGCGCAGCGTGGGGACGCTGGGCCGACTGGCCGCCACCGGCCGGACGTGCCGGACGCTCGCGCCGGCCGGTCGGGATCGCCCGGGCCGTGTCGTCACCGTCTCGACGGCCTCGTCGGGCGTCGAAGACGATCGCGTCGTCGTCGCGGCCTCCGGACGGGGGGTCGCCGGAGGGCCGACGGGGGCGGGAGGGGCGATCAGGCATGCGAACGAGGATATGAGCAAAAGAGCCCGCAACCCGCATGATGCGAGCGGCGAGTCCCGGGAGCGGTGGTCGTGACCTTGTCCATACTGGAGCCCGTGTCTTCCCGAGTGAGCGTCATCATGCCCGTCCTGGACGAGGAGCGGCACCTCGCGGAGTCGGTCCGGCAGATCCTGCGTCAGGACTGGCCCGGCGAGCTGGAGATCGTGCTCGCCGTCGGTCCGTCGAGTGACCGGACCGCCGAGGTCGCGGCCGAGCTGGCGGCGGCGGACCCCCGGGTGCGGGCCGTGCCCAATCTCTCCGGGCGCACCCCGGATGCGCTCAATGCCGCGATCGCCGCGTCGAGCGGGGAGATCATCGCGCGGGTGGATGCGCATGCCGAGATTCCGAGGGACTACCTGAGCACCGCCGTCGCGACCCTGGCGCAGACGGGGGCCGACAACGTCGGCGGGGTCATGAACGCGGTCGGGGTCAGCGACCTCGAGCGCGCGATCGCCTGTGCGATGAAGTCCCCCCTGGGTGTCGGCGGCGCCCGGTTCCACACCGGAGGGGGAGCCGGGGAGGCGGACACCGTCTACCTCGGGGTCTTCCGCAGGGAAGCACTCGAGCGGGTCGGTGGCTACGACCCGCACTTCGCCCGTGCCCAGGACTGGGAGATGAACCACCGCATCCGCGCCGGCGGTGGCCGGGTGTGGTTCACCCCCGACCTCGTCGTCACCTACCGGCCCCGGTCCACCGTGAGGCGGCTGGCCGATCAGTACTTCAACTACGGACGCTGGCGTCGCGTCGTCGCCCGCCAGCACCCCGGCACGGCGAACGCCCGCTACCTGGCCCCGCCCGCCATGGTCGTGGGTACCCTCGCGGCCGGCGTCCTGGGCATCGCGTGGCGGCCCGCGTGGTTGGTCCCCGCCGGTTACGCGGCGGCCGTCTCCGTCGGCGGCTGGCTCATCGCGAAGGGAGAGCCCGCCCCCGTGCGTGCCCGCGTCCCCCTCGCGATCGTCACCATGCACTGGTCCTGGGGGATCGGTTTCCTCACCAGCCCCAAGAACCTCGCCAAGCCGGACCACAAGGCCTGAGGCGGCCCACCCTTTTTGCCCCGGAGGTCTTGGGGCGACCGGGAAGCCGCGATCTGACCGCGAAATGATGTGGTCATCCGAAGGCTTCACGGCCCGATCGAGGTATCCCGGCCATGATGGCGAAGGAGGGATGGGTTCCCAGCGGACGGGGGAAGGGTGAGGTCGGCACGACTCAGCGCGGACCGGGGACGGCCCCACGGCGCGCAGCCCAAGGGCCGCGCCCCACCCCTTCGTCGGGAGCGGTGGCACGGCCCCACTGCGCGCAGCCCAAGGGCCGCGCCCCACCCCTTCGTCGGGAGCGGTGGCACTGCCCGGTGGGGCTCGGAAGGTCAGGTCAAGTCGACGGTGAGGCTCGCCCCCGTCTTCTCGCGAACCTCGTCCTCGGTCACACCGGGGGCGAGGTCGCGCAGGACGAGACCGTCGTCGGTGACGTCGATGACGGCCAGGTCGGTGATGATCCGTTGGACGACGCCCTTGCCGGTCAGGGGCAACTCACACTCCGGGAGGATCTTCGGGGTGCCGTCCTTGGCGGTGTGGTCCATGAGGACGATGACCTTCTTGGCGCCGTGGACGAGGTCCATCGCGCCGCCCATGCCCTTGACCATCTTGCCGGGGATCATCCAGTTGGCGATGTCGCCGTTCTCGGCGACCTGCATGGCACCGAGGATCGCCGCGTCGACCTTCCGGCCGCGGATCATCCCGAAGCTCGTGGCCGAGTCGAAGATCGAGGCGCCCTTGCGCAG
The DNA here is from genome assembly GCF_013409205.1 of Janibacter cremeus. Lineage (NCBI taxonomy): Bacteria > Bacillati > Actinomycetota > Actinomycetes > Micrococcales > Intrasporangiaceae > Janibacter > Janibacter cremeus. The sequence continues at coordinate 2,652,970 of NZ_JACCAE010000001.1, forward strand.
GGTCACGGTCTCCTTGCCGGCGTTGATCAGGTCGGCGTCGATGTCCGCCTCGGTGGGGTAGGGACCGACGCCGAGGATGCCGTTCTCGGACTGCAGGACGATCTCGACGTCGTCGGGCACGTAGTTCGGCACGAGCGTCGGCATGCCGATGCCGAGGTTGACGTAGTCGCCGTCCTGGAGTTCCCGGGCCGCGCGCTCGGCCATCTGCTCACGGGTGAGTGCCATCTCAGGCCTCCTTGCTCTCGTCGCTGATGGTGCGCTTCTCGATCCGCTTGTCGGCGGCCTGCTGCGGCGTCAGGGGGACGACGCGGTGGACGTAGATGCCCGGCAGGTGGACGTCCGCGGGGTCGATGTCGCCGGGCTCGACGAGCTCCTCGACCTCGGCGATCGTCACCTGGCCGGACATCGCGCACAGCGGGTTGAAATTGCGGGTGGTCGTCTCGAAGACGAGGTTGCCGTGCCGGTCGCCCCGGGTGGCGCGCACCAGCGCGTAGTCGGCGGTGATGGCCTCCTCGAGGACGAATTCGTGCTCGGTGTCGACCACCGTGCCGTCGGCGGCTCGCTCCTTGACCGCGAAGGTGCGGGTCTCCTTGGCAGGAGAGGAGACGGCGACGTTCCCGTCGGTGTCGTAGCGCCACGGGAGGCCGCCGTCGGCGATCTGGGTGCCGACACCCGTGCGGGTCCAGAAGCCGGCGATACCGGATCCTCCGGCGCGCAGCTTCTCGGCGAGGGTGCCCTGCGGGGTGAGCTCGACCTCGAGCTCGCCGGAGAGGTACTGGCGGGCGAATTCCTTGTTCTCGCCGACGTAGGAGGAGACCATGCGGCGGATCTGGCCGCCGCCCAGCAGAACTCCCAGTCCCCAGTCGTCGACGCCGCAGTTGTTGGAGACGCACTCGAGATCCTTCACCCCCAACGCCTGGACGGAGTCGATGAGCACGCTCGGGATGCCGCACAGCCCGAATCCGCCCACCGCGAGCGTGGCGCCGTCGGGGATGTCCGCGACGGCCTCGGCAGGTGAGGTGACAACTTTGTCCATGCCCAGAGCCTAACCAGACAGGGGGCGGTGGGTAGTGGGCGGGGAGCACATGGACGGGGACGAAGGGGGTGATCACAGGCTGGTGACGGCCCGCCACCGAGAAGGAATGACAAGTATGTAATTGGCTTGTGGGGCTGGCGTGTCCTACGTGACCCGTGGAATAAGAGTGACTGGCCTGACTTCTGAGCACTCTGTGACGAGTGTGACGAATGAGGGTTCGTTTAAATCCGATCGGGTTCCCCTGCCCGTGCCCTCTCCTAGGAGCAGCCGCGTGTCACGTTCCGTCCGCCTGGTGGGCGCCGCCCTCATTCCGGCATTCGCCTTTCCCCTTGCCACCGGGAACGTGGCTCGAGCCGCCGTTCCCAGCCCGCCGACGAACAACAACCTGCCCGGCGATCTCGACGTCGCCTCGCCGTACGTCCCGCAGGACACGTGTGACCCGAGGGCGAAGCCGGGCGTGCTCGCGTTCGCCCGCCTGGTGGCCAGCCACTACGGCGAGTACAACTACGGGATCTCGCGCAATTGCACCGGCGGCGTCACCGAGCACTCCGAGGGCCGCGCCCTGGACTGGATGCTCAACGCCTACGACAAGCACGAGCGCGGCGTCGCGGACTCGGTCCTGGCGTGGCTCATGGCACCGGATGCGCAGGGACGGCAGGGAGCCATGGCCCGCCGCTTCGGCATCATGTACGTCATCTGGGACCGCAAGATCTGGGGCACGTACCAGATGGACGCCGGCTGGCGTGACTACCACGGTCCCAACCCGCACACGGACCACATCCACTTCAGCTTCAGCTGGGACGGCGCCATGCAGCGCACCTCCTGGTGGACCGGCAAGGCCTGGACCGGGGTTTCGACCTCGCCCTCCGGCCCGTCCGTCCCGATCACTCCGCCGAAGTCCTACCCCACCCTCAGCGAGGGGGCGCGCGGACCGGACGTGCAGCTGGCGCAGAAGGTCATCGGCACCGGCGCCGACGGGGTCTTCGGTCCGGCGACCAAGAGCGCGCTGATCTCCTGGCAGCGCAACCACGCAGTCCGCGCGACCGGAGTCCTGGACGCGGCGACGTGGGCCAAGATGGTCGCGCTCGGCAAGGTCCCGGCACGCGGGGAGTCCACCACGACACCGCCGACCACCCAGGACACCGTGCGCCTCGGCTCTCGCGGCGCGTCGGTCAAGGCACTGCAGCGCATCCTCGGCCTGTCCGTCGACGGCGTCTTCGGGCCGAAGACCAATGCCGCCGTGCGCGAGTTCCAGAAGGGCAAGGCCCTGAAGGTCAACGGGGTCGTCGACGGCAACGTCTGGAAGGCCCTGAACGGCAAGAGCTACAAGAAGACGGGCTCCTCGGGCGGCACGACGAAGATCCCGGCGACGGTGCGCCAGGGGTCCACGGGCGCTGCGGTCAAGGAGCTGCAGCGTGAGCTGAAGATCGGCGTGGACGGCATCTTCGGGTCGCAGACGGCCTCGGCGGTCAGGTCTTTCCAGCGCAAGAAGTCGTTGAAGGTCAACGGGGTCGTGGACAGCAATGTCTGGAAGGCACTGAAGGGCATGTCGTACAAGAAGACGGGCGCCTCGGGTGGCTCGAAGGACGACTCCTCGAAGGATGATTCGTCCTCGTCGACGAAGATCCCGGCGACGGTGCGTCAGGGGTCGAAGGGGGCTGCGGTGAAGAAGTTGCAGCGGGCCCTGGACCTGAAGGTCGATGGGATCTTCGGGTCGAACACGGCCTCGGCGGTCAGGTCCTTCCAGCGAAAGAACTCCCTGGCGGCCGACGGCATCGTGGGGGCGAACACCTGGCGCAAGCTGCTCGGGTCGAAGGGGTCGTCGTCGGGTGGCTCGAAGGGCGGCGGTTCGTCGAAGGACGATTCCTCGAAGGGTGATTCGTCCTCGTCGACGAAGATCCCGGCGACGGTGCGTCAGGGGTCGAAGGGGGCTGCGGTGAAGAAGTTGCAGCGGGCCCTGGACCTGAAGGTCGATGGGATCTTCGGGTCGAACACGGCCTCGGCGGTCAGGTCCTTCCAGCGAAAGAACTCCCTGGCGGCCGACGGCATCGTGGGGGCGAACACTTGGCGCAAGCTGCTCGGGTCGAAGGGGTCGTCGTCGGGTGGCTCGAAGGGCGGCGGTTCGTCGAAGGACGATTCCTCGAAGGGTGATTCGTCCTCGTCGACGAAGATCCCGGCGACGGTGCGTCAGGGGTCGAAGGGGGCTGCGGTGAAGAAGTTGCAGCGGGCCCTGGATCTGAAGGTCGATGGGATCTTCGGGTCGAACACGGCCTCGGCGGTCAGGTCCTTCCAGCGTCGCAACTCGCTGACGGCCGACGGCATCGTGGGGGCAAAGACGTGGGAGGCCCTGCTCTCCCGTGGCGGCGGTGCCCAGTCCATGGCACGGGCGTCCTTCCTCGGATCCGCCGGGGTGGCCACTGTCGCCACGACGACCGAGTTCGCCGGGCTGAAGTCGATGGTCCTCGCCGAGGGCACGCGCAGCGCGGCCGTGAAGAACGTCCAGCAGGTCGTCGGCGGCGTCGCCGTCGACGGGGTCTTCGGCACGGCGACGGCGAAGGCGGTGCGCAGCTTCCAGAGCAGCCACGGGCTGCCGATCACCGGCATGGTCGACGAGCAGACCTGGGATGCGCTCGAGGCGACGAAGTACCCCTTCCTCGCCTACCGCACCACGGTCCTCAAGCCGGACTCGACCGGCCCCGCGGTCACGGCACTGCAGTCGCGGCTCGGCATGCCCACCGATGGCGTGTACGGCCCGGCCACCGAGCAGGCGGTCCGCTCCCTGCAGGAGCGCAACGGGCTGACCCGGACCGGCTACGTCGGTGCGGTCACCTGGCAGGCCCTCGAGCGTGAGGTGCTCATCCCGGCCTGATCGCCGATCAGGCGTGGGAACGAGGGCGTCACCCCGCTGGTCCACGGATCACTCGGCGGTGACGCCCTCGCTCGAGGCGCGACGGGTCAACGTCTGCGCGTCGACTCCGCCGAGCTGGAGGACGAGGGATCCGCCGCCGGCCCAGGCCGACATCGCCGCGCGCAGCAGCCGGCCGGCGGTCGGGTCGACCAGGTGCAGGCGGGCTCCCGTCGCCACCGGGACGGCTGCGACCACATCCGCGACCGCGGCTGCGTGGGTGAGCGAGCTGCCCTCGAGGGTGAGGGCAAGGTCGTCCTCGTCGGGCTCCTGCCAGGCCACGAAGTCGTCACCGAAGGAGGCCAGCTCGGCCGCTTCGTCCATCACCGGGTCGGGGAGGTCGGTACCGGCGGACCGGGCCAGTGCGCCGCGGGTGACCAGGACGGCGGGCCCCTCATCGGGCAGCGAACCAGCGTCGTCGGTGACCACGAGGTCCGCGGTCAGGTCGCCGTCGAGGTCGACGTGCGCGCCGACCGACCACGCGGCCCAGGCCCAGTAGAGCAACCGCCAGTGCGGTTGCATCGACAGGCGGACCACCGAGCCGGGCTCGATGTCCCACTCCTCCTGGAGGGCATTGCCCGCCTTGCTCACCCACGTGCCCAGGACGCGTCCGGACAGCTCGATGCGCTCACCCGCGGTCGGGCCGGGGACATCGTCATAGCAGGTGATCCGCGGAGCGGCGGAGTCGCGGTCGTTGAGGTCGGAGAGGACCGATGCGGGGGTGGGCATGGCCCCACCCTACGAAGGGGGCGACCTGCGCTGAGCCCGCCCTGCTGTCGCCTAGGCTGCAGCCGAGATGAGCGAGATCGACCAGGCGGCGGTGCGCACCCCGCGTCAGCGAGTCGTCGACCTGCTGCGCGCAGGGTTCCTCGTCGTCGTCCTGCTCGCCGTGGGCATCGCGCTGTGGACCAACTGGGAGGCCGTGCGCTCCGACCTCGGACGCCTCGGGCCGGCCCCGCTCGCCGCGGCAACGCTGCTGGCGTTGTTCTCCCCCTTCCTCACCGTCCTCGGGTGGCGGGTGCTCCTGGCCGACCTGGGATCCCGCCTGCACATCGCCTCGGCGAGTGGCGTCTTCTTCGTCGGCCAGCTGGGCAAGTACCTGCCCGGGTCGGTGTGGTCGGTCCTCGTGCAGACCGAGATGGCCGCGCGGCTGGGCGTGCCCCGCCGCCGCACCGCCGTGTGCGGGCTCCTGTGCATCGGACTGTCCGCCGTGACCGGGATGATCGCCGGGCTGCCGGCACTGCCCGTCCTGCTCACCCGTGGTCAGGTCACCCTCCCGTGGTGGAGCGTGCCGCTGATCATCGTCGTGCTGCTGCCCCTGCTGTGGCCACCCCTGCTCAACCTTGGCATCCGGCACGCGCTGCACGTGCTGCGTCGGCCCCCGCTCGATCACGACCTCGGGCCGGCGGCGGTCGGGTTCTCCAGCGCGTGGTTCACCGGTTCCTGGCTCATCGGGGGGATGTCGGTGTGGGCGCTGGCCCGTGACCTGGCTCCGGAGGGGGCGGACCCGGCACGACTGCTCCTCGTCGCGGTGTCCGGATACCTGCTCGCCACCGGCATCGGGACCTTCAGCATCGTCGTCCCGGCGGGGGTCGGGGTGCGCGACGGCATCATGGTCCTGCTCCTGGCCACCCAGCTGTCGCTCTCCGCCGCCGCCGCGGTGGTGGTGCTCGCGCGCTTCCTCACCGTGCTCGGTGACGTCGTGTGGGCCGCCGTCGGGTGGCTGTGGGGCCACAGCCACGACCTCCTGCCCGAGTCATGACCCGGTCAGGTCCGCAGCCGGGCGAGGAGCGGGCCGAGTGCCCGGGTGTAGGCACCGACGTCGGCAGGACGGTCGCTGAGCAGCCGGAAGGCGGCAGCGCGGGCCATCGCCACGCCCGCAGCTCCGGTGGCCCACTCCTGCATGACCGCGGGGTCGGCGCCGTGCCACAGCACCGAGTCGAGCACCAGGAGCGCCTCGGCCCACAGGACCGGGCGCCGGTACGGGGAGACGTCGATGACGAGCGGGGCCCCGCGGGGGTCGAGCAGCACGTTGCCCGCGAGGTCGCCGTGGACGAGCTGGTCGGGGCCGAGTGGCGAGTCGTCGCCGTGCGCGACGAGCGCGCGCAGCAGCTCGCCGCCGTCCGGGCCGAGGGCGTCGGTGGTCACGGGGGTCTCGCCGAAGGCCACCCGTTCGGCCCGCGCCCAGCGGTCCTGGCGGTGGGGCAACCGCGGGACGGGCACACGGACGGCCAGCTCGGCGTGCAGCACCGCACCGACCGCGCGCGTGACCGCGAGGTCGGTCAGCGGCACGACGCCCGGCTCGTAGCGCGTCGCGGCCCAGCCGTCGACCACCCAGCTGCCGTCCCGCGCGGGGACGGGCATCGCGATCCGCAGGTCGCGGTGGTCCCGGCCCGGTCGGGTGTCAAGGTCGGCGGCCAGCCGGGCGAGGACCGGGGCGAGCACGTCCACGCTCGACACGTCGCGGCCGGGGGAGAGGACGAGGTCGCCGGCGCGGACGCTGTGGCCGTGCCCGCCGGGCACCGGCTCGGTGTCGCCGGGCACGGCGAACATGTCCAGCACGTGCTCCGTCGGTCGCATTGCGGTCAATCTATCGCCACGCTGGCCCCGTGAGGACCCGACGACACCGGCCACCCGAGCCGCTCGACGTCGACCGGACGCTGGCCCCCTTCGTCCGGGGTGGCGGTGACCCCACGAGCGCGCACGGAGGCGACGGGTGGTGGTTCGCCTGGACCACGCCGGCGGGGCCGGTGACCCTTCACGTCGGTGATGATGGCGGGGAGGTGCTCGCCTGCGCGTGGGGCCCGGGCGCGGACTGGATGCTCGACCGGCTCCCCGATCTGCTCGGCGGGCGGGACGACCCCAGTGGCTTCACCGCGCACCACGACCTCGTCGCGCGGGGGTGGCCACGCATGTCCGGTTGGCGCGTGCCCGCCAACGGCCTCGTCGCACAGATGCTCGTGTGCTCGGTGATCGAGCAGAAGGTCACCGGCCGCGAGGCATTCAGCAGCCTGCGTCAGCTCGTGCGTCGGTTCGGCACCCCTGCTCCGGGGCCGGGGGAGGCGCGCGGGCTGGTCGCCCCGCCGAGTCCCGCGCAGTGGGCCCGGATCCCGTCGTGGGACTGGGTGCGGGCGGGCGTCGACGGATCGCGCTCGCGCACGGTCGTCACGGCCATGCGGGCCGCGGGACGGCTCGACGAGTGCGCCGGGTTGCCGCTGGAGGAGGCACACCGGCGGATTCGCTCGCTGCCGGGGATCGGCGTGTGGACGGACGCGGAGGTCGCCCAGCGGGCACTCGGCGACGCGGACTCACCGAGCTTCGGGGACTACCACGTCGCCAAGGACGTGACCCTCGCCCTGGACGGGGTCGTCGGGGACGACGCGCGGATGGCCCAGCTCCTCGCGCCGTACGCGGGACAGCGCTACCGCGCCCAGCGGGTGATCACGGCTGCTGCCGGCCCTCGCCCCCGGCGCGGACCTCGACGCAGCCTTCCCGGGCACCTGCCCACCCGCTGGTGAGGTCAGGCCTCAGGGCGAAGGGAGAGAGCGTGCGCCAGGGCGGTCGCGGCCACGTCCGTGGGGGCGGAGCCCGCGAGCGGCCCGGTGTGCGCCGAGGTGGCCCACCGGGAACCGGCCCGCGCTGCCGAGGCGTCGGCAGGGTCGACGACCCACCCGTCGAGCAGGTCCTTGAAGAGTCCGGCGACACCGCCCGAGGTGGCGTCCACGCCGACGGTCGCCAGGGAGGCCGCGAGCGGCTCCGGTGCCGGGGCCGCGTCGACGACGGGGCTGACCCCGACCACGGGCGCGGAGGTGCCGCGCAGGGCGTCGCGCACGCCCGGGACGCCCATGACGATGCCCAGGGCGAGCACCGGGTCACTCGGGGGCAGCAGCACGACGTCCGCGCCGCGGATGGCGTCCAGGACGTCGGGAGCGGGGTTCGCGCGATCCAGGCCCGCGACGACGAAGCGGGCGGCGGCGGGTCGCTGGAGCTCGTGGCGCCACTGCTGCACGTGCACCGCACGCTGGTCCTCGGGCCCGTCGAGCACCGCGTGCGTCTCGACCGGGACATCGGACATCGGCATGACGCGGACGTGCTCGGGCACGCCGTGGGCCGTGGCGAGGTGGGTGGTGACCTCGGTCAGCGAGTCGCCCCGCCCCAACCAGGCGGTGCGGGCGACGTGGACGCCCATCTCACGGTCGGTGACCGGGTACCACCGGGGCTCCAGGCCGAGGGCGGCCAGCTCGTCGCCGACCACGTGCGAGGGCCGGGGGTCGGTCCCCTTCGCCGTCCCGAGGGTGTCGACGAGCAGGTCGAGGTCCGGGCACAGCCGCAGGCCCCACAGGGAGACGTCGTCCCCGGTGTTGGCGATCACGGTGACCTGCGAGCCCGCGAGGTCGGGGCTGCGCTCGAGGTGGTCGAGCAGTCCGCGGGTGAATCGGGCACCGGGTTCGCCCCCGGAGATGACGGTGATGCGCATGGAGTTCATCGTCGCAGGCAGCGACCGCCGGGCGTGCACCGGCCGACCGCTCAGCGCTCTTTACCCCCTCCGGCTTGACGACGCACGTATGACACGCATGTAATTACGGGCATGTCGTAACACTTTTGGTGTGACAGACATGAAGTCCGGGTCGAGTGCCGAGGTCGAGGAGGGACCATGTTGCACGAGCTTCACCTGATCACCGCTGATGAAATCGACGAGGAGTCCACTGAGCTGTCGTGGCAGGAGCGGTCGCTGTGCGCGCAGACCGATCCTGAAGCCTTCTTTCCGGAGAAGGGCGGATCCACTCGCGAGGCGAAGAAGGTCTGCACGGGGTGCGAGGTGCGCAAGGAGTGCCTCGAGTACGCCCTCGAGCACGACGAGCGCTTCGGCATCTGGGGCGGGCTCTCCGAGCGTGAGCGCCGCAAGCTGAAGAAGCGCGCGGTCTGACCGTCGACGAGGTCGTGACGCAGCAGTCTTCCGCCACGTCCTCCGCCACTCCCTCCCGGCGGACGACGACGCCTCCAGCGACCGTCACGGCCGTCGTCGTGGCGCGTACACGGGAGGGAACGGGCCAAACCCTGCGCGCCCTCCTCGCGCAGGAGCAGGCGCCTGATCGCATCCTCCTCGTCGACGGTGCCCTCGACGGGCTCGGGGACACCAGCGACCTCATCGAGTCCGTGGAGGACGCCGAGATCGACGTCCTGACGACCACGCTCGGTTCCGGGCGCGGACTGCGCCGGATCCTGCCCTCGATGGTCGAGCGCCTCCCGCGCACCGACCTGGGACGAGACCTGGTGTGGGTGCTCACCTCCCGCTCGCGGCCACACCCGCAGGCCCTGCGTCGGCTCGTCTCCGCCGCCGGGCGCGGCGTCGGCATGGTCACGCCCAAGCTCGTCGACGAGGACGACCCGTCGCGGATCGTGCGGCTCGGGCTGCAGGTCACCCGCACCGGACGGATCGTCCCCGACCCTCTCGCCGGCACCACCGACCAGGGCCAGTACGACGGTGTCGTCGACGCGATCTCCGCACCGCTGGAGGGCCTGGTCATCGACCGCAAGGTCCTCGAGCAGCTCGATGGACACGATCCCGGCATGGGGGACTTCGGCGGCGACCTCGATCTCGGCTGGCGCGCCCAGCGCGCGGGCCACCGGGTCGTGCTCGCACCGGGCGCTGCCGTCGCGGTCGAACCCACGGTGGCCGAGCGAAGGGCGACCATTGACCACCACAGGCAGGCCCGGCGGGTGGCGCTGACGCGCGCGAATCTCCTGGTGGCACCGTTGCTGGCCCTGTGGATCCTCGTCGGCTCCCTCCTCGGCGGGCTGGCCCTCGTCGTCCTCAAGCGACCGGGGATGGGCGCGGCCGAGCTGGCCAGCCTCCCCGCCGCGATCGATCCCCGCAGCCTGCGCTCGCGCCTGCGCGGCAAGGCCCCGCGTGAGGTCGCCCGCCGTGACCTCGCCTCTCTCTTCGTCGCCCCCTCGGTGGCCCTGCGCCGGCTCGTCGACGAGGCCCGCGGCTCCGGAGGCCGGGACCCGGGCGTCGCCGCGCGTTCCCTCGAGACCGAGGGCCGCAGCGTCCTGCTGCACCCGCTGCTGTGGGTGGTCGTCGCGGCGACCGTGATGTCGGGCTGGGCCGCGCGTCACATCACCGACGAGCTGCGCCACCGTTTCGACGCCGGCCTCGTCGGCGGCGACCTGCTCGGCGGCCGCGCCACCGGCGGTCAGCTGTGGGACTCCTGGTGGATGGCGTGGCACGGTCAGGGCTGGGGCCACGGGCTCGAGCAGTCGCCCGCCGTGGTCGTCCTCGGCGGTCTGACCACCGTGCTCAGCTGGGTCCCCGCCGTCGGCAACGCCGACTCGCCCGCGGGGATCGTCCTCGCCCTCTTCGTCATCGTCGCGCTGCCCCTGGCCGCCGTGGTCGCCTGGGTCAGCACGCGGACCTTCACCGACCGTCGTTGGCTGCGCGCCGGGGTGGCGTTGGCCTGGGTGACCAGCGCACCTGCTGCGGTGGCCGTGGGCGAAGGGAGGATCGGCGCCCTCCTCGCGCTGGTGCTGCTGCCCCGTGTGGTCGCTGGTCTCGTGCGCGTCCCTCGCCCCCGCACGCCCTACAGCGATGTCGTGCGCACCGGTCTGTGGGGGGCTCTGCTCGCCGCAGTGGCGCCCCTGGCCGGCATCGTCGTCGCCCTGGTCGGCCTCGGTCACCTGTTGCTCGGCGGTGGGCGCGGTCGTTGGCGTGGTGTCACCCTCGTGCTCACGCCCCTGCTCCTGGCGGGACCGTGGTTGCTGACGCTGCGCGGCCAGCCAGCTCGCCTGCTCACCGGGTGGGGCCTGACCGACACCCCCGCCGACCTGCCGTCCTGGCAGCTCGCACTCGGGCAGCTACCCGACGGGGCGACGACCACGTGGTGGACCGCTGGTGTGCTGGCCGTCGGTGCCCTCGCGCTGCTCGTCCCCGGCCCACGCCGGGCCTCCTGGGTCGCGGCGACCGCCGCGGTCCTCGGGCTGGCCTGGGCCGTCGGGGCCCCGCACCTGGTCCTCGGGTACCGGCCCTCCGGAGCGGCGGAGGCCGGTGAGGCGATCACCCCGTGGGCCGGTACCGGCCAGCTCGTCCTCATCGGTGCTGCCCTGGTCGCCGTGCTGCTCGCCGTAGAGGTACTGCCGCCGTCCCTGCGCTCCCTTCGCAGCGCCGGTCGACGCTCCCTGCTGGTCCTGCCCGCTGTCGGGCTCGTCGTGGCAGCCGCCGGCAGCGGCGTGGTCGTCGCCAAGCACTCCTACGGTGACCAGCTGTCGACCTGGCGCGACCCTCGTCCGCTCGTCGCGATCGCCGGCGCGGAGGGGCCGACCGCCACCCGCACCCTCGTCGTGGAGTCGGGGGAGGGCCAGCTCGCCTACCGTCTCCTGGGCAGCGAGCCGGGCGACCTCGTCCGCGACCTGCCGTACCAGCTGCCTCCCGTCGCCGGTGAGGAGCAGGTGGCCGGCGCGGTGGCCCGGGCGCTCGGCCACGGCGAGGGCGAGCGGGCACCCGCGGACGTCCTGGCCGAGCAGGGCGTCGCGAACCTCGTCGTCATCGACGCGACCGAGGCGCAGGGCCGCCTCCTTGATGCCTCTCCGGGCCTGTCCCGGCTCGGGTCGAGCGCGGGGAGCGTCACTTGGGCCGTGCGCTCCCCGGTCACCGATGGCTCGACCTCCTCGCGGGCGCGCGTCACGAGCGAGGGGTCCAGCGCGCCCGTGGAGGGCACCGGAGCGCACGCCGACACCGACGGGCCGGTCCCGGTGCCCGAGGGCGAGCACCTGAGCATCGCCGAGTCGCTCGACTGGAGTGACCGCGTCCAGGTGCGCGCCGACGGGGAACTGCTGGAGGTGCAAACCCACAGCGCCGTACCGACCTACGAGTTGCCCGAGGGCACCGATGAGGTGAGCATCGACGTGGGTGCCGGCCACCTGCTGTGGAAGCTCGTCCAGATCGCCGCCCTCGTGCTCACGCTCTACCTGGCTCTTCCGACGGAGCGCCGTGCGGACCTCGAGGGCGAGGAGGAGACCCGATGACCAGTCCGTCAGGGCACCGCCGCGCCTGGGCCCACCCGGTGGCCCGTGTCATCGCCGTCGGTGCGCTGTCCGCGGGGATCGTCCTGGGCGTCGATCGCCTCGGGGCGGTCCCCACCGACGCGGCACCGCAGGTCGCGGGGAAGCAGGTCGCGGCGACGAGCGTCACCGCCTACTGCCCGGGTGACCCGTTCACCGACAAGTCCGAGGTCGACGTCACCGGCGAGATCTCGGCGCACACAGCGCCGGGCCCGGTGCTCGAGGGCGTGATCACCCCGAGCGAGGAGCCGGGGGAGATCAGCATCCGGGACCTGTCCACCGACCCGAGCAGCGACACCGATCAGGACGAGCCGCCCAGGAGTGGCCCCACCGACCTGGTCGAGGACGAGCTCGATGGGCCGGTGCGGGTCCGTGCCCGGCAGCACCATGCCCCCGGTGCGGTCATGTCGCAGTCCTTCGTCGCCGGTGGCGAGCGGGCGACTGGTCTGGCCGCGATGCCGTGCACGGCACCGATCGCCGACGCGTGGCTCGTCTCGGGCGGCGCCGAGGACGGCCGCCAGGAGCACCTCGTGCTGACCAATCCCGGCGCCAACGCCGTCTCCGTGACGCTCGACGCGCTCGGGGCGAAGGGGGAGGAGTCCGTCGTCGTCCCGCCGCGGGACCGCACGGTCGTCCTCCTCGACGCGATCGGCGGGACGGACGCACCGCAGGCGGTGCACGTCTCCAGCAGCAACGGGCTCGTCGTCCCGACGATCGTCGACCACCACCTCGACGGGTTGGTCCCCGCCGGGGTCGAGACCACGGCCGCGACGACCTCACCGAGCAGGCGCCAGGTCATCCCAGCGGGCGCCGGCGGTGACGAGCGCGGGGTCGTCGTCGGGGCGCCCGGCGGGAGCGACGCCGTCGTCCAGGTCCGCAGTCTCGGCGAGGACGGCTCGCGCAGCGCGAGCGTCGAGACCGTCCCGGCCGGCAGCGCCGTCGACCTCGACCTGCCCGAGCAGGAGTCCGGGGTGCACGGCTGGCTCGTCGAGTCCGACGAACCGGTCGTGGCGGCCGCCCACCTGACCACCCGGGCACCCGACGGGACCCGTGACATGGCCTGGTCGGTGGCGACCACCGCCGTGCGATCCCTCGGTGGGGTCGCGCTGCCCGCCACGACGGGTGGCGACGTCACCCGGTCCGTCAGCGTCACTGCAGACGAGGAGCCGGCGACGGCGGAGGTGCTCGCCCTGCGTGACGGGGAGGTCACCAAGCAGGAGGTCTCACTGGCGGCGGGACACAGCACTGCCGTGCCCGTCGCAGCGGCCGAAGCGGTGTGGGTGCGGCCCACCAGCGGCGTGGTCCACGCCGCGGCGCTACTCGTGGGTGGTGACGGCGCGGAGCAGGCCCGCGCGACGTCCTTGCCCATCGAGTCCTCGAGGGTGGCCGTACGCGACATCGAGGTCGTCCACCAGCGCTGAGGACGCTCAGGGCCGGTGGGGGTCGATCTCCCAGGGGGCCACGCCCAGCAGCAGCGCGATCTGCTCGACGAGAACGTCGTGCACGATGACCGCGTGGTTGCGTCCCCGAGCCGCTGTGAGGATCGGGCGACGGTAGACGACGATGCGGGCGGGCAGTCTCCCCCTGGACGGCCACAACCGGGCGAGTGGGACACCGTCCTCCCACGATGCGGGGTCGGAGGGTGGGACCTCCTCGACCGCGAACTCCACCTGTGACCAGCGCCGTCCCAGCACGGCTTCGTAGCGGCGGGCGACATCGAGGACCAGGTCGTCGAAGGCCTGCGCCCGCGAGGTCATCGCCGGGACACCCGGGTGGGCCAACGGCCCACGGATCCCGCGTCCTCGTCGGTCCCGGTAGCGGCTCATCACAACGATCGTAGAGCCCCGCGGCGCGCCGGTCCGCGGGGCCGATGCAGGCGTGGCCTATCGTGCACGGGTGACTCTTTCCCGACAGTGTTCCCGAGCGGCGTGCCCGCGACCGGCTGCCGGGACGCTGACCTACGTCTACTCCGACTCGACCGTGGTGCTGGGCCCTCTGGCCACCTACGCCGAGCCGCACGCCTACGACCTCTGCGACCAGCACGCCGCGCGCCTGACCGCCCCCCGCGGTTGGGACGTCGTGCGACTGGCCACCGACCAGCCGGCGCCGGCGTCCCATGACGACCTCGTCGCCATCGCGGAGGCGGTGCGCACCCGCCCCGCGCCCGCCACCGACTCCGAGCGCACCGCACACGTCCCCACGAGCGCCCGGCCGGAGCCCGACAGCGTGACCGAGACCGGCCGCCGCGGCCACCTGCGCGTCCTGCGCGACCTCGACTGACCCCCTTCGCGGCGCCCACGCGGAACGTCGGCCCCACGAGCGACGGCCGTCGCCATGCGGCCGCCGCGACCGCCCACCGGCGAACTAGGCTGACGTCGTGACCACCCTCGCCGACTTCGTCAAGGCCTATGACGTGCGTGGGCTCGTGCCCGACCAGCTGGACGTCCACGTCGTCCATGCCCTTGCCGCCGCTTTCGCCGAGGTGATCGCGCTCGCCGACGAGGCACCGGGGGTCGTCATCGGCCACGACATGCGGCCGAGCTCATCGGAACTCGTCGACGCCTTCGCCGCCGGTGTCACCGCCCGCGGGACCGACGTCGTCCTCATCGGCCTTGCCAGCACGGACGAGCTCTACTACGCCAGTGGCGCGCTCGGTATGCCGGGCGCCATGTTCACCGCCAGCCACAACCCGGCGCGGTACAACGGCATCAAGTTCTGCCGTTCCGGGGCCCGGCCCGTCGGGCAGGACTCCGGCCTGGCGCGCATCCGTGACCTGGCCCAACAGCACCTCGACGCCGGGGTGACCACCTTCGACGGCGTCACCCCGGGTCAGGTGTCGAGACGCGATGTCCTGGCGGACTACGCCGCCTTCCTGCGTGGCCTCGTCGACCTGGGCGGGTCGCGGCCCCTGAGGGTGAGCGTCGACGCCGGCAACGGCATGGGCGGCCTGACCGTCCCGGCCGTCCTCGGGACGGACGCAGGACTGGCCGACCTGCCCCTGACGATCGATCCGATGTACTTCGAGCTCGACGGGACCTTCCCCAACCACGAGGCCAACCCGCTCGACCCCGCCAACCTCGTCGACCTGCAGGAGCGGGTGCGCAGCCACGGGGCCGACATCGGCATCGCCTTCGACGGTGACGCGGACCGGTGCTTCGTCGTCGACGAGGCGGGGGATCCGATCAGCCCCAGCGCGATCACCGCGATGATCGCCCGCCGCGAGGTGGCCCGGGAGGTCGCCGCCGGCCGTGGGGCAGGGGAGGTCGCGATCGTGCACAACGCGATCACCTCTGCCGCCGTGCCCGAGATCATCGCCGAGTCCGGCGCGCGGCCGGTGCCCACCCGGGTGGGGCACTCCTACGTCAAGGCGGTCATGAGCGAGCACGACGCCGTCTTCGGCGGTGAGCACTCCGCGCACTACTACTTCCGCGACTTCTGGTTCGCCGACACGGGCATGCTCGCCGCGATGCACGTCCTCGCGGCGCTGGGGGAGTCCGACGCCCCGCTGAGCGAGGTCATGGCCCCCTACGAGCGCTACGTCGCCTCGGGGGAGATCAACTCCACGGTCGCGGACGCCGTCGCCGTGACCGAGCGCGTGCGGCATGCCTACGCGCGCCGCGACGACGTGGTTCTCGACGACCTCGACGGGATGACCGTCACCCGGGCGGAGGAGCCGATGTGGTGGTTCAACCTGCGCGCGAGCAACACCGAGCCACTGCTGCGACTCAATGTCGAGGCGGCCGACACCCACACGATGACCCAGGTACGAGACGATGTGCTGATGATGATCCGGGAGACACGATGACCACGTCGACGATCGAGCCCTGGCTGCGCGAGATCCTGCGCTGCCCCGCCTGCCGCACCGAGCTTCGCGACGAGAGCGGCGACTCCGGACCGGAGTTGGTGTGCACCAGTGCCGGGTGCGGCCTTGCCTACCGGGTGGACCAGGGCATCCCCGTGCTGCTCGTCGACGAGGCCCGCAAGCCGGCCTGAGGTCGATCATGTCGCCCTTCGACGAGACCCTGCTCGACGACGAGGAGCGTCGCCACGCCATCGACGCCTCCGACATGCTCCGGGCGCTCGCCGGCGCCGGCGCCCAGGTGCGTCGCGCGGTCACCCTGAGCCAGGAGAGCGACCTGGAGCGGGTCGCGGGCGGGGAGCGTCCCCGAGCCGTCCACGTGGCGGCGGTCGGCGGATCAGAGGCTGTCGCCTCCGTCCTCGACCTGCTCGTCTCCCACCGCTCGCCGGTGCTTCTCACGGCGGACGGATCCGGCCCCCTTCCCGGTTGGGTCGGGGCCCTGGACCTGGTCATCGCGGTCTCGAAGTCCGGTCGGGCGGAGGGGCCTGTCCGTCAAGCCCGCGAGGCGGGCCGCCGCGGCGCGCACGTCCTGACCATCGGGGCACCGGACAGTCCGCTCGCGAGTGCCGCGGCGGCTGCGCGTGGGGTGCACGTGCCGATCGACTCGGGCACCGGGCACTCGCGCACGGCGCTGTGGAGCCTGCTCGTCCCCGCAGTGCTCGCCACCTCGGTGTGCGGTGTCATCGACGTGTCGGCGAGCGTGCTCCTCGCGGTCGCGGACCGTTTGGATGCTCAGGCGGAGGCGTGCCGCCCCGATGCCGAGCACTTCGTCAACCCCGCCAAGTCGCTGGCGACCGACCTGAGCGAGATCGCCCCGGTCGTGCTGGGGGACGGACCCGTCACCGGTGTCGCCGCGCGTCGCACGAGCGCGATGCTCGCCCGCACCAGTCGGGTTCCCTCGACGTGGGGACGGCTGCCGGACGCAGCGTCCCAAGTGGTGGCCTGCCTCTCCGGTCCACTTGCCGGGTCGGGGACGACGGCGCCCGACGGAGGGCGTGACATCTTCGCCGATCCCTACCTGGACGGCCCCGCGCGGCCGGCTCTGGGACTGGTCCTGCTGCGCGACCCGGTCCCCACCCACGACGACGACCCGCGCGCGGTCGAGCGACACAACACTGCCCAGTCCGTCGCCGATCAGGCCGAGGGCTCCGGGGTCCGCGTCCTGGCGCAGGTGGCCGGCCCCGGCCACGACCTCGAGCGGCTGGCCGACCACATCGCCCTGACGGACTTTGCGAGCACCTACCTCGCGATCGGTCACGGTTTCGACCCGGCGAGCGCACCGGGTATCGATGATCTCCACCTCCCACGAAAGGCATCTGAGTGATCGACGTCGACATCGCCGTGATCGGTAGCGGATCCGGCAACGGTCTCGTCACGCACGAGCTCGCCGACCGAAGGTTCGCCATCATCGAGGGCGGTGACGTCTTCGGTGGCACCTGCCTGAACGTCGGCTGCATCCCCACGAAGATGTACGTCCACGTGGCCGAGGTCGCCACCATGGTGCGCGAGGGCGGCCGACTGGGCGTCGACGCCACCCTCGACCGGGTCCGCTTCACCGATGTGCGTGACCGCGTCTTCGCCGGACGCATCGACCAGATCGCTGCCGCGGGTGAGGCCTACCGCCGCGACGACACGAGCCTCGAGCTGCTGCGCGGACACGCGCGATTCACCGGACCCCGCACGCTGCGCGTCGACCTGCGGGACGGGGGCACCGAGGAAGTCCGGGCAGGGCAGATCGTCATCGCCACCGGGTCCCACGCCAGCATCCCCGAGGAGATCGCGGCGGTGGCCGAGCGCGAGGACATCACGCTGCACACCTCTGACACGGTGATGCGTCTGCCCGAGCGGCCGGAGCGGATGCTGGTCGTCGGTGGTGGATTCATCGCCGCCGAGATGGCCCACATCTTCTCGGCATTCGGTACCCGGGTCACCATCTCGGCGCGCGGTGGGGAGCTGCTGCGCCACCTCGACGACGAGCTCGTCGAGGTCTTCACGACCAGGGCGCGTGAGCAGTGGGACGTGCGCACCTCCACCACGGTCACCGACCTGCGCCGTGGTGGAGGCGATGTCCTGAGGCGCGACGCAGGAGCCTCGAAGGAGGGGATCACCGCCACCCTGTCCGACGGCAGCGACGTCGAGGTCGATGTCGTCCTCGTGGCGACCGGTCGCGCACCGAGCACCTCGGGCCTGGGGCTCGACGTCGCCGGGGTGGACGTGCACGACGACGGCCGGGTGGTCGTCGACGCCCACGGCCGCACCACCGTCGACGGTGTGTGGTCCCTCGGGGACGCGTCCTCGCCCTTCCAGCTCAAGCACGTGGCCAACCACGAGGCCCGAGCCGTCGCGCACAACCTGGCCCACCCCGACGACCCACGGGTTTTCGACCACGATGCCGTCCCGGCCGCCGTCTTCACCCATCCGCAGATCGCCAGTGTCGGGATGACCGAGGCCGAGGCGGTGACGGCCGGCGTGGACGTCGTGACGAAGGTGCAGAAGTACGGGGACACCGCCTACGGGTGGGCGATGGAGGACACGACGAGCGTGTGCAAGGTGGTCGCGGACCGCCGCACCGGACGGCTCGTCGGCGGACACCTCATCGGCCCGGAGGCGTCCACCCTGATCCAGCCGCTGATCCAGATGATGGCCTTCGACCAGCCGGTGTCGCAGATGGTGCGCGGCCAGTACTGGATCCACCCGGCCCTGACGGAGGTCGTCGAGAACGCGTTGCTGGGCCTCGACCTGAATCCGGTCGAGGACCAGATCGAGTCGCCGCCGCGCGCCTGAGCCGGCCGGTGTCGCTCGTGGGGCCGCCGCGCTGGATACGCTGACCGCGTGTTGACGACGACCTGCCCCACCGACGCAGCCGGAGCCCTGTCATGAGCGGGGGTCTTGTCGCGCTCCTCGACGACATCTCCGTGCTGGCACGCATGGCTGCCGCGTCCGTCGACGACGTGAGCGCGGCCGCGGGACGGGCGAGCGCCAAGGCCGCCGGCGTCGTCGTGGACGACACGGCGGTGACGCCGCAGTACGTCGAGGGACTCGATCCCAAGCGTGAGCTGCCGATCATCAAGCGGATCACCGTCGGGTCGCTGCGCAACAAGCTCGTCTTCATCATCCCGGCGATCCTGCTGCTCAACGCCTTCCTGCCGTGGGCGCTGTCGCCGTTGCTCATGATCGGTGGCACCTACCTGTGCTTCGAGGGAGCGGAGAAGATCTGGGAGAAGGTCTCCGGCCACGGCCCGAAGACCAGCGTCGCCGCCGATACGGGGGAGCGGCGGAAGGTCGACGAGGACAAGATCGTGAGCAGCGCCGTGACGACCGACTTCATCCTCTCCGCGGAGATCATGGTCATCTCCCTGAAGGCAGTGCTCGACGAGGGGCTCGGGTCCTCCTTCTGGTTCCTGCTGGCGGTGTTGGTCGTCGTCGCCGTCGTCATCACCCTGGGTGTCTACGGCACCGTCGGGCTCATCGTGAAGATGGACGACATCGGGCTGCACCTGACCACCTCCGGCTCCCACGCCGCGCAGAGGCTCGGTCGTGGCCTGGTCAAGGGCATGCCCAAGCTGCTCACCACCCTGTCGGTCGTGGGCGTCTTCGCGATGCTCTGGGTCGGCGGGCACATCATCCTCGTCGGGCTGGCCGAGGACCCGATCAATTGGCCCCCGCTGTACGACGCCGTCCACCACCTCGAGGTCTCGGTCGCGGACGCGACCGGTGCGCTCGGCGGCGCTCTCGGCTGGCTGACCAACACGGTCTGCTCGATGATCCTGGGTGCCGTCGTCGGTGCCGTCGTGGTCGCGGTCATGCACGTGCTCCCCTTCGGCCACGGCTCGAAGGACGCGGCCGCCCACTGAGGCCCGGGGCCCGACGATGACCATGGTGCGGATCGACCCCCTTCGTGGGGCAGACGCCGACGTGGTCGCGCGACTGCAGGACGACCTGTGGCGGGCCACGTACTCGGGCCTGCTGCCGTCCCGGGTCCTCGATGGGCGGGACGACGCGGACAACGTGGCCCGGTGGCGGGAGCGAGCGGTCGCCCATGAGGAGGCGGGCTGCTCCGCGGAGGGCGCTCGCACTCTTGTCGCCCACGACGAGGACGGGGTGGCCATCGGCTGGGCGAGCACCGGGCCACCGCGCGACGACAACCCACCGACCGACACCGAGCTCTGGTCGCTCTACCTGGCGTCCCGGCACCACGGGAGCGGGGTGGCCGAGCAACTGATGGAGGCGGTGCTGCCGTCCCGGCACCCGCGCCTGGGTGCCGACGAGGTGCGCATGGTGCGGTTGCGCCCCGCTGGGTGAAGGACACCCCGCACGTCCGGACGTGCGCCATGTCTTTGACCCGGACCGCTCGGGGCCGCGCTGCCGCATACAATGGGCGGTGCCGGCGTGGGTGATGTCCCGCGAGTACCCAGAAGGGTCGCGCCGGGTCCGAACCCACCTGTCACAGGAGTTTTCACGTGTCCTTCGACTACAAGGTCGCCGACCTGGGCCTCGCCGAGGCCGGCCGCCACCAGATCCGTCTCGCCGAGCACGAGATGCCCGGCCTGATGAGCATCCGCGAGGAATTTGCCGAGTCGCAGCCCCTCAAGGGCGCGAAGATCGCCGGCTCGCTGCACATGACCGTGCAGACCGCGGTGCTCATCGAGACCCTCACCGCCCTCGGCGCGCAGGTGCGCTGGGCCAGCTGCAACATCTACTCCACCCAGGACGAGGCCGCCGCGGCCATCGTCGTCGGCCCCAACGGCACGCCGCAGGACCCGCAGGGTGTTCCCGTCTTCGCCTGGAAGGGCGAGACGCTCGAGGAGTACTGGGACTGCACCCACGAGATCCTCACCTGGGCCGACACCGGTGACGGCATCGACGGCCCGAACATGATCCTCGACGACGGCGGCGACGCCACGATGCTCGTCCACAACGGTCGTACCTGGGAGCAGGCCGGCCAGGTCCCGCCCACGACGGAGGACGACCCCGAGGAGTTCACCGTCGTCAAGGCCCTCGTGCGTCGCACCCTCGAGCAGGACCCGCAGAAGTGGGCCGCGGTCGCCGAGCGGATCAAGGGAGTCACCGAGGAGACCACGACCGGCGTGCACCGCCTGTACCAGCTGGCCGAGGCCGGCGAACTGCTCTTCCCGGCGATCAACGTCAACGATGCGGTCACCAAGTCCAAGTTCGACAACAAGTACGGCACGCGCCACTCCGTGCTCGACGGTCTCAACCGCGCCACCGACGTCCTCGTCGGCGGCAAGGTCGCGGTCGTCGCCGGCTACGGGGACGTCGGCAAGGGCGTCTCCGCCGCGCTCGCCGGCCAGGGTGCCCGGGTCATCGTCACCGAGGTCGACCCGATCTGCGCGCTGCAGGCCGCGATGGACGGCTACCAGGTCACGACCATGGACCAGGCCGCCGCGTACGGCGACATCTTCGTCACGACCACCGGGTGCTTCGACGTCATCACCGCCGACCACATGGCCGCGATGAAGAACAAGGCGATCGTCTCCAACATCGGGCACTTCGACAACGAGATCGACATGGCCGGCCTCGCACGGACGCCGGGCATCACCAAGACCGAGATCAAGCCGCAGGTCCACGAGTGGACCTTCGCCAACGGCAGCTCGATCATCGTGCTGTCCGAGGGGCGCCTGATGAACCTCGGCAACGCCACCGGTCACCCGAGCTTCGTGATGAGCAACTCCTTCGCGAACCAGACGATCGCGCAGATCGAGCTCTTCGCCAAGGCCGAGGAGTACGTCGACGAGGACGGCAACCCGAGCGTCACCACGCTGCCGAAGCACCTTGACGAGAAGGTCGCGCGCCTGCACCTCGACGCCCTCGGCGTCGAGCTGACCGAGCTGACCAAGGACCAGGCCGAGTACCTCGGCGTGGACGTCGCGGGGCCGTACAAGCCGGAGCACTACCGCTACTGAGCCCGGACTCCGAGGATCCGGAGCGCGGTTCAAGGCACGGGGAGGCGCTAGGGAAAAGTCCGGACCGCTTGACGTGATTGTCACGTCGGGTGCGAAGTCCGGACTTTTCCTTGAGTCGCGCCAACCCCGTCCTTGGACCGTTCAGTCGTGGTCCCGGGTCGGGACGAGCTTCAGGCCGACGACGGCGACGATGATCCCGGCGATGAGGACTGCCTTGACCGGGGCGAAGGTCTCCTCCCCGGTGGTCATGGCCCAGGTGACGGTGAGCGCGGCGCCGACTCCGGTCCAGATCGCGTAGCCCGTCCCGATCGGGATCGTGCGCACGGCGACCCCGAGGCCGAGCATGCTGATCGCGAGGGCGAGGACGAAGACGGCGCTCGCCGTGGGGTGGGTGAAGCCGTCGGAACGGCCCAGGGCGGTGGCCCAGACGGCCTCGAGGACGGCGCTGCCCAGCAGGACGAGCCACGGCACGTCAAGCCACCGCCTTCAGGCCGGCGACACAGCCGACGAGCAGGACGAGCAGTGCCAACCGGCCGGCGGAGGCGACTTCCTCCCCCTTCGCCATGGACCACACGACCGTGAGTGTGGCGCCGATGCCGACCCAGACGGCGTACGCGGTGCCGGTGGGGATGTCGGTCATGGCCCACGCCAGACCGAGCATGCTCGCGGTGAGGGAGACGACGAAGACGACTGTGGGTCCGGGTCGGGTGAAACCCCGCGACGCGGACAGAGCGGTGGCCCACAGCGCCTCGAGCATCCCCGAGACGATGAGGACGAGCCAGGACATGACTACTCCTTGTGAGTCAGTCTTGTCCTGGTGCGGGTACTGCTCCCTCGTCCGCAGGCCGATCGCCGGACCTCGATCCTGAGGATAACGGCGATGGCTGCCCGGTGCATGCCGGTGCCTGTGTGATGATGAACGGGCAGCAGACCACACGTGCGAAAGGGATCACCGTGAAGGGACGTGTCCTCGTCGTCGACGACGACCAGGCGCTGGCAGAGATGCTCGGGATCGTCCTCCGGAAGGAAGGGCTCGACGTCGCGCACGTCGCCGATGGAGCGCGGGCACTCGACGCCTTCCACGAGGCCCGACCTGATCTGGTGCTGCTCGACGTCATGCTGCCCGGGATGGACGGGATCGAGATCTGCCGACGGATCCGGCAGGAGTCGGGGCTCCCGATCGTCATGCTCACCGCCCGGACCGACACCGTCGACGTGGTCGTCGGCCTCGAGTCGGGCGCCGACGACTACATCGTCAAGCCGTTCAAGCCCCAGGAGCTCATCGCGCGGCTGCGCGCCCGCCTGCGCCGCGGAGACGAGCCGGAGCCGGAGCGGCTGACGATCGGCGACCTGGCCATCGACGTCGCCGGGCACTCGGTCAAGCGGGGGGACGAGCCGCTCGCACTGACGCCACTGGAGTTCGACCTCCTCGTCGCCCTCGCACGCAAGCCGTGGCAGGTCTTCAGCCGTGAGGTCCTCCTCGAGCAGGTCTGGGGCTACCGGCACGCCGGAGACACCCGCCTGGTCAACGTGCACGTGCAGCGCCTGCGCAGCAAGATCGAGCACGACCCGGAGAACCCCCAGATCGTCGTCACCGTCCGGGGAGTCGGGTACAAGGCCGGGTCGGCCTGAGCATGGCCTCGGCGCCCTCGACGGAGGCGACCGAGGCCTCGGACGCGTCGGGCGCCGAGGAGTCGGGCGCCTCGACGGCGACCCGGGCGCACGCCCTCGCGCGGGCCGTGCAGGCGGTCGTCGACCTGTGGCGGCGTTCACTGCGATTCCGGGTGGTCACGAGCACGCTCGTCCTCGGTCTCGTCGTCGTCTCGATCATCAGCCTGACGATGTACCGCTCCATCGCCGACGGCCTCGTCGAGGAGAAGATCGACCACTCGCAGGCCGACTCGCTCCAGCTGACCACCCGGGCACAGAGCTACTTCAACAACACCGACGTCGAGCCGGGGGAGCTTGACGTGTCCGCCTCCGACTTCGTGGCCCGGTCCCTCGCGCCGCCGAGTGGTGACGACAGCCGCTACGTCATCCTCACCCCGAGCACGCAGAACGAGTCCTCGACGATCTCGACAGTGGCCTACCCGCAGGGCGTCGGCCTGGACCAGGTCCCTGCCGCCCTTCGCCAGGCAGTGGCCGCCGACCCTGCCCGGCAGCAGACGATGACCATCGAGCTGGAGCGCTCCGACGTCGACGGGGCCACGGAGCCGCTCACGGGTGTGCCGCTCAACACCGACGCCGGCCCGGCCGTCGTGGTCGGGTCCCGGATCGAGGTGCCGACGGCCGGCAACCACGACCTGTACTTCATCTACCCGATGGACCAGGAGCAGGCCACCCTGCAGACCATCTCGCGCTCCTTCTTCCTGGGTGCGCTGTTTCTCATCGGCCTCGTCTCCGGTATCGCCTACATCGTCACGAGCATGGTTGTCACGCCGGTACGCCGGGCCGCCTCGGCCGCCGAGCGACTGTCATCCGGACACCTCAACGAGCGGATGTCCGCGCGCGGTCACGACGACCTCGCGCTGCTGGGGCAGTCCTTCAACGACATGGCCGACAACCTGCAGACTCAGATCCGCCAGCTCGAGGGCCTCTCGCGGGTGCAGCAGCGCTTCGTCTCCGACGTCTCGCACGAGCTGCGCACGCCCTTGACGACGATCCGGATGGCCGCCGACCTGCTCCACTCCTCCCGGGACGAGATGGACCCGGTGACCGGGCGCTCGGCAGAGCTGCTCCATGACGAGCTCGACCGCTTCGAGGAGCTGCTCGCCGACCTTCTCGAGATCTCCCGCTACGACGCCGGCGCGGCGGTCCTCGAGCAGGACCCGGTCGACCTCTACGCGATCATCGACCGCGTCGTGCTGGCGACGGAGTCGATCGCCGACGCCCGCGGCAGCGACGTCATCGTCCACCGGGAGCCGGCTCGGAGCGCCGTCGCCGAGATCGACTCACGACGGATCGAGCGGGTCCTGCGCAACCTCGTCGTGAACGCGATCGAGCACGGTGAAGGTCGTCCTGTCGACATCTGGGTCGGCATTGACGACGAGGCCGCGGCGGTGATGATCCAGGACCACGGTGTGGGGCTGAAGGCCGGCGAGGCGTCGCTCGTGTTCAACCGTTTCTGGCGCGCTGACCCGGCCCGGACCCGCACCACCGGCGGGTCCGGACTCGGCCTGGCCATCGCACTCGAGGACGCCCGACTGCACCATGGGTGGCTGCAGGCATGGGGTGAACCGGGAGAGGGCTCCCGCTTCCGGCTGACCGTGCCGCGTGCGGCCGGTGCCCCGCTGACGACGTCCCCGCTGCCACTGACGCCGCGCGAGGGGCGGCTGCCCGGGGAGGTCGGGTCCGCGTGACCGGCAAGGACATCACCCGGCGCAGCGCGCTCGGCCTGGCGGTGGTGGGTACGCTCGCCGGCTGCGGGCTGAACACCAGCTCGACGATCCGCCCCGGGGAGCCGATCGACGGCCCCCGCCCCCAGCCGCTCTCGCGCACGCCCAACGGGCCCACGCCCGGTGCCACGGCCGAGGAGGTCATCCGGGGCTTCCTGCGCGCCGGGTCCACCAGCGGTGAGGGCCTGGAGGTCACCCGCTCCTACCTCACGCAGGCGACGGCCCAGGGCTGGATCCCGGACAGCCAGACGGTGATCTACACCGGGGACCTCGAGGTCCAGGATCTGGGCAAGGGGGACTACCGGGTGAGCGCGCGCGTCGTCGCGCGCATCAACGCCGATGCTCGCTACCTGGTCTCCCCGCCCTACGACGGTGCCGCCTTCGACTTCCACGTCGAGCGAGTCGAGGGCGAGTGGCGCATCGACGAGCTCCAGGAGGGGTTCGGCCGGCTCCTCGAGGAGCCCGAGGTCGACTACATCTACCGCGAGTACCCCGTGCACTACCCGGCAATCGGGTGGAACGCGCTGGTCGTGGACCAGCGGTGGGTGACCCAGGACCAGATGGCCACCCGGTTGACCCGCGCCCAGCTGGGCAGCATCCCCAGCTACCTGCGTGAGGCCGTCTCCAGCGACATCGGGGCGAGGCTCGCCGTGGACGCCGTCCCGGTACGCAGCGGGGTGGCGATCGTCGACCTCGAGAGCGAGTCGGTCGCCGACGACGCCACCGCCCGCAAGCGACTGGCGGCACAACTCGTGGCCACGTTGATGTCCCTGCCGGGGGTCACGGAGGTGGCGATCACCCTCTCGGGTGCACCTCTGGACCTCGGCGTGACGGCACCCCTGACCTCGCCCGAGCAGCTCGGCTTCGTCGACCGGACCCAGACGAACGAGCCGACGGTCCTCGTCCGTCGTGGGCAGAAGGTCGTGCCGGCGGACGTCCGGTTGACCTCCGTCTCCGCCGCGGACGTGCGTCAGGAGGAGTCGCCCTTCCCGCCGTTGGAGCCGCAGTGGCGCCTGCTGGCGCTGCGGCCTGATGGCAAGGAGATGGCGGCTGTCGACGCCGGGCGGGAGCACCTGCACCGCGTGCTCGACGACGGCGACTACGTGCACGTGGGTCCCTTTGCCGCCGCGATGACCCGCCCCTGCTACGACTACGGCGGTGTGCTCTGGGTCGGCGGCTCCGGGCTCGGCCGCGAGGAGGGCCATCGCCTGTGGGCGATCAACTCCACGGTCGACCCCACCAACCAGGCCGAGTCCGCCCCGCAGCACGTGCCTGCCCAGTGGTTGGGCGCCCGGTTCGTGCAAGCCGCGGTGGTCTCCCCCGAGGGCAGTCGGATCGCCGTGATCTCCGAGGACGAACCCGGGACCGGGAGCATCCTGGAGGTCTCCGGCATCGCCCGTCGGGCGAACGGGTTGCCGACCACGACCTCCCCTCAGGGCTTTCGCATCGGGGCAGAGCTGGTCGAGATGCTCGATGCGGTGTGGGTCGGCCAGTCCACGCTCGCCGTCATCGGTCGCCGCGACAAGCAGAAGGACATGCAGCCCTACCTCGTGGAGGTCGGTGGCCCGGTCAGGGCCATGACCGAGCGCAAGGGCGCCGTTGCCATCACCACGACCGGCGATGACCAGGACGTCGTGATCCGGACGAAGAAGGACCGTATGTTCCAGCGTGCCGGCGGTCGGTGGCAGGAGCTGAAGGCCATCGACGGCGTCGTCACCGCCGGGGTCTGACGCCGTCGCCCACACCCGCACCCCCGTGGTGCCGATGTCCCCACCCGGGCGAAGGGGGATGAGCGCTGCTGTCGCGTTCGTCAGGCTGGACGCGTGGTCACCATGCGTCTCGGCAGCGCCCTGGCCGCAGCCGGGGACCTCGTGCTGCCACGTACCTGCGCCGGGTGCGGCCGGTCGGGGGTGACCGTGTGCACCGGGTGTCGTGGAGCGCTGTGCGAGCTCGCCGTACCGTCGCTCGGGCCCCTCGCTCCGCATCCGGTCCCTCCCGACTGGCCCGGGTGCCACGCCACCGTGCGCTATGCGGGCGTGGCCGCGAGGCTGGTGCGCGCCTTCAAGGACGAGGACCGGCGCGACCTCGTCGACGTGCTCGCACGGCTGCTCGCCGATGCCGTCCGCAGGGCCGCGCAGGGCGGTTCCGGTCACCGCCACGGCAACTCTGTCCTCCTCGTGCCCGTCCCGTCCGCCCCGGCCGCCATCCGACGGCGCGGGGACCGGCCGATGCTCCTGCTGGCCGACCGTGCTGCCCGTCTGCTCGGCCCGGGCGTCGTCGTCGAGGCGGGACTGGGCCTGCGTCGGGGCACCGCGGACCAGGCCGGGCTGGACCGGGCTGCCCGGCTGGCGAACCTCGATGGGTCGATGACCCCGCGCCGTCCCCACCGGCTGCGGGGGAAGCGCATCGTGCTCGTCGATGACGTGCTCACCTCCGGAGCGACCCTGACCGAGGGGCGCCGGGCGCTTCTCGGTGCGGGGGCGTCCCGGGTGGATCTCGCGGTCGCGATGATCACGCCGCGCCGATCGCCGACGCCGGGTCTACCTTTCCGCCCGTGTCCGGACTAACGTGTCGTCATGGGCCCCGTTGTGGACCGGACAACCGGTACGACGCAGGGGCCCCTTGCGTCCTCCGCCGTGCGAACGGCCGTCCCGCCGACCCGGGAACGGAGGTGGTGCCCCGGCTGACACGCCCTCGCCAGGCGTACCCCCATGCAGCACCGATGTCCCAGGAGGACTCCGTGGAAATTGCCATCACCGGACGCAACGTCAACGTCTCCGATCGACTGAGGGACTACGTCGAGAGCAAGCTGTCGAAGGTCCCCCAGCTCGACCCGCGCGTCCAGCGGATCGAGGTCATGGTGAGTCACGAGCCCAACCCGCGCCAGGCGAAGGTCAGCGAGCGCGTCGAGGTCACCTGCCGGTCCAAGGGGCCCGTGATCCGCGCCGAGGCCAGCCACGATGACCGACAAGCAGCAGTGGATCTCGCCGCCGAGAAGCTTCTCGAGCGCCTGCGCCGCGCCCACGACAAGCGCAATGTCCGTCGTGGCCGACGCCGCACCTCAGTGGCCGCCGCGACTGCGGACCTGACCGAGCCACTGGCGCTCGACCAGCCCGCCCAGGAGCAGGAGGAGCCGGATCAGTTCGGCACGATCGGGGACAGCCCCATCGAGGTCCGCGAGAAGATGCACGAGTCAGCTCCGATGAACCTGGCCGAGGCCGTGCGGCGCATGGAGCTCGTCGGGCACGACTTCTTCCTCTTCCACGACGTGGACTACGACCGTCCGAGCGTCGTCTACCGCCGCCGCGGCTGGTCCTACGGGGTGATCCACCTCGAGGTGCAGGACGGTGCCGACGGGAGCGACCTCGGCGCCACGGGAGTGGACGGGGTCGCCATCGAGGCGGCTCTGGCCCAGGGGGCCGGGGCCAGGACCTGAGGTCACGCGGACGGAGGCTGGGGGTGGCCCTTGGGCTTCGCACGAGCCCCCACACCTCCGTCCGCGATCCGGCGTCTCGCCGCGTCCTGTGGCGGCCGTCGGCGCCGCACGGCAGGGTGGGCCCGTGACTGTTCGCACGCTCCGCCCCGCTCAGGCCCGCCGGATCGCGCTCGCGGCGCAAGGACTTGCCCGCGCACGGCCTGATCGGAGGGTGGGCACCCGCGACCTGCAGCGGGTACTCGACACTGTCGGTCTGGTCCAGATCGACAGTGTCAACGTGCTCACGCGCAGCCAGTACCTGCCCTTCTTCGCTCGGCTCGGGCCGTACGACACCGCCCTGCTCGACCGGATGCGCGACCGGGCGCCGCGTCGGATGGTCGAGTACTGGGCGCACGAGGCGAGTCTGATGACCCCGGCGACGTGGCCGCTCATGGAGCACCCGCGGATGGAGCGGGCCGAGGACGGGTCCTGGGGTGGGATGCAGCGCATCGCCCGGGACCACCCCGATCTGGTCGCGGCCGTGCTCGCCGAGGTGGAGACGGGGCAGCCACGCACCGCCCGACAGATCGAGGCGGCCCTCGGGCACGAGCGTCGCGCCCCCGCGGAGGACTGGGGCTGGAACTGGTCCCTGGTCAAGAGCGCACTGGAGTACCTCTTCTGGGCCGGCCGGATCTCCTCGGCCGGCCGCACGAGCCAGTTCGAGCGGCGCTATGCCGGTCTGGCCCGGGTCGTGCCCAAGGGGGAGAGCGGCCCGTGGTTGGACCGCACCCGTCGGCTCCCTCCGCAACAGGCCTACGTCGAGCTCGTGCGAATCGCCGCGCGGGCGCAGGGCCTGTCCACGCAGGCCGATCTGGCCGACTACTTCCGAATCCCGCGCGAGGAGGTGCGTCCGGCGCTCGCCCGGTTGGTGGCCGACGGCGAGGTGGAGGAGGTCCGCGTCGAGGGGACGGACAAGCCCTGGTACCTGCACGAGCGGGCCCGCCGCCCCCGCGCCGTCCATGCCCGCGCGCTGTTGTCCCCCTTCGACAGCCTGGTGTGGCACCGACCCCGGATCGAGCAGCTCTTCGACTTCCACTACCGCCTGGAGATCTACACGCCGGCCCACAAGCGGGTGCACGGGTACTACGTGCTGCCCTTCCTCCTGGGGGAGGAGCTCATCGGTCGGGTCGACCTCAAGGCCGATCGCGCTGCGGGGGTGCTGCGAGCGCGGCAGATCTCGTGGGAGGCCGGGCGCGGCGGCAGGGACGACCGCGCCGAGCTCGACGAGGAGCTGGGGCTCATGGCCGGCTGGCTCGGGCTGACCAACGGCGTCGCCGCCGGCTGATCACTGTGCGGCGAGGCGCTCCCAGTGCAGGGCCGGGCGCGCGCTCCCACCAGGAGCGTCGGCGGCCGACTCGCGACCCCACACCGTGAACCCGACCCCGGCGAGGACCGCGTTGCTCGCCTCGTTGTCGGCGGCGGTCTCGGCGACGAGTCGCCGCAGTCCCAGGCCACCCTCGGCAACCGGCCGCAGCGCGTGCTCGGTGGCCAGCCGGGCCGCCCGTCCGGCCACCCCGCGACCACGCGCGCTCGGGCGCAGTGCGTAGCCGAGCTCCGCCGTGCCGCCCTCCACGAGCGAACCGTCGCGCACGAAGACGAGGACCTCTCCGAGTGGGTCGTCGCTGGTCGCGTCGGCGATGCACCAGTTGACGCTGCGGCCCAGGGACATGCCCTCACGCCGCCGCAGCAGCCAGTCCTGGAAGGTCTGCGGGCTCGGGATGCCGTGGGCCGGCATGTGGTGCGCGGGGTGGTCGTGCGGCTCGGCGACAGCCCGGTCGTCGTCACGGATCGGTCGCAGCCGCAGCCCCTCGGCCTCGATGAGGGTCGGTTCGACCCACGCACGGCGCGGCATCATCGCCTGGTCGGGCAGCAGCGAGGCCACCCAGGCGTCGCTGGAGCCGAGGTCGCGGTGGTGCACCCGGCTGGGGAGGGTGCCGTGGTGGGTGAACCCGCAGGCGTGGGCGACCCGCCACGAGGCGAAGTTGCCGCGAGCCGCCCACCAGTACAGGCTCGGGGCCCCGTGGTCGAAGGCCCACCGAGCGGCGAGCCGAAGCGCCCCGGACATCGCCCCACGGCCGCGAGCAGCCGGGTGGAGGACGAACCCGGTCTGCCAGGCCTCGCCCTTCGCCCTCGGCCGCAGGTCGATGATCCCGGCGAAGGGGTACCCCGGTGCCCCGTCCCGGGGGAGCAGCTCGATGGCCCAGTGCAAGGTCCCGTCCGGGTCCGACCAGCCCGACGCGTGCGCGGCGAGGAACTCGCGGGCGCTGCCGAGGTCGTAGGGCTGGGGAACGCTCGTCCACTCGACGGTGTCGGGGTCGTTGGACTGCTCGACGAGGGCCGGCAGATCCTCCTCGCTCATCGCTCGCAGCCGCACCGGCCCGTCGGTGAGCACCGGAACCACCTCGGGGAAGGAGCCGGTGGGAACCCCGTGCTGCGGGTCATCGTTCATGGCGGTCAGAGTGCCCGCTCGGTTGTGGGTCCGCAAACCATTAACCTGTAGGGCAGACTGCTTCGGGCCGTGGCGTTCTGCCGTGCCCGGATCGACCATGTCAGGAGATCAGTTCGTGAAGATCGTCGAGCGCATCCTTCGCGCCGGAGAGGGCCGCACCGTCAAGCGGCTGGAGGGCATCGCCGCCCAGGTGAACGCGATCGAGGAGGACTTCCAGAAGCTCTCCGACGCCGAGCTGCGGGCCGAGACCGACAGTTTCCGGGAGCGGCTCGACGGTGGCGAGACCCTTGACGACATCCTGCCGGAGGCCTTTGCGGCCGTGCGCGAGGCCGCCGGCCGGACGATCGGCAAGCGGCACTTCGACGTGCAGATCATGGGCGGCGCCGCCCTGCACATGGGCAATGTCGCCGAGATGCGCACCGGTGAGGGCAAGACCCTCGTCGCGACCCTGCCGTCCTACCTCAACGCCCTCGCGGGCAAGGGCGTGCACATCATCACGGTCAACGACTACCTGGCGGAGTACCAGGCCGAGCTGATGGGCCGCGTCCACCGTGCCCTCGGTCTCGAGACCGGGGTCATCCTCTCGTCGATGACCCCGGCCCAGCGTCGGGCGGAGTACGCCAAGGACATCACCTACGGCACCAACAACGAGTTCGGCTTCGACTACCTGCGCGACAACATGGCGTGGAACACCGACGAGCTCGTCCAGCGCGGACACAACTTCGCCATCGTCGACGAGGTCGACTCGATCCTCATCGACGAGGCCCGCACCCCGTTGATCATCTCCGGCCCCGCCGACCAGCCGACCAAGTGGTATGTCGAGTTCGCCAAGATGGTCAAGAAGCTCGAGCGCGGCCATGGCGCCGACCTCATGCGCGGCATCGAGGCCGAGGGGGACTACGAGGTCGACGAGAAGAAGCGCACCGTCGGCATCCTCGAGCCGGGTATCGAGAAGATCGAGGACCTGCTCGGCATCGACAACCTCTACGAGAGCGTCAACACGCCGCTCATCGGCTACCTGAACAACGCCATCAAGGCCAAGGAGCTCTTCACCCGCGACAAGGACTACGTCGTCATGGACGGCGAGGTCCTCATCGTTGATGAGCACACCGGCCGCATGCTCGCGGGCCGTCGCTACAACGAGGGCATGCACCAGGCCATCGAGGCCAAGGAGGGGGTGGAGATCAAGAACGAGAACCAGACGCTCGCCACGATCACCCTCCAGAACTACTTCCGCATGTACGAGACCCTCTCGGGCATGACCGGTACCGCGCAGACCGAGGCCGGGGAGCTCAACTCCATCTACGGCCTCGGGGTCGTGCCGATCCGCACCAACAAGCCGATGATCCGCGAGGACCAGGCCGACCTCGTCTATCGCACCGAGACGGCTAAGTTCAGTGCCGTCGTCGACGACATCGCCGAGCGCCACGGGAGCGGTCAGCCCGTCCTCGTCGGGACGACGAGTGTGGACAAGAGCGAGCTGCTCTCCCAGATGCTGCGCAAGCGGGGGATCAAGCACGAGGTCCTCAACGCCAAGCACCACGAGCGGGAGGCCTCGATCGTCGCCGACGCCGGCCGCAAGGGCGCCGTCACCGTCGCGACGAACATGGCCGGTCGCGGTACCGACATCATGCTCGGTGGCAACCCGGAGTTCCGCGCAGTGGCCGAGCTGCGCCAGCGCGGCCTCGACCCGGAGGAGACGCCAGAGGAGTACGAGGCGGTGTGGGACGAGACGTTCGCCGAGGCCGAGAAGGCCGTCCAGGCCGAGCACGACCAGGTCACCGAGGCCGGTGGCCTGTACGTGCTCGGGACCGAGCGCCACGAGTCGCGGCGGATCGACAATCAGCTGCGCGGTCGCTCCGGTCGCCAGGGTGACCCCGGCGAGTCACGGTTCTACCTCTCGCTGGAGGACAACCTCATGCGCCTGTTCAACGCCGGCTTCGTCGACCGGGTGATGACCACTGCCAAGATCGACGACGAGACGCCGATCGCCGGCAGGATGCTCACGAAGTCGATCGAAGGCGCCCAGAGTCAGCTCGAGGGCCAGAACTACGAGATGCGCAAGAACGTCCTCAAGTACGACGACGTGCTCAACCGGCAGCGCACCGTCGTCTACCAGGAGCGTCGTCGGGTCCTGAAGGGTGAGGACCTTCAGGAGCAGATCCGTCACTTCATGACCGACGTCGTCGGCGGGTACGCCGACGCCGAGACCAACACGGGCTTCTCCGAGGACTGGGATCTCGACCGCCTCTTCACCGCCCTGCGCGCGATCTACCCCGTGGGACTGGACAAGGAGGCCCTGCTCGAGGCGTCCGGTGGCCTGTCGAAGCTGAGCGCGGCGAACCTGCGCGAGGAGATCGTCACCGACATCCACGAGTCCTACGACCGTCGTGAGGCCGAGCTGGGCGAGCCGGTCACCCGAGAGCTCGAGCGTCGAGTCGTCCTCTCGGTCCTGGACCGCAAGTGGCGCGAGCACCTCTACGAGATGGACTACCTGAAGGAGGGCATCGGTCTGCGGTCGATGGCCCAGCGCGATCCGCTCGTGGAGTACCAGCGCGAGGGCTTCCAACTCTTCGAGGCGATGAACGACGCCATCAAGGAGGAGTCGGTCGGCTACCTCTTCAACACCGAGGTCGAGGTGCCCACGGTCCCCGAGTCGACCACGCAGCCCAAGACCGTCGACGATCTGCTGGGTGGTGGCGGGCAGCGCCCGGCCATCTCGGCCAAGGGCCTGGAGGACGAGCACCGCGGCAACCAGCACCTGCACTACTCGTCACCGTCCGAGGACGGCGGTGTGGAGGAGCGCGAGGAAGGGGGCTCCTCCACTGCCGGCACCTCGCGTGCCCAGCGACGCGCTGCGGCGAAGAAGGCGAAGAAGGCAGCCAAGCAGTAGAACCGCCGCCCCCCTGCGGGCACACCACTGAGGGTCACCGGGGTAGCCCGGTGGCCCTCAGCCGACCTGCAGGGCCTCGACGACCCACCTCCCGTCGCGGCCGACGAGACGCAGCGCCAATGCGCGCACCCGCTCTCCGTCGACGAGGACGACCGATGCCTCCACGACGTCGTCGGCGGGTTCGCAGACGAGCACCCGCGTGACCCGGGTGCGGTGCGCGGGGCGTGGCCCTCGTGCTCGGGTGGCTCGCCGTGCGGTCCGGGAGCCGCGTCTGGCCACGATGGCGTAGACCTCGGGGGTCGACCACCGCATCACCTGGCTCGGTGGTCGGATGCCGTGCATCACCTCGACCAGGGCTTGGGCGATGTGCGCCGCCCACTCCCGGGGATCAGGGAGGTCGCACGCCCGGGTCGGCTGCGGACCGAAGAGCTGCTCGTCGCTGGCCGCGGCGAAGTCGACCGCCAATGAATCCTGCACGTAGGACGGTGAGGTCGTCACAGCCAGCGCCCGCTCCGCCCGCCCCTGCGCGTGCGTCGGCAGTGGGATCCCTGCCGGCGCGTGGCGTGGTGACGGCAGGACGTGCAGTGGCTGCAGAGCGGTCATGGTCTTCCCCTCGATCGGTGTGGCGTCAGGTGGTCAGGTTGCGGGTGGGGGAGTGAGCTGCGTCCCGGGCCGCAGGGAGTGCGGGTCCTCGCCGATGGCCGTGCGGTTGGCCTTGTGCCACCGGGGCCAGGCCCGGGCGATCTCCAGGTCCGTCGCGGCGGGCCCGAGGCGGGTGGCGACGATGGACCACAGGGTGTCGCCGCGCCGGACGACGACGGACTGCTCCTCGGTGATGGAGCGGTGTGCGCCGGTCAGCAGGTGCGGATCGGTGCGGTGACGGGCCGGGGGGCGGCTGGGGACCCACCCGGGGCCCGAGACGTGGTTGACAGCGGGTGGCCAGCCCGGTGCCGGCACTGCGGACGTGTGCTCTTCGCCCGGGTCAGCGGTCGGCGCGAAGTCGGGGGCCGGCAGGGGGCCCGGCGTCGGTGTCTCGCTCACCTGCACGGCTGCCACGGCGGTTCCCGGCGCGATGGTGGCACCGACCGAGGCGCCCAGGGCGAGCGCAGCCCAGCGCTGGACGAGCGCCGGGGTCACCTGGTCACGCAAGCGACGGGCCACGTCGCCGACGGCGCCCGGGAGCTCGGCGGCCAAGGTCAGGGCGAGGCAGAGAGTGAGCCATCCCGCGATGAGTGCCGCGCCGGTGGCGGCCAACCCTGTGACGGCGGCGGCAGGGTCGCCGGCCCGGGATGAGCCACTCACCAGCAGGCGGGCGGCGTTGTGGGACAAGACTGTCGTCAGGACGGCGCCGCCGGGCAGACAGGCCACCGCCAGAGCTGTGCGTGAACGTGTCATGTTCCATCCCCCTGACGTCGTCAGCATCACCTGAGTGGCAGATGATGAGGTTTGATGTCGTTTGCAGTTGTTTAATAGCAAACCATGGCGTCCGCTGATGCGCAACAGGGTGACCGGCCGATACATTGGGGCGGTGCGTTGGGACCGACTCTTCGAGGACCTCGAGGCCCGGGTGGCTGCCCAGTCCCGGCTCGAGCTGGATGCCGAGGTGGCCGAGCGAACTCGCTTGGAGCGCGCCCGGATCACCGTGGGTGAACGCATCGCGGGTGCAGTGGGTGCCGGTGTCACGCTGCGGCTGCGGGGCGCCGCCGTCGTACGGGGGCGGGTCGAGGACTCGGGTGACGGCTGGGTGCTCCTCGTCGAGGACGGCGGACGTCAGCTGCTCGTACCCGTGGCAGCGGTGCTGGGCATCTCCGGGCTGGGGCGTGCCCGTGATGACACCCGTGCTCGGCGGTTCGGTCTCGGTTCGGCGGTGCGGGGCGTCAGCCGGGACCGCCGTGCAGTGGTCGTGCGTGACGTGGACGGGGGTGCCGTGCACGGCACGATCGATGCAGTCGGCGCCGATGCCTTCGACGTCGCCGAGCACCCGCTGGACTCACCGCGACGACCGGAGAACGTCCGTGGCGAACGGGTCATCCCCTTCGCCGCGGTGGCGATGATCGCCTCGACCTGACAGCGGCCCTAGCTGCGGCCGGTGTCCTTGCTCACGAACTCACGGGTCTGCGCGTACATCCGCTCGATGTAGGCGTCGAGCTCGTCGACCTCGACCCGCCACTGGCCGCGCCCTCCGACCTTGATCGCCGGGAGCTCCCCGCTGCGCACCAGGGCATAGGCCTGGGCGGCGGAGACGCCGAGCACCTCGGAGACCTCGGTCAGCGGAATGAACTTGCGGGCCATGCGCTCAGTCTGCCACCGGCGGTGACCTCGGCGTCCACACCGGCACGCTCCTGTGGACAGTCGACCGGCAGACCGGCCGCCGACCGTGCATGATGTTGCGGCAGGCTCGACCCCGACCCGAAGGACTCACGTGAGCGCCCTGCCCACCCGCACCGCCCGTCGCCTGGTCAAACCCTCGTGGAAGGACGCCCGGCTCATCGTCGGAGTCCTTCTCGTGCTGCTGGCCGTCGTCATCGGTTCCGCCGCCTTCAGCGCGGCGGACGACCGGGTCGGCATGTGGGCTGCCAAGCACACCCTCACTCCCGGTCATGCGGTGACCGAGGAGGACTTCGTGCGCGTGGACGTCCAGCTCGGGGACTCGGCCCCGGACTACCTCCGGGTCGACGACCGACTGCCCAACGGGGCGATCATGGACCGGCTGCTGGAGCCCGGCGAGCTCGTCCCCGAGGCAGCCGTGGTCGACCCGACGGACAGGCGGGTCCGAGAGGTCCCGGTACGGGTCGACCCGATCTACCTGAGCAACCTCGCGGTCGGCTCCCGGGTGACCGTCTACGTCCCGGAGGCGGCGAAGGGGGAGAGCGCGTCGGACGAGCCGGTCACCTACGCCCCGCTGGTCGAGCGGGCCACCGTCTCATCCCTGCCGGAGTCGTCGCGCGGTGTCCTGGGCGCCGGGGCCGGGTCGGCCGCGGTGATCGTCGTGCCGGAGGGGCGGGTGGCCGACATCCTCTCCTACGACCAGAAGGACACCCCGGTGAAGCTGGTGCTGGAGTCCAGCAGCGAGCGGAGGGACGACACGTGAGTGCGACGGTCCTGACGGCGCTCGGTCCCGACTGGGAGGGGCGCATGGTCGAGATCGTCGATCGGCTCCCTGGCGTGGTGGTGGGCAGACGCTGCGCCGACCTGGCCGACCTGCTGGCGGCCGCCTCCGCCGGTCGCGGCGACGTCGCCCTCGTCTCCGGCGAGCTGCGCGGACTGGACCGAGATGCCCTCAGCCACCTGACCGACCACGGGGTGCGGGTCGTGGGTGCGAGCCGGGAGGGGGCCGAGGACCAGGAGCGTCAACTGCGCCAACTGGGGATCCCGCAGCACATCCACCTCGGTACCCCCCGGGAGGAACTCGTGGAGGCGTTGACGTCCGCGGACGTCACCATGGCCGCGATCGCCGGACTCGCGCTCGACCTCGACGAGTCGGCCGCCGGGGAGGGCCCCCCTTCGCCCATCGACGAGGAGGCCGAGGACGAGCAGACCCCCCGCCCGCGCGACGACGCTCCCGGGACCGTCGTCGCCGTGTGGGGCCCGACGGGGGGCCCCGGACGCAGCACGCTTGCGGTCAACCTCGCCAGCGAGGTGGCCGCGAGCGGGACACCCGCCCTGCTCGTCGACCTGGACACCTACGGTGCCTCGGTGGCGCAGCTGCTCAGCGTGCTCGACGAGGCGCCGGGACTGGCTGCCGCGGCCCGGGCGTCGGAGCTGGGCACCCTGGACCTGCCGTCGCTGGCCCGGCTGGCCGTCGAGGTTGCCCCCGGCCTGCGCGTGCTCACCGGGATCCCCACCGCCAGCCGGTGGACCGAGGTGCGTCCCGCTGCCATCGAGCAGATCATCGAGCTCGCGAGGTCACTGGCCGCCGTCGTCGTCCTCGACTGTGGCTTCAACATCGAGGACGACGAGGAGCTGAGCTACGACACCCTCGCTCCGCGACGCAACGCGACGACCCTGACGGCACTCGCCGAGTCGGACGAGCTGCTGCTCGTCGGGGCTGCTGACCCGATCGGGCTGCAGCGGATGGTCCGGGCCGTCCAGGCCGTCGGGCAGGTGCGCTCACCGCGACCGCGGCCGGTAGTCAACCGCGTACGCGCCTCCTCGGTCGGTCCGGATCCTCGTCGCCGGGTCGCGGAGTCCCTGGAGCGCTTCGCCGGCCTCGACGACGTGATCTTCCTCCCCGATGACCCTGTTGCAGCGGACGCCGGGCTGTTGTCCGGGCAGACGCTGGTCGAGTGCGCGCCCGAGAGCGAGCTGCGGCTGGCGATCGGCCAGGTTGCCGCTCTCTTCACCGGGCGCAGCCCGATCCGACGCCCGGCACGGCGATGGTTGCGCCGACCTCGCGTTGCCCGCCTCCCACCGATGACGTCACACCCGCAGGGGGGTGCCTGATCGGTCGGTCCGTGTCACCATGACGGCGTGGTGAACAGACTCGGTGCCCTCGACGCGGCCTTCCTCTACGTGGAGGAGTCGACCCTGCCGATGCACGTCGGCTCCGTCATGATCTTCCAGCCCCCGGCCGAGGGGTTCGACTACGACCGCTTCGTCGCCGTGGTCGGGGACCGGATCGCCGGTCACGCCCGGTACCGCCAGCGCATCCGCCCGGTCCCCGCACGGCTGGACAACCCCGTGTGGGTCGACGACGTCCACTTCGACCTGACCTACCACGTGCGTCGCTCGGCGCTGCCCGCTCCGGGCTCGGGGATCGAGCTCGAGGACTTCGTCGCCCGGATCATGGCCCGACCCCTCGACCGGGACCGACCGCTGTGGGAGGCCTACTTCGTCGAAGGGATGGCGGACGGCACGTTCGCCATCATCACCAAGGTCCACCAGGCGATGGTCGACGGCATCCACGCGGTCGATCTCGCCCACCTGATCATCGACCCCGAAGCGGTACCGGTCGACCAGCGCGCCGGGGAGCCGAACCCGGAGCCATCCCACCTGCGGCTGGTCGCCGACGCGGTCCTCGGCTCGGTCATCAACCCCGCCCGCGTCATCCAGGGTGTGCGCGCCGGGCTGGGCGATGTGGGCGAGACCGGACGCCGGGCCGTGGAGACGACCGGTCGGGTCGTCTCCACCCTCGCCAGGGTCGGCGCCAAGCCCGCCCCGAGCTCCCCGCTCAATGCCCCGGTGGGTGCCGCCCGCCGCTATGTCATGGTCGAGACCGACCTCGACGACTACCGTCAGGTGCGCAGCCGCCTGACCCGAGGCCGCTACGTCGACGACGTGACGATCAACGACGTCATCCTCGCCACCGTCACCGGGGCCCTGCGCTGCTGGATGCAGACGCGTGGCCTGCCCGTCACCGGCGCCTCCAAGGTTCGCGCCATGGTGCCGGTGAGCATCGTGAACGGCACCGGAGACCAGCTCACCGATGCGGCCATGACCGCCTGCTTCATCGACCTGCCCATCGGGGAGAACACCCCCTCGATGCGGCTGCACCAGATCTCCTTCGCGATGCGTCAGCAGATCGAGTCGGCGTCGGCCGAAGGCGTCGACGCGGGGTCGCTCGCCTCGATCGGCGGTTTCGCCCCGCCGACCCTGCACAGTCTCGGAGCCCGTCTGGGCAGCGCCATGTCACGTCGCCTGTCCAACCTCGTCATCACCAACGTCCCCGGACCCCAGCAGGCGCTCTACGTCGAGGGGTCGCGGTTGTGCGAGACCTACCCCGTGATGCCGCTGGGCCGCGAGCAGGGACTGGCCATCGGCCTCACGTCCTACGACGGCAAGGTGTACTTCGGCCTCAACGGTGACCGGGAGACCCTGGCCGACCTCGGGCTTCTCGCCCAGTGCATCGAGGACGCCCTCGCCGAGCTGCGCACGACCCCCGGATCGGGCCGGTCGTACTGATGCGCGTCTACCTGCCGATGCTCGTCGGCGAGCTCACCGAGGTCCGCGACGCCGCTGACCTGCCCGCACGGCAGGCACACGGCGTGACCAGCGCGCTGCGGGCTGCTGACCCCGCAGCCGACGAGGAGGACCTGGAGTTCGAGGCGATGTGCCAGGCGCTGGACTCCGCCCGCGCACTGGGGCCCGGCGCTCGCGTCGTGGCCGCCGCGGACACGGGCCCGCGCGAGGATGCCGGCGATGGAGCTCTCCTGGCCGGGCAGGAGCGGCTGCGCCTGGACGAGGTCGTGTCATTCCACGTCGAGGAGGGCAGCGGTGATGTCGGAACCGGCTACGACGACCTGCTCTGGTACGACGTCACCGAGCTGGACGGGCTGGTCAGCGCAGTCTCTCCCTGAGCAGTCGCACCTCGTGGTCGAAGGTCTCCTCGATCGTCGGCTTCGCCGCGGACTCGATCTTCCTGCCCAGGATGGGCACCGAGCAGGTGAGGTCGGCGTCGACGACCAGGTGGCTCCCTTCGCCCGCTGGTGACAGGGTCACCGTCCCGCGCAGCTGGACCGGTGCCCCCGCGACCCGGATCCCGAGATCGGCGGTCCGTGAGCCGTCCGGGCCGGCCGGTCGCCACGTCTGCTCCTCCGTCACCGTCAGGGTGTCCCCGACGAGGGACGAGACGGCCGCGGGCATGCCGTGCGTGGGCAGCACCCGCTCGGTGCGCACGTCCGTGCGGCCACCGCCCAGGTCGGTGGCCGTCGCGCTCGACCGGCCGAGCCGAGTTGCGACCTTCGCCCGCTGGTGGTCCTCGCTGGCGATGACGGCGAAGACGTCCTCGACGCCGGCGTCGAAGTAGGTGGTGCGCGAGATCTTCATGGCGACACGCTAGCCCCGTCGGGGTGGCTCCGGTGTCATCGGCGCAGTTCGTCGGCGGCGCGGGCCAGCAGCTCCTGGGCGCGAGCGAGGTCCTTGGCCAGCCGGGCACGGTGGCGGCCCAGGGCGGTGACGCTTTGGTGGACCCGCTCCTGGAGGTGGAGACGCCGGTCGTCCTCGTCGCGGACCGCTGCGGCGTCCGCGACACCGGTGATGCCCCATCCCCTGGTCACGGCACCCTCGCGCACCTCCAGCCCCATCGTGGCCGCGGCGTCCTCGAGCTCGCGCAGGCGGGCGATCGCCGCGGACAGGTCGGCCGCGGCGCTCTGGAGTGAGCGTCCGACCTCGTCGAGGGCGCTCGCGACGGCAGTGGTCTGCTCGGCCGCGGTCGAGGTGCGCCCGCGCAGCTGGACCGAGCGCGGACCCCGCCAGCCGGGGGTCGCCCGGGCCACGGCGCTCGCGAGGGCCTCACCGTCAGCGGTCAGATGGACCGCAGTGCGTCGCAGGGAGGCGCCGAGGGCGCTCATCGAGGCGGGGTCGCCCAGCAGCGGGGTGGTCATCGCGGATCCTGCACCCGGGCGCTGGCCCGACTCGTGCGACGGGCCGGTGCCGCATCGGCGGACAGGGCCAGCGACAGCTCACGGCATGTCGCGGAGAGCTCGCGCAGGACGTCGACCGCGGCGTCGATCGTCGTCTCCAGGGCGGCCTGGGTGGCGTGGTCGCCGACCGTGACCAGGTGGTCGATCAGCGCCTCGCCCTCGGCGGCGCAGTGGTCGCCGGTCGCGGTGAGCGCGTCGACGAGCGCGGCTGCGTCCTCGGGGCGCGGGTGCGAAGGGGGCATGGTCCGGCCAGCGTAGCGACGCTGGCGAGGGTGGCGCCTCCGCGTGTCCACAGGCCCATCGAGCGGACCGACGGGCACGGCGGGTCGGCTGTGTGACGTGCATCATGGTGGTACTAGGCTCGACGTGGGGACAACGCCGTCCCCACCACCCGCGAGATGCAGAACGAGGACGCCCATCCATGGCTCAACTGCCTGCCACTTCTGCCCCTGACGCCGTGCTCGGAGACCCTGCAGCGCTCGTCGAGGCCGCCACCGCCGCCGGGGTCGACCCGGCCTTCGTGGAGCGATACCTCCGACACGGAGACATCACGGAGCTGCAGGGGAGAGGCCCCCGGGCTCTGGTCGACATGGCGCTCGCCCATCGGGATGCTGCCCTGCACCGCCACCCCGAGGAGACCGTCGTACGCGCCGCAGACGGTGTCCTGCACATCGTCACCGCTGACCGCCCCTTCCTCGTCGACTCCGTCCTCGGCGAGCTCGCCGGGCAGGGTATCGGCGTCTCCCTGCTGCTCCACCCGCAGTTCGCCGTCCGTCGTGACGAGCAGGGCGCGCTGGTCGAGGTCCTCGACGTGGACCCGAGGCAGGACCGTGCCGGGGCCGAGGCGGTCGAGGAGTCGTGGATCCGCATCGAGCTCGAGGACCAGTACGACCACGCGGTCGTCGAGGAGCGAGTCAGCGAAGTGATCGACGACGTCGTGATGGCCGTCGACGACTGGCAGCCGATGCAGGACGCGACCCTGGAGCTGGCAGCCGATCTCGAGGCAGGTCGGGGACCGGGCTCGAGCGCGTCGCAGCAGGCGGCCGCGGAGTTCCTCCGGTGGCTCGTCGACCACCACTTCACCTTCATCGGTGTCCGCGACCACGAGGTCGAGGCCGGCGCCGACGGCTCGGTCGCGGTCACCCCCATCCCGGGCAGCGGGTTGGGAATCCTGCGCGAGGACTCCACGGCCGAGTCGATCACCCCGCTCGGCAGCGGCACCCGCGAGCAGGATGCAGTCGGCACCTGCTTGTCGATCGGCAAGTCGCGGTCGGTCCTGCCGGTGCACCGGGTGACCCATCCCGACCTCATCGCCGTGCGGGTCCACGACGAGGACGGCATGCTCGTGGAGCGTCGGCTCGCCGGACTCTTCTCGTCCACCGCCTACACCAGCTCGGTGCTGACGATCCCGCTCATCGCCGACAAGGTGCAGGCGGTCCTCGACCGCTCCGGGTGGACCCGCAACAGCCACTCCGGTGGCTTCGCCCGACGGCTGTTCGAGACCTTCCCGCGTGACGAGCTCTTCCAGGCGCCCGTGGAGCACCTCCTGCGGGTGGTCACCCGCATCCAGCAGATGGTCCACCGCATGCGCACGGCCACCTTCCTGCGGCTGGACTCCGGCGGGCAGTTCGTCACGGCGATGATCTACCTGCCCCGTGACCGCTACACCACCGTGGTGCGCCATCGGGTCGAGGAGCAGCTCTGCGAGGCCACCGGCGCGGACGAGGTCACCTTCACCGCGCACGTCTCCGAGGAGCCGATGGCCCGGTTGTACTACATCCTGCGGGGGAGCAACGGGGTCCGGCTGCCCGAGGGACGGGCCCGCGATGACATCGACGAGGCCATCACCGGGGCCGTCCTGACGTGGGAGGAGCGACTCACGCGCAAGGCGGAGGAACTCGTCGGTCGGGACGTCGCCGAGCAGCTGATCTCCCCGTGGGCAGGTGGCTTCCCCGCCGACTACGAGGAGGACTTCGACTCCGTCCAGGCGGTGGCCGACCTGAAGAACCTTGCGCTCCTCGAGCAGGGGACCCCCTTCGCCTGCGCGCTGTACAACCCCCGCCCGAACCACGGCCACGCTGCGGACCCCGCGGTCCGCCGATTCAAGATCTTCAGCATCGAGGAGCTCATCCTCGACGACCTGATGCCGATCTTCCGGGACCTGGGCGTCCAGGTCACCGAGGAGGAGCCCTATGAGCTCACCCGCGGGGACGGCGTCACCGCGGGCATCTACGACTTCAGGTTGCGCGTCGACGACCCCGCGGTGTGGGAGGCGCACGACCACGAGAAGCTGCGCGATCTCGTCGAGTCCGCGGTGGCGGCCGTCCAGTCGGGCAGTGCCGACTCCGACGGATTCAACGCCCTGGTGATCCGTGCCGGCCTGACCTGGCGCCAGACGGCCCTGCTGC
Source organism: Janibacter cremeus (assembly GCF_013409205.1). Taxonomy (NCBI): domain Bacteria; kingdom Bacillati; phylum Actinomycetota; class Actinomycetes; order Micrococcales; family Intrasporangiaceae; genus Janibacter; species Janibacter cremeus. The sequence continues at coordinate 2,696,733 of NZ_JACCAE010000001.1, forward strand.
GAGCCGTCGCCCGCTACCTGCGCCAAGCGGGCAGCTCCTGGGGGCAGCGCACGCTCGAGTCCGCACTCGTCGAGCACCAGGCCGTGGCCCGGGACATCGTCGAGCTGTTCGAGACACGGTTCGACCCGGACCGCTTCGACGCGACTGCGGGGGAGGCACGCGAGGCGGCCGAGGCCGAGATCATCGCCCGGATCGACGCGGCACTGGAGGACGTCTCCTCGCTCGAGCACGACCGCATCATCCGCTCCTTCTGCGGCTTCGTCCGCGCCGTGCTGCGCACCAGCTACTTCGTCACCGACGAGGCGGGTGCGCCCCTGCCCCGGATGTCCTTCAAGATCGAGCCGGCCCGGATCCCGGACATGCCCAAGCCGCACCCGGCCTTCGAGATCTGGGTGCACAGCCCACAGGTGGAGGGCGTGCACCTGCGATTCGGCGCGGTGGCCCGAGGAGGGCTGCGCTGGAGCGACCGGCGTGACGACTTCCGCACGGAGGTGCTCGGCCTCGTCAAGGCGCAGATGGTCAAGAACGCGGTCATCGTGCCGACGGGGAGCAAGGGCGGGTTCTTCGCCAAGCAGCTGCCCGACCCGGCGCTCGACCGTGATGCCTGGATGGAGGCCGGCCGCTCGGCGTACCGGAGCTTCATCTCGGGGTTGCTCGACGTCACCGACAACCGCGTCCACGGCGAGATCGTCCCGCCGGGGCGGGTGGTCCGGCACGACGGCGACGACTCCTACCTCGTCGTGGCGGCCGACAAGGGGACCGCGTCCTTCTCCGACCTCGCCAACTCGATCGCCCGTGAGTACGGCTTCTGGCTCGACGACGCCTTCGCCTCCGGCGGGTCGGTCGGCTACGACCACAAGGGGATGGGGATCACGGCCCGCGGCGCGTGGGAGTCGGTCAAACGACACTTCCGCGAGCTCGGTCACGACACCCAGACGCAGGACTTCACCGTCGTCGGGGTCGGTGACATGGCCGGCGACGTCTTCGGCAACGGGATGCTGCTGTCGCAGCACATCCGGCTCGTCGCCGCCTTCAACCACATGCACGTGTTCATCGACCCCGAGCCCGACGCCGCATCGTCCTTCGCCGAGCGCGAGCGACTCTTCGCCCTCCCGCGCAGCACCTGGGACGACTACGACCGGTCCCTGATCAGCGAGGGTGGCGGCGTCTGGTCCCGCAACGCCAAGTCGGTGCCCGTGAGCGAGCAGGCCGCACGTGCGCTCGGGCTCGACGGTCCGGTGGACCTCACCCCCAACGAGCTGATCCACGCAGTGCTGCAGGCGCCGGTCGACCTGCTGTGGAACGGCGGGATCGGCACGTACATCAAGTCCGCGCAGGAGTCCGATGCGGCGGTCGGCGACCGGGCCAACGACGCGATCCGCATCACCGGCTCCATGGTCCGTGCCCGGGTCGTCGGCGAAGGGGGCAACCTGGGGGCCACCCAGCGCGGCCGCGTCGAGGCGGCCCACTCCGGGACGCGCATCAACACCGATGCCCTGGACAACTCCGCCGGTGTGGACACCTCGGACCGGGAGGTCAACATCAAGATCCTCCTCGGTGAAGCCATCCGGCGTGGCGCCCTCGACGAGGACGACCGCGTCGAGTTGCTCGCGTCGATGACCGACGAGGTCGCCGAGCAGGTGCTGCGCGACAACTACGAGCAGAACGTCCTCGTGGGCAATGCGCGTGCCCAGGACGGCACGATGATCACCGTGCACGAGCGCCTGATGGAGACGCTCACCGATCGTGGCGACCTCGACCGCGAGCTGGAGTTCCTGCCCGGCACCAGCGAGGTGAAGGACCTCCTCGCCGAGGGGAGGGGCCTGACCTCGCCGGAGCTGGCGGTGCTGCTTGCCTACTCCAAGATGGCCCTCAAGGAGGACCTGCTCGAGTCGGACCTGCCGGACGACCCGGCCACCGAGCGCCAGCTGCGCAACTACTTCCCCGGCCCACTGCGGGACGACAGGTTCGCCGAGGACCTGGCGGGGCACCCCCTTCGCCGGGAGATCGTGATCACCGCCGTGGCGAACGACCTCGTCAACCGTGGTGGGATCACGTTCGTCCAGCGGGCCGTCGAGGAGACGAGTGCGACGCCGGTCCAGATCGCCCGAGCCTTCCTCGTCAGCCGGGAGGTCTTCGGCCTCGACGACTTCGTCGCTCGCGTCGAGACCCTCGACAACGTCGTGCCCACCCAGGTGCAGACCCGTCTGTACCTGGAGTTCCGTCGGCTGATGGACCGCTCGGTGCGGTGGTTCCTCGCCTCCCGTCCGGGGCGGCTGCAACCGGCGGAGGAGATCGGGCGGTTCGCGGAGGTCTCCCGCCTCGCGCCGCTGGTCCCGATGTTCCTCGACGGGTCGCAGGCGGAGCGCTTGGCGCACAAGGCCGATGAACTCGCCGGCGACGGAGTGCCCGACGACCTTGCCCGCTCCGCGGCCTCGCTGCTGGACAGCTTCGCCCTTCTGGACATCATCGACATGGCGCACGACAGCGGGCGCACGCCGCGCGAGGTGGCGGAGGCCTACTTCCTGCTGTCGGAGTCCTTCGGCATCGACGAACTGCTCACGATGGTCACGCACCTGCCCCGCGAGCAGCAGTGGGACTCGCTGGCCCGTGCCGCGCTGCGGGACGACCTCTACGCGACCCTGCAGACGCTGACCCGATCGGTCCTCGACCGGGACGGCGCCGATGCGCAGGAGCGGTACACGGCCTGGCGCCACGACCACGACGAGGCCGTGGCGCGGGTCGAAACCCAGCTCGCCGGGATCCGGCAGCTGAGCGACCCCGGTGTGGCTGCGCTGTCGGTCGCGTTGCGCACGCTGCGCTCGGTGACCCGATGACCCGATGGCCGGTGTCTGCCCGTCGTTAGGATCGCGGCGTGCAGACACTTGCGGACTTCCTGCGGATCACCCCCGGCCTCGAGCGGGGAGACCCCGAGCGGTTGCACCTGCTCATCGAGGACTGGCAGGTGCTCGCCGACCTCGCCTTCAGTGACCTCGTCCTGTGGATCGCCCAGGAGGATGGTTGGGTCGCTGCCGCCCACACCCGGCCTATGACCGGACCGATGGTCTTCGTCGAGGACGCCGTCGGCCTGGGCGCGAGCGCCGTCTTCGGCGAGCTCGTCGCCGACGCCGCCGAGCAGGGGATGAGCGAGCACGTGCGTGCGCGTGGGCAGGATTTGATCCACGAGCGGGCCCGGCCCGTGCGCCGGGACGGGCGAACGATCGGCGTGTTGAGCATCCATGATCTGTTGGACAGCGGACGGCCGCACACCCGCCTCGAGGAGGGTTATGCGGCGATGGGGGACGATCTCTTCGCCATGGTGCCCGAAGGCAGCTGGCCCATGCAGTCGTCCACGCCCGGCGGCGCGCGGCAGGGGTCGCCTCGCGTGGGCGACGGGGTGATCCGGCTGGACGAGTCGGGGGTCGTCGAGTATGCCTCGCCCAATGCGGTCAGTGCCATCCGCCAACTGGGCCACCAGGGGCCACTCGAGTCGGAGGTTCTCGCCCGGGTGGTCAGTGGTGTCACCGGCCAGGTGGGGCAGGTCGACGAGAGCCTGGCCATGGTGGCGATGGGTCGGGCGGCGTGGCGCGCCGACGTCAGCACCGACGGAGCTGCACTCGCGATGCGCGCGATCCCCCTGATGGCGGGCAGACATCGCCATGGGGCGATCGTCCTGGTCCGGGACATCTCCGAGCTGCGCCGCCACGGCGAGGAACTGATGACCAAGGACCAGACCGTCCGCGAGATCCACCACCGGGTGAAGAACAACCTCCAGACGGTGGCGGCGCTGCTGCGCATGCAGTCCCGGCGGATGCCCCAGGAGTCGGCCCGCACGGCGCTGAAGGAGGCAGAACGACGCGTCGGCGTCATCGCGTTGATCTACGAGGCGCTGAGCACGGGGTTCTCGGACACGGTCGACTTCGACGATGTCGCGGTCCGGGGGCTGCGGGCGGTCGTCGAGGTGGCACGGACGACGGGTGCGATCGACTCCCGATTCACCGGGTCCTTCGGGACGATGCAGGCCGAGGACGCGACGGCCATCGGCCTCATCCTCTCCGAGTTGATCCAGAACGCCGTCGAGCACGGGATCCCGAACGGCGGGAGCGTCGAGGTGGATGCGCACCGCACCGACGAGGGGGAGACGGACATCCTGCGGGTCACCGTCGTCGACGACGGTGAGGGCCTGCCGCGGGGATTCCGACCGAGCCGGGCCGGTCTGGGCACGCGGATCGTCACGTCGATGGTCCAGGACCTCGGTGGCCAGATCCGGTGGGACGATGCCGAGCCGAGGGGGACGCGCGTGCGCTTCAGCGCCCGCCTGCAGGGCGTCAACCGCTGACCTGCGCCCGCACGACGAAACCGCCCCCGAGCAGGTGCTCGGAGACGGCGGTCAGCGTGCGTTGGGGACTCAGCCGGCGCGGCGGGCGCGGGCCTTGCGGCGCTTGAGCGCGCGGCGCTCGTCCTCGGAGAGTCCGCCCCAGACGCCGGCGTCCTGACCGGTCTCGATGGCCCACTGGAGACACTCGTCGATGACCTCGCAGCGACGGCACACCTTCTTGGCCTCCTCGATCTGGGCGATCGCGGGGCCGGTGTTGCCGATGGGGAAGAAGAGTTCTGGATCCTCGTCCAGACAGGCTGCGCGGTCGCGCCAATCCATGGGGGATGTGCTCCTTGGTTTCGGGGGAGGTCGTCAATGGCCTGGGTCTGCGGTGCCTGAGGGACAACGATCCGGACAACCGGAAAAATTTCCTTGTGTCAGGCACACGAAGGTCAAACCTACCGCGATGACCACCCTGTGTGTCGAGACTTACTCGGGTGTCACTTGACGTGTGCCGCGTCACCTACCCTTCTGGCGTGAGCATTCCGCAGCTTCCCATTGACCACTTGGTACCTCCGCGCGCGGCCGGCGCCGTCTGCCTCGTCGAGTCGGCCCTGCTCTTCGTGACCGCAGGGTCGTACGCGCTGGAGCTGCTCGGGGACCGGGCCTTCGATGCCAACACGGCGTCCATGTCGCTCGTGGTCTCGTTGATCTTCGCCATCCTGCTGCTCGCCGTCGGCATGTCGTGGTTGCGCGGGCGATTGTGGCCCCGGACCCCGACCATCGTGTGGAACCTGCTCCTCCTGCCGGCGTCGTGGACGCTGGGCACGTCGACGGGGCTGTGGTTCGGCCTGGGGTTGGCGCTCCTGGCGATCGTCGGTATTGCCGCCGCCGTGCTCTCGCCGGCGCACGACATCGAGGACCGGGCCCTGTGACGGGCGGCGTCGACGTCGTCGAGGCGGACATCGCCTCGCTGCGTGCCGCGCTGGTCTCGGGTGGGACGACGAGCGAGGACCTGGTGAGGGCCTACCTCGACCGGATCGCCGCGTACGACACCGAGGGCATCCGGCTCAACGCCGTGGTCGTACCCAACCCGCAGGCGCTGCGGGATGCCCGGGCCGCCGACCGCCGCCGCGCCGAGGGGGCGCCGCTCGGTCCGCTCGACGGGATCCCGTACACGGCCAAGGACTCCTACCTCGCCCGGGGGTTGACCTGCGCCAGCGGCTCCCCGGCCTTCGCCGAGTTGGTGGCCCAGCACGATGCATTCACCATCGCGCGACTGCGCGCGGGTGGCGCGGTACTCATCGGCCTGACGAACATGCCGCCGATGGCCAACGGAGGAATGCAGCGGGGCGTGTACGGCCGGGCCGAGAGCCCCTACAACGCCGACTTCCTCACCGCGGCCTTCGCCTCCGGCTCGTCCAACGGGTCGGGGACGGCCACGGCGGCGAGCTTCGCGGCCTTCGGCCTCGGTGAGGAGACGTGGTCCTCCGGTCGGGCGCCGGCGAGCAACAACGCACTGTGCGCCTACACGCCCTCGCGAGGCGTGATCTCGGTGCGTGGCAACTGGCCGCTCGTGCCGTCGATGGACGTCGTCGTCCCGCAGACCCGCACGATGGCCGACCTGCTCGAGGTGCTCGACGTCGTCGTCGCCGACGACCTCGACACCACGGGGGACCTGTGGCGCACCCAGCCGTGGATCGAGGTGCCCGCGTCCTCGAGCGTGCGTCCGCCCTCCTACCCGGCCCTGCGCGCTGGTGACCCGAGCCCCCTTCGCGGGCTGCGCCTCGGGGTGCCGCGGATGTACCTCGGGACCGACCAGGAGGCCGGGACAGGCACCGGTTTCGGTGGGCCGACGGGGGAGGCGATCGTGCCCCGACCCGGCATCCTGGCGCTCTTCGAGGCGGCGCGCGTGGACCTCGACGCGGCCGGCGCGCAGGTCGTCGAGACGGACTTCCCGGTGGTGTCGAACTACGAGGGCGACCGCGCCGGTGCCCCGACGGTCGCGACCCGTGGCCTGCTGCCGCCGGGGTATCTGGAGGAGGAGATCTGGCAGCAGTCGATGTGGGGCTGGGAGACCTTCCTGCGCGCCAACGGCGACCCGCACCTGAACCGGCTCGTCGATGTCGACGGGCCGGCGATCTTCCCGCAGCCGGAGGGTGCGCTGCCCGATCGCTACGGGGATCTCGACTTCGACCTCGCCGACTACGTCACCCGGGCACGTCAGGAGGGGGTCGTCGGGGACGTCACCTCGCTCCCACTGCTGGAAGGGGGTCTGCGCGGCCTCGAGGAGACCCGCCGGGTGGACCTCGAGGAGTGGATGGACGCGCTCGGCCTGGACGCGGTGATCTTTCCCGCGGTCGCCGATGTCGCCCCCGCGGACATGGACGTCAGCGAGTCCTCGGCGGACCTGGGGTGGCGCAACGGCGTCTGGGTGGCCAACGGCAATCTCGTCCCGCGCCACCTGGGCATCCCCACGGTCACGGTCCCGATGGGCACGATGGCCGACATCGGCATGCCGGTCGGGCTGACCTTCGCCGGGCGCGGCTGGGACGACAACGCGTTGCTGACCATGGCGGCGGCCTTCGAGGCGACGGGGGAGCGGCGCACCTCGCCGCCGCGCACGCCTCCGGTGGCCTGATCCTCGCGGGTTGCCGGGACAAGAGTGGGATCTGCCCCGTAGTGCCTCACGTCAAGATGCCCGCGAAATGAGATCCGTGCCTCAGGTAGGAAGTGCCCGCGAAAGTGGGTGGCGTGTCAGCTGGCTCGCACGCGGATGCCTTTGTGGACGTTGGGCAGGGCTGAGGGGAAGCTGGCCAGGTAGAGCTGTTCGGTCTTGTCCTTGGCCAGCAGGACCAGTCGCTCTTGCAGGTCGCCGATCCGGCGGGCGAACTCGGCGGGGTTGAGCGTGTCGCGGTAGGCGGTCAGCTCGGCCTGCTGGGCGGGCGAGAGGACGTCGGCGGTCAGGAGCCGGTCCAGCGGGGTCTGGGGCGGGTCGTACAGGCGGGTGCGGCGCCCGTTGCGGTCGCTGCCGTACCCGATCGGCTTCTTCGTCGGGGTCAGATAGTTCAGCCGGTCGTTGACCAGCGGCCACAGCCGGGCCAGGACGGCGCGTTCCTCGGGGGTGTCGTAGCGGTAGTAGAAGGCGTACTTGCGCACCAGGTGGTTGTTCTTCGACTCGACGGTGGCCTGGTCGTTCTTCTTGTACGGCCGGGACCGGGTGAAGTAGATCTTGCGGTCGGCGGCCCAGTCGATGACGGGATGGTTGAGGAACTCGCCACCGTTGTCGAAGTCGAGTCCCGTTACCGCGCAAGGGATTTCATTCACGGCGGCCTGCAGCGCGGTCAGGATGTGGGTGTGCGCGTTGTTGCGGATGGTGCGGGTGAAGACCCAGCCGGTGTGCACATCGGTCAGGTTGACCGTGCGCGCGAACTCACCCTTGAGGGTGGGTCCGCAGTGCGCGACGGTGTCGCCCTCGAAGAACCCCGGCTCGTCCTCGACCTCGTCCCCGGCCCGGCGGATGGCGATGCTCGAACGAAGCAGCGGCGAGGGCTTGGTCGTGGCGACCCCACCGATGGCGTCCTTGGCCTTGGCCGGGGCGAGGTACCGGTCGATCGACGCGGCGCTCATCGACAGCAGTTCGGTGCGTACCGCGCGACTGTAGCGATCGACGCCGTCGACGAGCTCGCCGTGGCGCTCCAGCGCGTCCAGGTGCACGCGCATCGAGACCACCAGGTACTTCCCGCACTGCCCGCCAGAGGCGGCCCACACCCGCTGCAGCACCTTGCGCGCGTCGTAGGAGAACTTCGGCGCCCGCGGTTTGCGCATCGCCGCCGCGACCACCCGGCCCGGCCCCGGCGGCGCCGTGGCGGCTGCGACAAGCCGGCGGCGGGCGTTGTCCCGGGACCAGCCGGTCACCGAGACCACCTCATCGAGCATTCGGCCCCGATCCTTCTTGCTCGCCTTCGCGTACGCCTTGGCGTACTTGTTCGTCACCTCGGCACGAGAGGCCATCGACAACTCACTTCCCATGCCCCAGCAGCATCCACCGATTTCGCGGGCATTTCCTTCGTGAGGCACCGAGGGCGGTTCGCGGGCATCCTTCGTGAGTCTCGTCGTGCCCTTGGCGCACCGCCCGGAATCGTAGATAATCGACTGCGCCTTGTCCTATAGGTCCGGGCAGCGGCCTGAGCCGGGCCGATCCCACCCTTGCCCCTTCGTGCCGGTCACCCTTCTCCTGCCGGCACAGTCCCACTTGCCACCTGGATCTCCTCGGCTCGGCCCTGGGTGATCAGGTAGCCGCGGCCGGGGAGGCGCGGGAGTGGCGGAACGCGCAGGCCGAGGGCGTCCCCGTCGCTGCGGCTCGTCGGCTGCAGGAGAACCCCGGCACGGGTGCGCGCGATCTCCGCGACGAGCCCGCGCACCCGGGTTGCGGCCGTCTGTGTGGCGGTGGACGCCACGACCAGCCCGCGGTCGCCGTCGGCCCGACGCAGGATCTCCTTGACCACATCGGCGACGGGTTCGTCCTCGACGCGTTCGGCATCGTCGATGACGACCGCAAGGTCCGGATGCGCGCGGCGCAGGGCGATGAGGCCATCGCGGTCCTGGGGGTCACAGACGGTGGCGTCGGCCAGGTCCGGGTGATGGGTCAGGTCGCTCCCGCCGAGGAGCGCCACTGGGTGACCTGCGGCCATGGCTTGCCGGGCGATCGTGACCAGCGTCGTCGTGCGGCCGCTGCCCGGGGGGCCGCAGACGAGCATCCTCCGGGCACCGGGGACGCGCCAGACCACCGGCTCGACCCCCGAACCACCGAGGCCGAGCGGCATCCGTTCGGTGGTCGGCTCCGGGAGACGAGCGGCGGCGACCTCCTCGGGCAGCGGTTCGACGCGCCACGCGCGGGAGCGCTCGTGACCGGAGACCGCGTGCCCCGCACCCGCCGATGACTCGCCGGATGGCTGCGCCACCTGCACGAGGTGCCCACCGGGTTGCGTCCGACCACGCCCTGGGATCCGACGCCCGGAGCTCTCCGACGACTTCAGCCCGGCGAGTGAAGCGTCGCCCCGGTCCGGGAGGTGCA